>CAMAYU010000179.1 GCA_945862235.1 Schlesneria paludicola DSM 18645
GGCCGTGCTTCGGTCGTAGCGAAGACACGGCCACGCAAAGCCGTGACCGTGGCACCCAACTCAATACCTGCGTCACTGTTAGGGGCACGCTAATTCTCGGATAGCCTCTTACATCGAGACCCCGTTCGGCTCCCCCTTGTTTACTGCTCGCAAAACGTCCCATCCGCGTGGCACAGCATCCCCCATTTCAACAAACCCGAGAGGATTGAAATGAATCGATTGAGCTGGAACCGATTGATCGGCGTGTTGGTTTTGTTCGTGTGTGGCTCGATGGGCGTCTGCGTCTCGACCAGCGTGGCAGACGACGGCCTGCGCGAGCGGCTCAAAGACGCCAACGGTGCGCGGACCGATCTGTGGGTCTACAACGACATTCAACAGGCGATGACCGAGGCCAAGAAACTTAATAAACCGATCTTCGTTACGTTTCGCTGCGTGCCGTGCAAGGACTGTGCGGCGTTCGATGCTGATGTCGCCAATGGCAACGATCGCGTGCAGGCCCTCGCCAAAGAGAAGTTCGTCTCGGTCAGGCAGGTCGAGATGAAAGGGGTCGATCTCTCGCTGTTCCAGTTCGATCACGATCTGAACTGGGCCGGGATGTTCATCAACGCGGACGGAGTCGTTTACGCGCGGTATGGGACGCAAAGCGCCGAAGGATCGGATGCGTACAACTCGATCGAGGGACTGCTTAACACGATGAACCGCGTGCTGGAACTCCACGCCGCGCATCCGAAAAACGCGGCCGAACTGAAGGGCAAGCGGGGCGAACCGAAGCCGGTCAGCAGTGCCCTCGAACTGCCGGGCCTCAGCAACCCCGCGAAGTATGCGCAGGAGACGACTCGGTCGAACTGCATCCACTGCCACAACATTCACGATGCCGAACACAAGCACGCGCTCGACACCGGCAAGTTCTCGATCGACATGATGTACAAGTTCCCGCTGCCGGATAGCCTCGGCCTGAAGATCGATCGCAAGAGCGGCGTCCTGATCGAAAAGGTTTTGCCCGACTCAGCCGCCTCCGTCGCGGGACTGCTCGCCAACGAAGAGATCGTCCGCATGAACGGCCAGCGCATCACCTCGATCGCCGACATGCAGTGGGTGCTGCACAACTCGCCTCTTGGTGACGCTCAAGTCGAAATCGAAACAAGCCGCTCGGGCAAGCACACCGTCGCGCTGAAGTCCGGCTGGAAGAAGTACGACTTCTCGTGGCGCGGCTCGATGTGGAACGCCCCGCCCCGCTTCCAAGTCTGGACGCCGGTTCTATCGAATGATGCTCGTGAAAAACTGAACCTTCCCGCCACCGACACGCCGCTCGAAGTGAGATGGATCAACAAGCAGGGCAAAGGTGGCCAGCAAGCGTTCAATGACGGCCTGCGAGAAAAAGACATCATCGTCGCCATTGCGGGCCAACCCGCCCGCCTGAACACCAAAGAGTTCAACATGCACATCAAGCTGAACTACAAAGTCGGCGACCAACTCCCCCTCACCATCCTCCGCAACGGCGAACGGCAAGAACTAAAGATCAACCTGGTGGAGTGAAGCCGCTGTGAGTCGGATTTCCGACTCCACGTTGCAGCTCATCACGGGTTGAGCGGCCAAGTTCCGTGTGTGACGATGCTCTTGAGTTACCATTGGCTTCCAATGGAGCCGATCAGTTCGACCGCACTTGCGACGATCTTGAAGTCGGCATCAGCAGGTGCCGTGTCAGGTATTCCATGCGTAGGCGAGTACCGTAGGGAGTTTCTGCCGCACCGTGGCCGGTGTTGATCAGGGGCATGAAGTCGAACGACTTGCCGGCCTTTTGGAGGGCGTTGACAACTTGCATGGTTGATGCGGGATCGACGTTGGTGTCGAGTTCACCCACGATTAGCAGCAGATTTCCGTGCATGCGGCCTGCGTGTTCGACGTTCGAGCTGCGGAGATACGACTCGTTGAGCGGCCATCCGAGCCATTGTTCGTTCCACCAAATTTTGTCCATGCGGTTGTCGTGGCAACCGCAGTCAGCGACGGCCACCTTGTAGAAGTCGTGATGATCGATCAAGGCCCTCATCGCGCTTTGGCCTCCCGCCGAGCCGCCGTAGATGCCGACTCGGGTCAGGTCCATCCAAGGCCGTGACTCGGCGGCGGCTTTGATCCAAGCGATGCGATCTGGAAAGCCCGCGTCTTCCAATCTCTTCCAGCAGACATCGTGAAACTGCTTGCCCCGTTCGTCGGTTCCCATGCCATCGGCTTGGACGATGATGAAGCCGAGTTCCGCGAGGACATGCTGCCGCATCAGGCGACTGAACGACTTGGGAGTGAACGAACCGTGCGGCCCGGCGTAGACCTCTTCCACGACCGGATACTTTTTCTGCGGGTCGAAGTGAGACGGCTTGATGAGGATGCCGTGGATGTCGGTCTTTCCATCGCGGCCCTTTGCGACGAATCGTTCCGGTAGTTTCCAGCCCGATTCGAGCAGCAGCGCGATGTCGGCTCGTTCGAGTTGGCACACGAGCCTACCGTCGGCGCAAAGACGAAGCTCCGTGACAGTGGGATGGTCCACGCGAGACCACCGGTCGATGAAGAAGTCTTCGTGTGGCGAGAACTCGATCGCGTGATCGCCGTCTCCCTCGGTGAGTCGTATGAAACCGGAACCGTCAAAGTTCACGCGGCACAGGTGGCGGTAATACGGATCGTCGCCGGATCGAACTCCCCCCGCGAGGAACCAGACGCAGCGGTCCTTCTCGTTCACCTTGAGGACTCGCCGTACGACCCACTCGCCGCGCGTTACCTGATTCTTCACCGAACCGGTAGCCGCGTCGTACAGCCACAGGTGTGCCCAGCCGTCGCGTTCGCTCATCCACAGGAGCTCGTTTGTGTCATCGAGCCACCTGCGCCACGTCTTGTCGTTCCATTCGATGAAGGTCGGACTCGACTCCTCGATCACTTTGCGAACGGCTCCGCTCGCCGCATTCACCGCGAGGATGCGATAGATCTGGTGGCCTCGCTGGTTGTAGTCAAACGTGAATTCGTCACCTCGCGGCGACCAACGGATGTCGATGTGGCCACTCTCGGTGAAGGGGTTGGGAAAGAGTTCGTGCGAGATCACCTTCGCCGATTTATCCGCCACGCTGACGAGAACCGGCTGGCTCTGCGGCAGCTCGTCACCCGGTTTGAAGTAGTCGTACTTGATCAGCTTCGGCTGAAGCTGATCGCGCGGCGAGGACGTGACGATTGTGACCTCGCGCCGTGCCACATTCTTCACGCGCAGGACGACGCAGTGTTTCGAGTGGTCATTCCAGAGGATCGGCCCGCGATAAGGATGCAGCTCGGTTCCGTCTGTGGTCAGCGGTGTCGAGGTGCCCTCTTTCGCAGTCCCCTCGTTTGTGACGAGCATCGCGTTGTGATTCTCGAAGCGGATCGACCATTTCCCGTCCGGCGATCGACCGGGGTTCTTGGGCTCCTCACTTTTCTCTTCCAACTCGCCCTTAATGTCCGGATCAGACTGGGAGGGCTTTCCGTCGGCTTCAATTTCCAAACCAGTCGGCGGTGTCTCGAAGAAGCCCAGCGGACTGCCGAGCGAATCGGTCAGCAGCCAGACGTGCCCGGCATACGTCGAGAGTTCCTTGGTGTCTCCCGCACGAACGCGACCATACGACCGGCGTTCCCCGGACTGATTCACCCAGTAAAGCTCGACTGAATCGGCCGTCGAGTTCCTCACACGCAGCGTCGTCGCCTCACCATTCACCCGCGTCCGCAGCGGCTTAAGAGACCGCTGGGCCGATGTCGAAACAGCCTCTTCTTCGGGAACGCCAAGTTCTTTAAGGCTGCCCGCGCGACGAACGGCTCCCGACACCGCGTCCACATACACAAACTCATGCTTGTCCGGAGCAGTGCTGACGCGATACCAAAAGCTCTTCCCTTCGCGCAACCAGTGCGGAGTAACCGCATCGCGAAAGACCTTTCCCTCGGTGCGACGAATCAGCGACTGAGCTTGCTCAATTGGCCCGTCGCCATCCTGCGCAAAAGCATTCACTGCGATGACTGCTGCGAAGAGAACGAGCAGTTCCAGCTTCAGTGTTCTCATATCAGCCATTCATTTCGCAAGAGGCACTAGAGTGCGAACTCTGCTGGTCGCGCGGCAGGGAACCAGCAGAGTGATTTCGATCCGGAATGGCTTCGTCTTTTCACTCCGCAACCACTTGGTCCGGGCTGGCGAGGTACTTCACGAGGTCGCGGATTTCTTCCAGCTTGAGGCGGTGGAGCAAGCCTTCGGGCATCATCGAGACCGGTTGTTGTGCCCGTTCTTCGATGTCTTGGGTGGCGATGACGACGCGTTCGGTGGCCGTTTCGAGCGTGATGGTGTGAGCGTCTTCCGCTTTGACGACGCCGTTTACGACGCGGCCGTCTTTCGTGACGAGGACCGTCACGCGATAGGCTCCGCCGACGAGGGCGCTTGGGTCCATCACGTTGATCAGGACGTAGTCGAGGTCCGTGCGCTGTGCCCCAGTCAGGTCGGGGCCGACTTGGCGACCTGTGCCGAAGAGCGTGTGGCACGAGATGCAGTTCTTGGTGAAGACTGTGCGACCGCGCGCGGCGCTCGCCGTGGAAGCGTCTGCCGCCAAAATCTGAGCCTTCATCTCGGCGATTTGCTTCGCTCGTTCGGCGGACGAGGGCTTGGCTCCGAAGACCTTGTTCACAAGTTCCTTCAGCTTCGGTTCCTTGAAGCGTTGCAACTGACGGATGTCGAATTCCGACAGCTCGCGCTGATTGATTTGGCCTGCTTCGACGGCACGGACCAGCGCGAGGGCCGTCTTGTCGCGAGCGGTCAGCGTACTGATGGCGTCGAGCTTTTCGGGGTCGCTCAGCTTGGCATAGCGACCGAGAACTTCTTTGCCGACTTCCGCGCGATCAAACCCGGCGAGACCGCGAATGGCGGAGGCACGCAGGTCGGCATCGTTCAGCCGGTCGAGCAGCAAGTCGGCGACAGCGGGCCGGCGCGTGGTGACGATGGCGGCGAGAGCTTGCTCTCGTTCGATCGCTTTGACCTTCGCGTCCTTCACCACCGTCATGAAGTGGTTGAACGCCGCATCGCTTCCCTGCACCAGTGAAATCCGCTGGCTGAGGTCTCGCACGGTCGGATCACCGCTCATGGCAAGTCGCGCGCTGAGCTTGGCCCAACCGGCATCGGCCTTCACATCGCGTCGCCCTTCGACGGCGGTGTGCAGCCCGGCGAGAACATCCCGCTGCACGGCGACATCTTCACCCGCCTCTTCGAGCCATCGCAGCAGCGGCCCGAATTGCGGAGCCGCATCCGTCGCGAGCTTTCTCGCGATGAACTGCCGCAGCTTGGGAATCTTCGTCGCCAGCGCGAGCGGCAGCATGTCGTCATCGCCCTGGGCCACGAGCGGCTCGATCCCGTACCACATCATCAGGACGAGGTTGTTGTCCGCAGCATCCTCGGCGTGCGAGACCAGTCCCCGCGCGATCTCCTTTCGATCCACCAGCGGCAGCCGCTGCAAGCCACTCGCCAGTTGCAACCGCACATACGGCGAGGGGTCCGACTTCGCGAGTTCCGCCAGCTTGGCCAGCATCTCAGGCGACGCGGTCTTGTCTTCAAGTTCGAGCCGGACCGTCCAACCTCGCATCGTGTCATCGGTGTTACCGAGAAGCGCAACTCGAAGGTCTTCGGTCAGCAATTCGCACGCATGAGCAGTCCACAACCCCTGCAATTGCGCAGGGCCGCGTCCAGGAACGGAATTCATGGCGAGGTCGAGCACGAACTTTGAGCTGCGGCTGTCGAGTGTTCGCGTCATGGCTCGCTCCTGCAATAGCCTGCGAGCTTGGCTGGCTCGCGCCTGATCTGTCTTGAGGAGACGCGCAGCAACAATCGGCGTTGGAAGCTTGCTCATATTGTCAGGAATAGAAGGAGAGTCATCGCGATGGACTCGGTAAATCCGGCCGTTCTCGCGCTGGATCGTGGCGTCGTCGTAGTTGTGGCATTCGCCGGTGTCGGACCAGTCACTGAAGTAAATGCTGCCGTCTGGACCTTGCTTCACGCAGACGCCTCGGAACCACGGGTCGCTTGAGGGGGCGAAGTCGGGCATGTGCTTGGCCACGTAGCCGGAGGCCTTTCGTTCGAGCTTATCGACGTTCAGCCGTTGGCCGTGGATGTTGAGCGTGAAGAGACAGTTGCGGTACTCGGCGGGGAACTGGTCGCCGAGATAGATCATCGCCCCCGAGTGCGCGTGGCCGCCGCCCGCTTCGCCGTGCTTGCCCGACGCGTTGCGCGAGCCTTCCCACGTTCCGCCCGCCCAGTGGATGTGGTCCGCGCAGGTTTCCATTCGCTCGAACGTGAACGGGTTGAAGTCGGCACCGAACATCCGCTTGAAGCGTGCTCCGGGGACGACGTGGAAGACGTGCTCAATCACGCAGTTGGTGAGGAACGCCTCGCCCCGCTCATCGAACGCGAGACCCCACGGATTCGTCGTGCCGTGCGCGACGACCTCGAACTCGTGCCGCACCGGATGGAACCGCCAGATGCCGCAGTTCATGGGCGTTCGCTGGTCGTCGGGCGTACCGGGCTTGCCGATCTTCGAGTTCGACAGGATTCCGTTGCAGCCGTACAGCCAACCGTCCGGCCCCCATACGAGACCATTCGCGACGTTATGCACCGCCTTCAAGTCGAACCCGTCGAGCAGCACCTGCGCCGGACCATCGGGCACGTCGTCGCCGTTGGCATCGGGGATGAACAGCAGCCTCGGAATGGCCGTCACAAAAATGCCGCCGAACCCGTACTCAACCGAGCTGTAGTTCACGCCCTTGTCGAGAAACACCGTCTTCTTGTCGAACGTGCCATCGTTGTCGGAGTCCTCCAGAATGAGGATGCGATCCTTCCCCTCCTTCGCATCGGCGGGCAGCCACTTCGGATACGACCGGCATTCAACCACCCACAACCTCCCGCGATCATCAAACGTGATCGACATCGGCTGAGTGATGTCAGGCTCACCCGCAAACAGAGTCGCTTTGAAACCGGGCGGCAGCTTGAGCGCGGCAGCGGCGTCCTTCGGCGGCAACGGTCCGTCCGCGGCAAACGTCGTCGAAACAGCAGTCAGGCAGAATGCGAACAGCAAAACAGAGCGGTCGATCATGGACTCATCCTTCGGGGATTCGTGGTGATTCGCTAGGGGCCGCCACGATAACGAGAGACTCCCATTCACCTCAATCAACTCGCGGAAAGGCCCTGTCTTGGTGACGATCATCAGCCGGGTATTGTGGCACCGGCCGAAGGTTTTTCTGTGCGTTCCGGAGGTTTTTTGGGGCCGGCCGGAGGTTTTCTGTCACGCGCGGGAGGTGCTCCGGGACGCGCCGGAGGTTTTCCGAGGCAGGGCGGAGGTTTTTTGTCGTGCTCCGGAGGTCTTCTGTCTCGCGCGGGAGGTGCTCCGGGACGCGCCGGAGGTGCTCCGGGACGCGCCGGAGGTATTTCATCGCGCGCCAGAGGTTTTTTGTCACAAAATACCTCCCGTCCGGGCGAGTTGGCCCTCGCGGAAAAGTCTTGGAGACGTGGCCAGATGTGTCTACTATAATTGATGTTATGAAAACTGATCGGCGGGGGGTAAGCCAAAACGGAGCGAGTGCCGCAGACGCAATCGAATCGCGAATTGGCCGAGATCCGGGAGGAATTGGCCCTTGCGGATCACAGATCGTCGCGGGGAGGCTCCGGCGGATCGAAGTTGAGCATCGAGACACCACCGTGCGTCGCCCTGTCGTACCAGAGGATTCCCAGCGTGATCGTCGCGGCCCAGATCGGCGGGAAGATGTAGTAGCCGTACAGCACGGTCTCGCTGTAGTAACGGCCGATCGCGAGTCTCATCAGCACAATCGCGGAGTGGTATCCGAAGAGACCGGACAGACCGAAGAAGCCCGCGACTGCAATCGTCATCGCAGCGCAGACGCATAACCGAACGAATGGTCTCGGGATGACTCGGCACAAGTAAAGAGATGAGACGGCTGCGACCAACACGCTGCCAAACACAGCCATCGCTCCTTCGACGCTCGACTGCGAACCCCAAATCCAACCGAGATTCCTCGCGACGGAACAATGCACGAGCCACGTCCCGAGGCCACTCAAGGACAGACACCAAACCGAAGTGATGACACTACGACGCTGCATCGTGCTTGCGAGCGGCAATGGGTCAGGTGAGCGAGACGTAGTCAGCGCGAAGAGCCGCTCGCCGCGTCTCGCCTTGAAGTACCAACAGACTCCCCGGCCGATCAGTCCCGACCAAACCAGCATCCCCAGCGGATAGCCGAACTCGACAATTCGGTGATCCTGGTTGGCTCGCAACGAGCGTTTGATGCCACTGAGTTCGATCAGCCAGCCCGTCCCGATCATCCCCGAAACCCCGGCCGACACGACAACAAAGGGAATCAGTGTCATCACACCCATGCACAAACCGACGCGCAGCCACGGGCGAGAAACGGTCTTTCCCAAATACGCTCCCGCCAACACACCCAGCCCGCCGCCACAGACGGCCGCAACCGTCCCCTCAATCACAAATGGTGAGGCCGCTCGCAGGAACATCTTCAGCCACAGATGCAGCAGCCACGTGAGGACATAACACACTACGCCGCACCAGATCGCCGAAGTCAGTACTCGGTCGAGGGGCGGTGAGATAGGCATCAGGTTTCGCCTGCGTGGTGCCGAATCAGTCTTGTCGTCTTGCAGGGTGCGTGGAGTCCTCGGAACGCACCGTCGAGACGTGACAGACGGTGCGTCCCGAGGACTCCACGCACCCTACACCTTGCCCTCGTTTTGGTAAACCTTCGCGATGAGTTTCAAACCGGGCGGTCGCCCACTGTGATCCGTCGCGGATATACTGCGGCCGCCCTTTGAACCACGGGAGAGAAACATGACATCGCCGTTCCCCGGAATGAATCCTTACCTCGAACAGGACGAGGTCTGGCACGACTTTCATCAGACGTTTGTCACCGCCATGCGGCAGTCACTCGTCCAACAGGTCGGTTCGCGCTACATCGTGAAGCTGGAGTTGCACATCTACATTCGCGAACTGGCCTCGGACGAACGGCGGTTCTTAGGTCGAGCCGACGTCGGCATCACCGCCCCACGCAATCAGGCAACCCGTGAAACATCGATCGGATTGATGGAAGCCCCGGCGCATTGCTTTGTCCCCACCGGCGTGGACGTCTTGGAAGAGTCTTTCATCGAGGTGCGCAAGGCCGACACACGGCAGCTCGTCACAACCATTGAACTGCTCAGCCCCGCCAACAAATACGCGGGACCAGACCGAGAGGCGTACCTCGCCAAACGCCGCCGCTACCTGCTGGCGGGCAACGCCAACTTCATCGAGATCGACCTTCTGCGCGGTGGGCCTCGCCTTCCGCTTGAAGGTCTGCCCCCCTGCGACTACTACGCCCTGGTCGCTCGCGCCGAACGCCGCCCCGAAGTGGGAGTCTGGCCCATCCCACTCCGCGACCCGCTCCCCACGATCTCGGTCCCGCTCCTATCCGGCGACGCCGATGCGCGACTCAACCTGCAAGAGTTGCTGCATGCCACCTACGACGAAGGCGGCTACGCCAACTACATCTACGAGAACGAGCCGGAGCCGCGTCTTACCGCTCAAGCTGCCGAATGGACCAAGAGTATTCTGGCAGAAGTAACAATCACGAACTGACGAAATCGCCAGCTTCATTTTAATGGCCCCGTTCATCAGCCAAGTTTCCCTCGAAAGTAATCGGCTCCCGCCGCGAGAGCTTCGGCGAGCTTGGTGATGTCTTTACCGCCCGCTTCGGCGAGGTCTGGCCTGCCACCGCCACCGCCTCCGGCCAGCTTGGCAGCGGCCTTCACGCAGTCTCCGGCGCTCAGTCCCTTGGCCGTGAGGTCTTTACTCACGGAGGCGATGAAGGCCAGTTTGTCATCGGCGATCAGGCCGAGCAGGATCGCGGCGGACGGAGCCTTCTCGCGAATGCGGTCGGTGAACTCTTTGAGTTGATCGCGAGAGATGTCCTTCACTTCCGCGACGATCAGTTTGGCGGTCCCGATCGTTTCGGCGCTGGCAACCAGTTTGCCTGCGGTCTCGGCGAGTGACTGGCCCGCGTACTTGGCGAGTTCCTTCTTGGCGTCACGCAGTTCGTTTTGGAGGGCTTCAATCTTGCGCGGCAGATCGTCGGGCTGTGACTTCAACAGCGCGGCGGACTCTTTGACGATGTTCTCGGTCTCGCGAATGCGAGCGATCGCCTTCGGGCCGGTGAAGCAGGTGATGCGGCGGATGCCTGCGGCGACGAGTTCGTCGCGGATGACGCGGCAGAGACCGACTTGGCCGGTGTTGCTGAGATGCGTCCCGCCGCACAGTTCGGTGCTGAACTCGCCCATGCGGACGACGCGGACGTTGTCCGGATACTTCTCACCGAAGAGGGCCATCGCGCCCAAGGTGCGGGCTTCCGCGATCGGCATCAGTTTGGTGTTGATCGGTGCGCCGTCGGCGATCCGCGCGTTGATTTCGTCCTCAATCTTCAGGAGCTCGTCGTGAGTGAGTCCCTTGGGGTGAGCGAAGTCGAACCGCAGTTCGTCCTGCTGCACCTTCGACCCGCGCTGCGTGGCGTTCTCACCGAGATACGTCCGCAGCGCGTGATGCAGAATGTGCGTCGCTGAGTGAGCGCGACGAATCGCCTCGCGGCGCGAGGAATCGGCGACGGCTTGGACCTTCGCACCGACCGTCAGCTTGCCCGACTTGAGCGTGCCGATATGGACGAGCAACTCACCATCGCGCTGCGTGTCTTGAACCTCGAACTCAACGCCGTTGCCACTCAGCTTGCCGATGTCGCCCACCTGACCACCGGCCTCACCGTAAAGGGGCGAACGGTTGAGGACGACGGCGATCTGGGCATCGGTCTTGTCGAACGAAGTCGCAAGCTGTCCGTCGGCGATGATGCCGACGACTTCCGCATCGGCACTCGTCGTGTCGTAGCCAAGGAACTGCGTCCCGCCGGTCTGTCGCAGTGTGTCGAGTGGCCCAGCTGACATGACCGAGTTCGAGAAGGCTCCGCGACCGCTGGTTTCCTTATGCTTCGCTTTGCATTCCTTGAACTGGTCCATGTCCACCGACAGGCCCTCGTTGGCGGCGAGCGATTCGGTCAGCTCGATCAGGAAACCGTCGGTCTGATGCAGGTCGAAGGCCGCTTCGCCGGAGAGAACCTTCGATCCGGACTTCTTCGCGGCATCAACCAGTTTCTGGAACCGACCGACTCCCGATTCGACGACGCGCAGGAATTGTTTCTCTTCCTCTTGGATGGCGTTCTGCACCGCTTCGACCGTTTGGCCGAACTCGGGGTACGGCTGCTTCATCATCTGGGCAACGACCGGGACGAGCTGCGACAGGAACGGCTCGCGCGTGCCGAGCAAAAAACCTTCCATCGACGCGCGGCGGAGGAGCAGGCGGACGATGTAGTTCTCTTTCTCGGGGCCGGGACCGCAGCCTTCATGCAGTGCGAACGAACAAGCTCGCACGTGATCGGCGATGCGCCGCAAGGCTCGTCCCTGCGGAGCACCGTACTCGTACTTCACGCCGACGATCTCACCGGCCGCTTGGCAGATCGGCTTGAGAATGTCGATCTCAAAGTTGCTGAGAACGCCCTGCAACGTCGAAGCACAGCGTTCGAGGCCCATCCCCGTGTCGATGTTCTTTTTCGGCAGCGGCTGAAGGTTGTTCGGCGGGTTGCCGACGCGATTGAACTGCGTGAAGACGAGGTTCCAGATTTCAACGGTCTTCGTCGCACCGGGTGGCAGGTAATAGATTTCGCTGCACGGGCCGCAGACGCCGTCCGGTCCTTGCGACGGAGCCGACGCGGGCCAGAAGTTTTCTCCCTCGTCCTCGCGCGAGATGCGGCTCGGGTCGAGACCGATCTCCTTGTTCCAAATCTGAAAGGCTTCGTCGTCCTCGAGATAGACGGTCACGTTCAACCGCGATGCGTCGAGCCCCAGCCACTTCTTCGTCGTGAGGAACTCCCACGCCCAATGAATGGCCTCCTTCTTGAAGTAGTCTCCAAACGAGAAGTTGCCGAGCATCTCGAAGAACGTGTGGTGATAGGCGGTGATCCCGACGTTACCGATGTCCCCCGTTCGCAGACATTTTTGCGAGGTCGTCGCCCGCGTGAACTCAATCGGTCCGATCCCGAGGAACTGGTTCTTGAACTGGTTCATTCCTGCCGGCGTGAACAGAACGGTCGGATCGTCCTTCGGCACGAGCACGTCCGTCGGCCGCCGAACGCAGCCCTTGGACTCAAAGAACGCCAGATACTTTTCACGCAGTTCGTCAGTCTTCATGTTCGCTCTCGTAGGGTGCGTGGAGTCTTCGGAACGCACCGAAACCAAGGATGTGTGCAACGAAAAAGGTGCGTTCCGAAGACTCCACGCACCCTACGTATGTTTGCTGTCGTCCATCTGCTCAGATGAGAAAAACGTCGAGCTTCACTCGCGCGAAGCCCGCCCAAAACGAGCCGCGAGAACATAACAGAAGCCCTGCGACCGGGCGACATCACGGCAACCTGTGTCGGACCAAGATAGAAATGTCACAGGGTTGGCCCACTTAGAAATGTCACATTGGGATTTCGGGAGGCGGTCCCGTTTCGCGGAGGTGAGCGGAGCGAACCGGAGCGAACCGGAGCGGAACGGGACCGCCTCCCGAAATTTGCGTTGGGTGGTGTCACTGTCCGCGACGCCATGGATGGTGGGCGGCGGGCTTGTATGGAGGCTTGATGGCGACGGGTGGTTGAGGCTTCGGTTTCGCTTTGAGCGGGC
>CAMAYU010000180.1 GCA_945862235.1 Schlesneria paludicola DSM 18645
AACTGATTCAGCAGTTATTGAACGAGCCTCGACCCGAGTCTGCCGCAACCAAAAAGTCTCGCCGCTCGAAGAAGTCGGTCCTGACCGACCCGCAGCGGCTCCGGCACCTGTTGGCATTGCAGTACCAGATCACGGCTGAAGGTCGCGGCCTGACACCGGAACTGAAGGACCAACTGACCGGCTTGGTCGCGGAGTTGTTCCCGCCGCGCACGCTGTCCGATGCCGAATCGCTCGCCACGCTGCGCGATCAGGCGGTCCTCTACTTGCGGCATCCGCAAGATGGTAAGCAGACCGCCAAAGCGGCCGGGTGGCCGGGGCTGGAGTCGCTTTGGACGAAGCCCCGGGGTTCGCGAAACGCTCCAACGCTGGCCACCCAGCCGCTAGACATCCCTCGCAACGCGCTCCCCAGAGGGTCGCGGTTAAACATCTCGCTTTGAACCACGCGAGGTATTTTCGACGGGGTGGCCGAAGTAGACACGTCCTTCAGAAATCAACTTGGCACCTCAAGCCCGCGATGTTGGCTTGGCTGTTGCCGAGAGTGGGGTGGTCGAGCATCGCGTGGATGTAATTGAATTGGAGTTTGGTGTAGCCGTTGAGGTACCAGTTCAGACCGGCAGTGAGGTCGGTCAGTTGACCGCCGTTGCGGTTGGCGCTGTCGAGGTCGATGGTGGACCAGCGGGCGGCGAGTTCCCAGGCACCAGGGCCTTGCATGCAACCGTTTTCGTGGATGAACGGCCGGAGTGGGACGAGGCGATCGAGAGCGCCGGTCTTCTTGTCATAGGGGCGGCTTTCTCCTGTGATGAAGTAGCTGGCCTGCGAGTAGGCTCCCCAATAGTGAAGCTGCGGGCCAAGCATTTGGTTGACGGCGGCGAGTGTCGATTCGGACTGGATCGAGAAGGGACCGTGGACGAGCAGGCTTTCGAAGCCGACGTGCGTGAAGTCGTTGACGAGGAACGTGCCAGTATCGACGAACGGCGGCGTTCCTTGAGCGGTCGCGGGGACGCCGACCTTGCTGGAACCGGCCGCGGATGTTCCGAATTCACCGACGTAGGCTTCGGGGATCGTGGCATAGCGGAACTTGTCGTTGCTCGGATTGCCGTGCCAGTAAGCGACGCCGAGATGCAGGTAATCGAGACGATCGCCGTTCTTCTCGTACCACGGCAGATGCGTGACGCGCCCGGCGGTGGACCAGCCGCCGTTGTCGCCGATGTCGTTCCCGAACTGATCGTTGCGGGTGCGGAACATGGTGAACTGCCAGGTCGTACTTTCGTCCTCACTCCAGTCATAGAAGCCCGCGCCGACATGTCGGAAGGGATCGAAGGCTTGGAACAGGAGCGACCGTTCGAGGAACGTCTGGTAGCGCACGCTGGAGACGACTTCCAAACCGAACGGCTGCTTCCACTGGCCGACTCGCACATGACCGAGGACCGGTACGTCGGTCACTTCGGCCCAGAGATCGGTGAAGGTGGGGCGGCCGAAGAACCCGAAGTCGAACTGCATGAAATAGTTCACGTTGTCGGCGACGGCTCCCTTGGCGGAGAGTCGCGCCCGACGAAAGCCCGCGCCGTCTTGAAGGTCCCCATTGAACGGAGGGACCGCCGCAGGATTGGCCAGCGCCGCTTTGTTCTCAGCGTCTTGACCGAACCAGAGCGTGTCGGCTTGAAAGAAGCCGTTGACGGTGACCGACGGGTACTTCGGTTTGGCGGGTGCCACGGGAGGTGTTGTTCCCGCAGCCGCCTGCATGGCCATCAGACCCGCTTCGGGAAAGTATCCCGGCGCTGGCGGGAGGTATTCCGAGTTGGTCCGTTGCACGCCGTTGTTAGGATCGTGGGTCGCGGTCGCTAACGGAGCCGGTGCCGCCTTGAGGCGACTGACTTCAGACTCCAACTCATCCAGCCGCTTGAGCAGCTTGTCGTACATCAGCGGCGGGAGTTCGCCATCTTGGGCGCTGACCGAACTCGTAGCGAACGCCATCGCGAACAGCAGCAGAACGGGAGCCGAGCGACCGACTGACGAGAGCGACATGGTTTTCCTCCGTGATCCTCAACCATGCGATCCTCGCACAGACCCACTCAGAAGGTGCTACCCGCGAAAATGACAGCGGACAACCAGAAGAGGCACTGTTTCTATCGACCGTTTGAAGGACAACTGCAGCTGAATAGTCCGTTGGCTTGGACTGTCCGTGAGATGAGGGACGTGGCGCACCGTCACAATCAAAGCCGTTTGTTCACCTCGCAGGAATTGCCGAAGCATCCGCATTCAGGGGAGCGATGAAGGTGCCCCCTGCGATATACCTCACACGGTTCTCGATGAGACATTGTCGGTGAGCCGGTCGGCATCAGCCCCCGGACTCTTCACCCTAAGAGTCCGGGGGCTGACGCCCAATAGCACTCACTTTAGGTAGCGGAACGGCGCGAGCCGTCCGGTGAAAAGCAGAAAAACTCAACGAAACCGGTCGGCTTGCGCCGTTCCGCTATCTCAGAGAACGTCAAAATGAGTGCCATTGGGCTGACGCCGGCCGGCTCACCAAGACTCAAACTGAAGAAACATCATCATCGATGACCGCGCGACCTTGGTGTCACCACAACGATGGGAATTTCATGAAACAACGGTCTGAATCAGTTGCCAAGCGGATTTTTCGTGATGAGTGGGAACATCTCAGCCCTCACGAGCGGGAGGTCATTGAAGGAGTCCTGCACCGGATCAGCATTCCTCGTAATCCCAATACCGAGTTCGCCGACCACCGCACGTTTGGTGAGCGAGCGTCCGATACGATCGCGAAGCTGGGCGGCTCGTGGACGTTCATCCTGTTGTTTCTGGCGTGGCTCGTGTTTTGGGCTGTCCTCAATACGGAGATCCTGGGGCCGCTCGACAAGGCTTTCGATCCGTATCCGTACATCTTCCTCAACTTGGTCCTGTCGATGATCGCCGCCATACAAGCACCGATTCTCATGATGTCACAGAATCGGGAGGCGAAGCGCGACCGCCTCGAAGCGGAGATCGATCACGAAGTCAACGTGCGGGCCGAATTGGCCATTCACCAAATGGACGCACGCCTGCACGTCATTGAACGGCAATTGCTCGAACTCGTCGCGAGTGCCGAGACACAGACTTCGCCCACGGCGACGCAGAACAGCGAGAGACCGTGTTCATAAGCACCAAGCAAAGCATCCGCGTCATCGCGATGTTTGAAGCGGCCAAAGGAGGACTGGTGCTGCTCGCGGGCTTCGGCCTGCTCGCTCTGATCCACCGTGATGTCGGGCGATTGGCCGATGAACTCGTGCGTCACTTTCACTTAAACCCCGCCAGCCGGTTTCCTCGGATATTTGTCGAGGCCGCGGCCAAGTCGAATGACACGACTCTGGTGATGCTGGCTTGCGCCGCCTTCGCGTACGCCGCATTTCGTCTCACGGAGGCGTTTGGACTTTGGCATCAACGGCGTTGGGCTGAATGGTTGGGTGCGGTGAGCGGCTCCGTTTACATTCCCATTGAGATGTACGAGTTGATGCACGGAGTCAGTTGGCCCAAAGTAATGGTACTGTCGGTGAATCTCGCCTGCGTCTTTTATCTCGTTGCCGCACTGCGGTCGCACGGCAACAAACGCCCCGATTAGCCTCGCGCTGCCGCTCTGAGATTGGCTGACCACGTTGATGGGTTCACCTGATTTACGTCGGGTTTGAAAACGTTGAATCCCTGATCGGACGCAACTCGAGGAATTCAGACTGCCCTCGCGAGAATGCTCGCCACACGTTGAGGCTGATCCTGTACGTGTTCCTCGTCACGTTTGCTGCAGCGCGCGTGACGGTGTTTCTGATTATGGATCACGGGTTGCCAGACCTGTTCTTGCACGTTGGTGGAACACACGTCCATCACCTGAACTACGGCATTTTCCTGCTGTCGGGGGTGGGTGGATACGTGCTGGTTTGCACGGCCATCGGGGGCGGATTCATCTCCTCCGCGAGATGCTGTACGCGATGGGCTTGGTCCTGACGTTCGACGAGTTTGGCATGTGGCTCCATCTGGGTGGGCCGTACTGGCAGCGAGCCAGTTTCGACGCGGTCGTTCTGATTGCAGCCGTTATCGCGTTGCTGGCCTTCGCCCCCGATGTCAGGCGATGGTCTCGTCAACGCTGGGTTGAGGCGGGACTACTCGTGCTGGTGCTGTCCGTTTTCGGAGTCACATTGCTTTCGGAGTCACATTGCCCGGATCATTGCGTCACGCCACTGAGATCAAGTCGGAGAAGCTGCACGCGGTAGAAGCCGAGTCGCCGCAGTGAGGCGTGGGCGATCAAGTCGACCGCAGCAACAACAATTCAGCCTTGCGGCAACGCATCCTCCCGTTCGCCCGTTTGGCTCACACCATGTCCCTCCCGTACCATGTCGTTGGTAGCCGAACCTGACTCCCCTCAGCACAAGGCCGTGACATCCCCGCGACCACGGCCGTGACCGAACTAGAAGAATCACTCCACCCCCATGCCTGAAACCCACTCCTCCCCCGTCACAAGTCCCCGCCTGTGGTCATTCGCTTGGTTGCCCCGGGCTCGATCGCAGCCGATCAGCATCCGACTACTCTTGGCGGTGAATGTCCCATTGGGCATCGCCTTGGCGACTCTGCTGACGTGGGAGTATCGCCGCGAAATGGCGGAAGCCTTGAGTGATGCGCGAACCAGTCTGCGCGAAGGGGCGATCGGCATTCACGAGGCCGTCGCCCATCTCGACAGACATTCGACAGAGGCGACACATACCTTCGTCAACGAAGTCTGTTTGAAGATGGAGGCCATTCACTCGGCGAACCACCGGATCGTGGTGACTCGTGGTCCGCAGACGATTTACTCCGGCGAGTCCGGTCCAGCGGCCGCGCAGTCCGCCGCCGCCCTGACACAGGCGTTCAGCACGGCACAGCCGAGGCTGCTGCTGGAGGGGAACCTAGTCGTTTTTGATGGCGTTGTGGACCGTGGGATTGGTGTCATTGTGTCCGAAGATGTCCAGCACATCCAAAGCGTGGTCCGCCAAAAACTGACCCTGCAACTCGGGATGCTCGCCTTTCTGGGCGTCGTGGCGGCGGCGATTGTCAACGTGGTCGTCTGGCGCGTGGTGAGCCGACCACTGCGCCACATGGCGCGCACCGTCGATGTAATCGCGCGCGGCCAGTTTGGTGTCCAAGTGGAAACCTCCCACTCGCGCGAACTGACGGAGCTGGCCACATCGGTCAACTTGATGAGCCGGGCACTGGACGCGACTGAGAACCAACGTCGCCGGGTGATGGAATCGGCCCGAGTCATCCAGGAGCATCTGCTTCCCCAAGAGGTCCGCATTCCCGGACTGGCCGTTTGCCACGACTATCAACCGGCCGACGATATCGGGGGCGACTACTACGACCTCCTGCCGCTGGCGAATGGTTCGTGGCTGCTGGTCGTCGCCGATGTCGTTGGCCACGGCGTGCCCGCGGCGATGGCTGCAGCGCTGTTGAAGGCTCTGCTGTTGTGTGCCTCGGACCACAGTCACGCTCCCGAAGACATTTTGCAGCAGGTCAATCGGCGATTTGTCTCGCTATTGCCGGTCGGCCGGTTTGTCACCGTGTTGGTGGCGATCTGGCATCCCGAGACGCGGCAGTTGGTCTATGTCAACGCCGGACATCCTCCCGGCTTGGCTTGGAACCCGCAGAGCGGATTCCGCGAGCTGGCTTCGACGGCCATGCCGGTCGGCATCCTGGACGACGTGGTTTATCAACCGCAAGAATTGAGACTTGCCACCGATGACCGGATGGTGTGGTTCACCGACGGACTGATCGAGGCGTTCTCACCCACAGGTGAAATGTTCGGAATGGAACGGCTCCGACAACTCATCATCGAGCACGCCACTTTTCCCTTGGAACAACTCCAGTCTGCGATTCTCACGGCCGTACGGGCCTTCGCGGGAGACAAGCCACTCGCAGATGACTTGACCCTGCTCGTCTTCGGCAGCGATGTCGCACGGTGATCCTGAGAGTGACGCGTGGTCGCACTGGGTATCAACCCAGTGCGCGAACTTGGTAACGGCGACTTCGGAGTCACGTTCGCCGGATCGCTGTGTCATGCCACCGAGATCATGCCGAAGAAGCGGCACGTGGTAGAAACCGCGTCGCCGCAGTGAGGCACCGAGAAAAATGCGCCACCAACCGGGACAAACTCGAAGTCTGATGCGGACGTGGAATCAAACAGACAGTTTCGCCCCGAACTTTCCGTATTCCACATCATCAAGATCCGCATTAATCAGGTGCGCGATCTCGGTGATGGCCTCTTCGGCATCCGGCCCGGTCGCGTGAAGGTCCAAAACGACTCCGTGCAAGGCACCCAAGATCAGAATGCTGAGAATACTTCTGGCGTCGGCCAAAATGGCGTCGTGACGGATGGTCAACGTGGAATGAAACCGTTGCGCCGCTCGGACGACTTGCTGGGCGACTCGCATGTGCAGCCCGAATTTGCTTCCTACGGTGACACTTCTCTGACAATCGATGCTTTCTTTCATGGCACGTCAACTCCGAGTGGGTGAGAGACACGAACGAATCGTTCGTCCGACATTGGGCGAACGGTGGCGTGCGCGGTGAATCAGGCTTCGACCAATTCGTCCGGTTGGGCTTCGGTTGCGCGATCGCGTGTCGAGACGGTTCGTTCGGGGGCGCGGAGGTCGTCGCCGTACCTGCGAGGATTGGGGTAGGACGCAGCAGACGATGGATCTTGGTTATTGTCGAACAGCGACTTCGGAGCATGGCCGAGATTGAGGACGCCGAGGGCCAGATAGAACAGGCCGAGTCCGGCCATGCCCGCGACGGCCATCCAACCGGAAAGGGTCGAGTTGATCGCCGCACAGGCGAAGGAACCGACGAAGGCGAGACCGGCGACTCCGAAAGAGGCTTTGGAAAGGGATGTGTAGACCGAACGGCTATCGTTGTGAGACTGATGCGACATGGCGAGATTCCTTTGGACAAAGGTGAAATGAGGGGGTTGGTTGTAGGGTGCGTGGAGTCTTCGGAACGCGCCGGTTTGCTGATTGGATTCGGATGAGGATGGTGCGTTCCGAAGGCTCCACGCACCCTACTTGCTGAGACGGTCCCGTCGGCGGAGCGACGGGACTACGGTAGGCCGATCGCTCCGCCGACGAGCGAGGGCCAGGCGTCGCGCCCCGAACGTGGTCACAAGACCGGGAACGACTTCGTGAGCAGCGTGGCGATCAGTGTGTAGACCGGGATGCCGATCGTGACGTTGTAGGTGAAGGTCAAGCCGAGCGAAGCGACCAGCGGCAGCGTCGGGCTGGCTTCAGGGATGGCCAAGCGTTGCACGGCCGGGACCGCGATGGTCGAGGCCGAACCGCAGAGGATTGCGAACAGGACGTACGTCCCGATCTCAAACGGCTGCCCCAACAACATGCGGTAGAGGTGAGCGGCAGCGATGCCCATCCCGGCGAACAGATTGGGAGCGAGGATCGCGAAGACGACGAACTGCCAGCCACCGGCGGCGAGGTCCTTGATCTTCGACGCGGCGTTGCGGCCCATCTCGAGTTGGAACAGGCACAGCACTCCGTGGAGCAACGTGACAAACAGTGCGTCGTCGATCGTCGTCACGTTCTCACCCTGCAACCGCGAGACGCAGCCAATGACCACTCCCGCAAACAGCAGGAAGATGCCGGGGTTGAGAAAAACTTCGTGCAACAGCTCCTTGCTCAACCAGCTTGCGTTCTTCTTAGCCGGGACTCGTTCGTGGGGATGCTTTTCGTCGGCGAGCAGGCTCGTATCTTGCAAGGCATGACGGGCTTCTTCGAGTTCTTCGGCGGCCAGCGACTTGGCGTCGAGGTCGCTGTCGGAGTCATCGTTCCCCGCACCATGATTGGTTCCATGACCAGTGCCATGCGTGTGCGAAGGACCGGTGCGATGAGTCGTATGTCCCGTGCTGTGACTTCTGGTCACGGAGCGACCGCCGCGTCGAGCTGATTCGTTCGTGTGACCGACTGCGGCACCAACGAGTTCTTCGTCATCCAACGATTCCGCGTTGTACTGCTCTTCATTCCAGTCTTCGTCAGCGGCGTGATGTTCGCCATGGCGGGGGAGTGCTGGAGTCGCCAGGCGATGACGCGAGTAACCCGTTTCGTTGGGCATGTTGCCCGCTGCGTCCATTCCGTTGTTGCGCATCTTCGCGACGAGATACAGAGCCACCAGACAGCCGGGGATTTCCATGATGGCGAGCATCACGGGCATGTACGGTGCGAACGCGATGTGGCTGGCCACGAGGACACCGACCGCCGTGACGAAGGCTCCCGCCGAATCGCTGCCGTAGTGACCGGCGACCGTCGCGGCGTCGATATTCCGCAGCCGAGTCGTCCATCGCAGTAGTTGATACGCGACGAAGCCGATCACCACGTTGATGAAGAAGCCGAGCACCATGAAGCCCGCCGCCTGGCCATACAGCGCCGGTTCGAGTCCCGCGAGTTCCTCACCGCCGTGCCAACCGATGGCCAACAGCAGATAGATCGTCAGCCCCTGAAACACGGCCTTCGGGAATTCGAGATTCACCTTGAACAACGGGATCAGCAACCCCGCATAGAAGAACAGCAGCAACGGCTTGAACAAGTTGTGCAGCACATTCATTAGAAACTCATTCAACATGGCATGGCGTCCTTATGGAGGTCGTGGTCCGCTGCACAATCAACACAGCGGGAGTTGTCGGCGCGATGACTGCCCTATCGCAGAGGCCATGCCAGAGACGTTGCTCTTCGACAACTCGACCAACTCTTGCTGGACTGTCAGCAAAGCGATGCAGCCGATGAGCTAGCAGGGATGAACCCAACTCGTGGCAAGGCCGTTCGTTGACGTGCTACGTGGCGCCGAGATCAGCCTGAGCCGATGTTGTGATTGAATGACGAACGTCACACCGCACTCAGCCACAACCGATGTTGATGGAGGACTCGTGGCCAGTCGGTGGCCACGAACCGTGGCCAGTTCTTTGCCTTCGGATTCCCGATGAGGGCGGCATCAATCGCAACCCCAATGCTACGAACTGTGAGAATTTTCTGAGCGGGGCGGCGTAAGCCCCCCGGTTCTTCAGAGACGGGCTGACACCCAAGAACCGAGGGGCTTACGCCCAATGGCACTCACTTTGTCATTCACTCCGTGAGCGGTACGGCGCTAGCCGCCGGTTCTTTGCTTGGAAACACAACTCCGTTTACCGGCGGCTAGCGCCGTGCCGCTCAAAGTGAGTGCCATTGGGCTTACGCCGCCCCGCTCTGGTGCCTCATCAACAACCGCGCGAGGTCTGGCCCATGGCGTACGGCGTTCATTCACCGTTGCCCATCGGCCCGGTATGCTCCCGCGCCATGAACAATCAGTTTGTCTTGAAGATTGCTGCGCCGACGATCGCCATCAGCGGGATGTTGCTCGCGTTGGGGATCGTCGCGGCGTGGAACGTGCAACGGCAGCAGATCAACAGTTCGGAACTGATCGCTCAAGAGGTTCACGGCATGGTCGCCGCTCAAGACCTCTACATCGACATGCGTGAGATTCGGCACCAGCTCCAGCAGTTCGGTCGCAGTCATGACGTGCGGCATTTGGTCGAGATTCGCAAGCTGCAAGAGGCGTCTCCGCATCACATCGAACTCGCGAAGAAGTTGGCTCGCACTCCGCCGGAGGTGGCGTCGATTGAGGTTGTTGAGGCGGGTTGGCGTCAGTTTTCAAGCCGATTCAATCTGTATGCGGACGCCGCATCGAACCAGCCCGACAGTGATGAGTCTGCGATCGACCAACTGCTGATCGACATCACGCATGTCGTCGATCCAGCCAAGGATTATTTGGTCCTCAACCGCGACGTGGTCGATCGGACCAACGAAACCAACCGCCACACGACGGAGCAATCACGACAGGCATTCCTGTTGCTTGGCATCTGCGGGAGTGCGGCCGGTCTGGTCGCAGGGTTGCTCATCGCACGCGGCATCAGCCAGTCGATCGTGCAACTCGACGTGAGCGTGCGCGGTGTCGCGGGTCGGTTGGAGGATGTCGTCGGGCCGGTGAAGATTTCCAGCAGCGGCGGCTTTCGGGAACTCGAAGCGGGTCTGCAACAGATGGAGAGCCACATCGCTACGGTTGTCGAGCGGTTGCAACAACGCGAGTTGGAGGTGCTGCGCAGTGAGCAGCTTGCCGCTGTGGGACAACTCGCGGCGGGGATGGCTCACGAACTGAGAAACCCGCTGATGCCGATGAAGATGCTGGTGCAGGCGGCGGTCGAACGAGACGACGGCCACGGGTTACACGGCCAGCAACTGAAGGTCGTCGAACAGGAGATTGGTCGCTTGGAGAAGTCGATCCAAGACTTCCTCGACTTCGCCCGGCCACCCAAACTCGAAAAGAGGCAGCTCGATGCGCGCGAGGCCATCGAACAGACGATCGAACTTGTCTCGGCCCGCGCCGAACGACAACAGATTCAAATCCAAAGCAACCTCACTTCCGAGCCACTGCTGATCGAAGCGGACTCGGTGCAGTTGAGGCAAGTGCTGCTCAACCTGTTGCTGAACGCCTTCGACGCACTGCCGGAAGGAGGCCAGGTGTTCGTGAGTCTCTCGCATTCTCGCCCACCCGGCGCACTCGATCCGTCACCGACGGCTTGGATCGCGAGGTGGGCGTTGATTTCAATCCGCGACACTGGACCGGGACTGCCGACACATGTTCTCGACCGCATCTTCGAACCGTTCATCAGCACGAAGGAGACTGGAACAGGTCTCGGCCTGTCCATCTGCCACCGCATCGTGGAAGCTCACGGCGGCCAGATCACAGCAAGCAACTCGCCACAAGGCGGAGCGGTCTTTGCGATCTACCTGCCGCCGCAACAGGTGTAAGTCATGGCGAATCAATCACTGTGAGGCAGGTTGTTGGAATCGAGGTGAGCCGGGCGGCGTCAGCCCCCGGACTCTTGAGATCACCGCGAAGAGTCCGGGGGCTGACGCCGCCCGGCTCACCTGACTCGTAATTCTGTCGTTCATGTCAATTTGAAATCACCCGGCTTCCCTCATGCCCATGTCCATCTTCACGCTGCTGGTTGTTGATGATGAGCCGAACATTGTCTTCTCGTTGAAGGAGACGTTGTCGTCGCCGACGCTGAAGGTGATTTCGGCAGGGACGGCGCGCGAGGGGATTGATCTCGTCAAACAGAAACGGCCCGATGTGGTCATGCTCGACGTGCGGCTGCCCGATCAGTCGGGCCTCGATGCGTACGACAAGATTCGGCAGATCGATCCGCGATTGCCGGTCATCATCATGACGGCATTCGCTCGGACCGAAACGGCCATCGAGGCGATGCGGCGCGGGGCGTACGAGTACCTCGTCAAACCCGTGGACTTCAAACGGCTGAAGGAAGTGTTGGCGAAAGCCCTCGAAGTCAGTCGGCTCAGTCGCGTCCCGGCTGTGCTGGCGGAGACCGACCCCGATGACCTCGCCGCCGACCGGATCATCGGTCTCTCACCGGTGATGCAAGAGGTCTACAAGGACATCGGCCGCATCGCCCCGCAGGATTCGACCGTACTGATTCTCGGTGAGAGCGGGACGGGGAAGGAACTCGTCGCGCGGGCCCTCTATCACTACAGCAAGCGCAGCCAGCAGCCGTTCCTGGCCATCAACTGTGCCGCACTTCCCGAAACAATCCTTGAGAGCGAGCTGTTCGGGCACGAACGAGGTGCGTTCACCGGTGCCGACCAGCGGCGCATCGGCAAGTTTGAACAGGTTAATGGCGGCACGATCTTCCTCGACGAGATCGGCGACATGAGTCCCGCGACACAGGCCAAGGCGCTGCGTCTCCTGCAAGAGCAGCAGTTCGAGCGAATCGGCGGCAACGCGACCGTGAAGACCGACGTGAGGATCATCGCCGCGACCAACCGCGATCTGAACAAGGATGTCGCCGAAGGTCGCTTCCGCCAGGACCTGCTCTATCGCTTGAACGGCTTCACCATCCAACTCCCGCCGCTGCGAGACCGCCGCGACGACATCCCGCTGCTGCTCGAACACTTCCTGCGCCTGTTCAATGTCGAGATGAACAAGACCGTCGCCAGCGCCTCACCCGACGCGATCCAACTCCTGCAACAACACGACTGGCCCGGCAACATCCGCGAGTTCCAAAGCGCCATCAAGTACGCGATGGTCCACACGACGGGCGCGACTCTAACGCCCGATTCCCTCCCTCAAAGCTGTCTCGCGGTGCGGACTAATTCGGCTCTGCCGCTGGACCTTCCTGAAGAGGCCGGACTGCTCGGAACGGACGCGGCAACAGGGCGCGGAGGCGAGGCTGATGTTCCTTCCAATACCACCTCGTCGTTCGATCTGGTTCGCGAGGTGAGACGCCTCCTGCAAGAGAACCAACCCGATCTCTACCGTCACATCGGACACGAGATCGATCGCATCTTGCTGCAAGAAGTGATGAGCTTCGTTAGCGGCAATCAAGTCCAAGCGGCGGAACGTCTCGGCATCTCCCGCATGACGTTGCGATCGAAACTTCGACTGCTCGGTTTGATTTCAGAGCGACAGTCAGAACCCGATGACACGTTGTGAGGAACGGGGCCGCGAGTTTGGGCCACCAGAGACCAAATCCTGACACGCAAGTGAAGGAGGATTGGCAGGGCCATCGCCTGTTTCAAAGTAGTTATTCCGTTCCCGTGGGGGACACTCGTGAGTGAGGAACGGTAGGCAGATTGGCCTAGATCCCCCGTCCATGCTCTTCTCTCAGTTCGCCTTCTCTGTGCCTCTGAGTCTCTGTGGTAAACCTGCTTCGATGACGTTCCAGC
>CAMAYU010000181.1 GCA_945862235.1 Schlesneria paludicola DSM 18645
TTGGTTCGCTATTTGGCTCAAAAAGCGTAACTTCAAAACTCACGCCGTGGGCTACGACCTGTCGCCCTCCGGGCTGAAAACATGAACGCTCAGCACGTATGAGCCGGATGAACCATCCTTCCTTTCGGAGACCAACTCGATGACCAACCGTCTGTTGCTGGGAGTCGCCTGTCTGGCTGTGGCATTGGGCGGCGCGAGGCCGCTGCCCGCCGCCGAACCGACCTCGACCGATCTCTTCGCGAGACCGAACCTCGTCGCATGGTGCATCGTGCCGTTTGACTCGAAGAAGCGCGGGCCGGAGGAGCGGGCGGCGATGCTCGCCAAGCTGGGCTTCTCGAAGTTTGCTTACGACTACCGCGCCGAACACATCCCGACGTTCGATCAGGAGATTGAATGCCTCAAGCGGCACAAGGTCGAACTGTCGGCGTGGTGGTTCCCGACGGTGCTCAACGACGAAGCCAAGATGACGCTCGCCGTGTTCGAGAAGCACAAGGTGACTCCGCAACTGTGGGTCACCGGCGGCGGAGGACCAACGAAGGACGAGGCCGATCAACGGGCGCGTGTCATCGCCGAGGCGGGCCGCATTCGCCCGATTGCCGAAGCGGCGGCGAAGGTTGGTTGCCAAGTCGCCCTCTACAACCACGGCGGCTGGTTCGGCGAACCCGAGAACCAGATCGCGATCATTCAAGAGTTGAAGCTGCCCAACGTTGGCGTCGTCTACAACCAGCATCACGGTCACGATCACATCGACCGGTTTGCCGAACTGCTCCAAAAGATGAAGCCGTATCTGCTGTGCCTCAATCTCAACGGGATGACCAAAGAGGGAGATCGCAAAGGCCAGAAGATCATGCAGCTTGGCGAAGGCGATCTCGACCTGAAACTGCTCAAGGTGGTGAAGGCGAGCGGCTACACAGGCCCGATCGGAATTCTCGGCCACACGCAGGATGACGCTGAGGAACGGTTGCACGACAACTTGGATGGACTTGATTGGTTGTTGCCGCAGCTTGACGGAAAGCCTGCCGGTGCGAAGCCGAAGATGAGGACGCCGGTTCCGAAGCCGGTGGCCGCTGCTGCTGCGGTCGCTCCCAGACCAATCGGCTCCGCGTTAGTCGAAGGCAAGTTCGGCAAGGCTCTCGACGGACGAAGCGGCGGCGCGTTGGTGAAGGGTCGCGATGAGTTCCGTCAGTTCCCGCTGACCGTTGAGTGCTGGACGAAGCTCGCTGACAAATCGACTTACAACATTCTGGTCGCTCACGAACCGAAGTCGTCCGGCACGCATTGGGAATTGTTCTCGATGCCGGGCGGCGCGTTCACGGTCTATCTCCCCGGCTTCGCTCCCGATCATTGCCGCTCCGAAGCGATGCTCTGCGACGACAAGTGGCATCACGTCGCGATGGTCCTCGAACTCGAACGAGTCCGGCTGTTCGTCGATGGCAAGCAGGTGGCCGACCAGAAACACAAACGGTCCGAGATGAAGTCGGTCCCCGGTGAACTGGGTCTTGCGACTCTGATCGAACGCGTGATCGGCTGCACCGGACTCGTCGATGAGGTCCGCCTCTCGAAGGGCGTACGCGTCCCAACAACTCTCCCCGACAAACCATTCGCCCCCGATGAGTCGACCCTCGCGCTGTGGCATCTCGATGAACTTGTTGAGACCAAGCGACTCGACGACGCGACGAGCAACAAGAACGCGGCGCTCGTAGGACAGGTGCCCAACCTGCCCGAGCTCTCATCGACCGCCTCGCGTGCCGGTTCCAAGCCCGCACCACAAAACATAGACGGTCATTGGAGCAAGGGGGCCGTCGGCTTCGATTGGACCGAAGCCGACTCGCGCGACGACCGCTTCGGCCAGATGGATGTCGGGCCGTTCCTCAGCACGAGTCTCGGCGTGCCGCTTGCCCCGGCCGCATGGCACGATCCCGTCTACAAGGCGATCGTCGTGCGCGTCGGCTCGAAGCGACAGGCCTCGATCAGCTACGACACCGAACTGCTGCGAGCCACCGCTGGCTGGACCGGCTTCGTTCGCTTCGACCCGGCCCGCTTCGGCATCATCGGTGCCCCTCGCCCCGATGGCCCGATCACGTTCGTCACGCCGTCCCTCCCCGGCTGGTCTCTCATGGACGAGTTCCCCAATTTCCGAGCCGATCACCGCTACGGCCCGCTGCCGAAAGAGGTCGCTCACTACGAGGGGCTGTACCGGCATGGGCAGCGAGTGGTGTTGTCGATGAAGGTTGACGGTCGAGGGTTGAGGCTTAAGGGTCAGCAGGAAGAGTCTTCACCCTCAACCCTCAACCCTCGACCCTCAACCTTCATCCTTGAAACTCCGTGGCTCGAAGAGACCGCCGATGCCGCAGCCCTCACGCGAACGTTGCTCGTCGGGCCAAGTGGCGTTGCGTTGAAGATGCTCGTCGCCGATCCGAAGGCGCGCGTGCGGTCGCATCCCAAGTCGGAAGGAGGCTCCGTCGGAGCGGGACATGGCGGCTGTCACGTCCTCACGATTGAGCCTCACGACAATCCGGTCACGATCAAGCTGTTCATCGCCTCAGCCGACACGAACGAAGCGGCGCTCGACAAACTCGTCGCCACTTCGCCCGCGCCGGAAGATGTGCTCGCACTGACCAAGCCCGGTCCCACGATCTGGGGTGAGCCGCTGGTGACGAAGGGGGAGGTGGCGGGGGTTGATGGTCGCGGATTGAGGGTTGAGGGACAGAGCGACAAGGCAAACGAATCCGTTCCTCCGCCCCTCAACCCTCAACCTTCAACTCTCAACTCCGCCTACGTCATCGACACAATCACGCTCCCCTTCAAGAACCCGTTCAACGCGCTGTTGTTCTGCGGCGGACACGACTTCCTGCCCGATGGTCGAGCAGCCGTGTGTACGCTCCACGGCGATGTCTGGATCGTGGACGGGATCGATGAGAAGTTGGAACGCATCACCTGGCGACGCTTCGCCACGGGGTTGTTTCAGCCGTTGGGAGTGAAGGTGGTTGAGGGGCAAGCCGATTTATCTCCCCTCGCCCCGGCTCTGCGGGGAGAGGGGCCTGGGGAGAGGGGTTCTTTGCCAACGGCGTCTTCTTCGGAAGAGAAGACCCCTCACCCTAACCCTCACCCCGCAAGGCCGGGGCGAGGGGACAGGACAGACCTCTTCATCATCGGTCGCGACCAGATTACGCGGCTGCACGACCTGAACAACGACGGCGAGGCCGACTACTACGAGAACTTCAACAATGACGCTCACACGACGATGAACGGGCACGAGTACGTCGCGTGTCTCGAAGCCGATCGCGCGGGGAACCTGTACTACGTCAAAGGGAACTGCAATTCGGCGACGCCTCACGATGGGAGCGTGCTGCGAGTCAGTGCCGATGGCTCGAACCTGGATGTCTTCGCGACCGGCTTCCGCAATCCGAACGGCATGGGGATGGGACCGAACGATGAACTAACCGTCGCGCCTCAAGAGGGCGAATGGACACCCGCCTCGGGCCTGTTCGTCGTCCGCGAGGGAGGCTTCTACGGGATGATGTCGTCGCACCACCAAGCAACTCCACCGACCGACTTCATTCGCCCACTCTGCTGGTTCTCGCGCCGAGACGACAACAGTTGCGGAGGCCAAGTCTGGGCGACGAGCGACAAGTTCGGACCGCTCTCAAACCAGTTGCTGCACATGTCGTTTGGTCAGTGCAAACTGAGGTTGGTGCTGCGGGAAGAGGTTGAAGGTCGAGGGTTGAAGGTTGAGGGACAAACGAAGAGTTCTGACCTTCAACCTTCAACCCTCAACCTGCGACCCTTCAACGGCGGTTCCGTCGAACTACCGTTGTCGTTCGCCTCGGGCATCCACCGTGGAAGGATGAACCCGCGCGATGGCCAGCTTTATCTAACGGGCCTCAAGGGCTGGGTCTCCAGCGCGGTGAATGACGGCTGCTTCCAGCGGGTCCGGTATGCGGGGGTTGGTGGCCTGGGGTTGAAAGTCGGACAGCCGCGGGCTGGAGTCATCCCCTCTCCGCCGTCTTCGGGGGAAAGGGCTAGGGTGAGGGGGCCGAGTGGCGAACCCGCTTTGAATCGTGAACCAACCTCTGCCTCTGTCCCTCAACCCTCATCCCTCGACCCTCAACCCCTGCCTCTCGCGATGCTGACCTATCGCAACGGAGTCGCCCTCACCTTCACCGGCGAACTCGACCGCGAGACGACAGAAGACCCGAGCAGCTATCAGCTCGAAGTTTGGAACTACAAGTGGTCGGCGGCGTATGGCTCACCCGATTTGAAGCCCTCCGCGCCGGAGCAGGTCGGCCGTGACGAGGTCGAACCGAAGTCGGTCACGCTGCTCGAAGACAACCGCACGGTCTTCATCGAGCTTCCCGACCTGAAGCCCGTCGATCAGCTTGCGGTCAGCTATACGCTGCTGACACACGACAGCCATGCCCTCGAACAGACGGTGACTCTCACGCTGAACTCGATCCCCGATCGAACGATGCCCGAGGCGAAGCTGCATCGTCCGCAGCCGTCGAATCTGCCTTCGGGCCAGCTCAGTCTAGGGATCAGTGTCCACTCGACCGAGCTGCTCAATCAGCAAGAGCATCGGATGTTCGCGTGGTCGATCCCGTTTGCGGATCAGCCGCAGCGCCGCGAGTCGGGGCCGCGCGCGGTGCGGGCACGAGCGTGGCTGCGAGTCCCCGCGACGGGCGAGTACCGCTTCACTTGCGAAGGGACAGGCACCGCCACGATCGCGTTTCACGGAAGCCCAGATGCGAAGCAGCCGCTTTCCGAAACGACTGCTGTCTCGGTGCGACTCAAGCGCGGACTGAACGAGATCGACGTGCGATACGAACTGCCAGAAAAGGGTGACGCACGCTTCCGGCTGATGTGGGAGTCGAACCGCTTTCCGCGCGAGGCCATTCCAGCAACCAGTCTCGCGCGACAGGACCGGCCTAACAGCGTGGAAGCGGCGATGTGGACCGGCTTCTCTGCGGGACAGATCGCCTACCAACAGCACAACTGCGCACGGTGCCACGCCTCGTCCGCCGCCGAGCAATTGGCAGGCTTTCGCAAATCAACGCCGTTCGCGCTGCGCGGGGCACCGCGTCTCGATGAGGCCGGCCGTCGGTTCTCACCCGCGTGGCTGGCCAACTGGCTCGTCGATCCGGCGCGACTCAAACACGACAGCGTGATGCCGAAGCTCATTCCTGGAGATGAACCTCAGACGGCCGTCGATCTCACCGCGTATCTCGGTTCGCTCGTCGATGCGACATTGCCAGCCGTGCCCGTGTCGGCACGAACGAGTGACGACGAGGATCCCACCCGGCACGGGAGCGACCTCTTCGAGAAACTTGGCTGCATCGCGTGTCACACGTTTACGGAACCGGGACGCGACGACGAATGGCAGCGTGTGTCGCTTCACTTCACCAAAGCCAAGCTCCAGCACGACGCACTCGAACGCTTCTTGCTCGCCCCGCAACGACATCACGCGACGAGCTTCATGCCCGACTTCCGCCTCACCGCCGACGAGGCATCTTCGTTGGCGACGTTCATTCGTCAGAAGTCGCTGGGCGAAGTGAACGAACTCGCGGGAACGCAGCCCGGCAACATCGAACGAGGACGGCGCGCGTTCGAGCAGTTGCGCTGTGGCCAATGCCACACGATGCGGCCCGACGACAAACTCCCCCCAGCACACTTGGCCTCGGTCTTTCGCGAGACATCTCAACGCGGATGCCTCGCCACCGAAGCCGATCAGAAGTCCGCCGCCAACACCAACCCGAAGCGTGAGCGAGGAAGCCCGCCCCCACCCCGTTTCACTTTCCGCGACGAGACACGAGAGTCACTCCTGATCTTCCTGGACGCACTGACAATGGCCGACGCAGACAAGGTCAAAGCGACACCGTCCAACCTCGCCGCCTACGCCCTCTCAGAATCCCTCGCCTCGCTCCGCTGCCACGCCTGCCACGCGCGCGATGACCAACGATCACTCTGGCCCGAGATCGTCGCCGAAGAAGGATCGGGCCGCGCGGTCGAGGCGGTTCCGCAACTGACCTGGGTCGGCGAGAAGTTGCAAGGTCCGTGGATCGAGAAGCTGCTGAAGGGTGAGATCAAACAGAAGCCGCGTCCGTGGCTGACGGCCCGGATGCCGAGTTTTCCTGCGTATGCTGGCCTCATGTCGCAGGGCTTGGCGGCTGAACATGGCGTTGCGTTTGAAGAGCCGTTGCCGGTGAAGCTTGATGCGGACCAAGTCGAGATCGGACGACAGCTCACATTGCGCGACGGCGGACTCGATTGCCGCCAGTGTCATGGGATCGGCCAAGAACAGCCGCGTGGAGACGCCTCGACGCAGATCGCCCTCGGCATCAACTTCGCCCTCGCGCGAGACCGCCTGCGTCCCGAGTTCGCCCTGCGCCAGATGCTCGATCCCCCGCGCTACGACCTCGGCTCAAGAATGCCCCGCTTCGCCCCCGACCTCCGCACCACCGCCGCTAAGCACATCGAAGGAGGCGACGCGAAGAAACAATTTGAAGCCCTCAAGCAGTTCCTCTGGTCGGTGAAGGTGGATGAGTGAGGCATACGCTGAACATTCTCGACGTGTGCTGCCGAGTTCTCACTCGCTGATGAGTGGCTACAATCCCGCCGCCAATTCGGCTCGACGAACCGCCCAATTATCCCACGAGAACGCCGTCCTTCCATGACGCCCTACGATCCTCATCAATGGACCAGCCATCTCTTCGATATTGAAGGCTCGATGGTGCGCGAGATTTTGGGCCGGGTGATGACGTGCGTCATCTGGTCGGCCGTGGTAGTCGGTCTATATCAGTACGGTCCCGATTGGTTCGATAACCTCGCGATTGCCGAGACGGCGCACGCGCTGATCGGCGCTTCGATGGGATTGTTGCTGGTCTTCCGGACGAACGCCTCCTACGACCGGTTCTGGGAGGGCCGCAAGCTGTGGGGCGGTATCGTCAACGAGTCGCGGAATCTCGCTAGACAATCGTCGGCGTGGTTGGCCGCGGATGGCGAGTTGACTCATCGAGTCGTCTGGTGGACGGTCGCGTTTGGTCACAACACGATGCACCGACTGCGCGGCATCGCCGACTTCGGCCCCGCGCGAGAACACCTGCCCGTAGCCGATGTGGCTGATGTCCTGAAAAGTGGACACGTCCCGCTCGCCATCGCGCGACGCCTCACAGAACTGATCGCCGCCGCGCGAGACCGTCGCTTGATCGACGGACATCAACTCCAAGCTCTCGATCAAAACGTACAACTGCTGATCGACTACTGCGGCGCGTGCGAGCGGATTCGTTCGACGCCGCTCCCCTTCGCATATGCCGTTCACCTGCGTCGCGCACTGATCGTCTACTGCTTCTCGCTCCCGCTGGCCCTCGTCCAAAAGTACGGCTGGGAAACGGTCCCCGTGACGCTGATGATCTCGTACGTCCTGTTCGGTATCGAAGAGATCGGCGTGGAGATTGAAGACCCGTTCGGCTCCGACGTGAATGACCTGCCTCTGGAAAAAATCTGCGGCATGATCGAAGACAACCTGCGCGAGATCGCGGAGTCTGTCTGAGACGATCAACCACCCGCTGTGGCTAAGTGCGGTTCAACGAGCTGAGACCAGATCGCATAGCCTGCGTCGTTCATGTGCAGTTGGTCTTTGAGGAACAACTCGGGGCGAGGCATCCCGTCGTCACCCAGCATCGGCGTCCAGACATCGACGAAGACGTGATTCTTCCCGTTGGCGATCTCTTCTCGAATGCGCCGGTTCGCTTCGAGAGCCTTCTCGCGCAGCTTCCAACGGCTGGGGCTGGGCTTGATCGCGACGAAGACGATCTTCGTTTCGGGCAGCGCCGCCTGAACCTTGTCGCGAAAGGCGCGATAGTCGGTGAAGACCGCTTCGGGAGTCTTGCCCGCGTTGAGGTCGTTGTCCCCCGCATAGACCACGACCACGCGCGGGTTGTACTTGATGACGATTCGTTCGGCGTACTTCACCGAGTCGCCCAATTGCGATCCCCCGAAACCGCGATTCACACAGGCGTGCTGCGGAAAGCTGCCTTCAAGCTGCCACATCCGAATGCTCGAGCTGCCAATAAACACGTTGGCTCCAGCGGCGGGAGCAGACTTTTGGTCCTGCATTTCAAACGCCATGATCGCTGCTTCCCAGCGATCCGCCTCGGGAGGCTTGGACGTTTCTTGACTGCTCGCTGCGCTTGCCAAGACCAGCACGCTGGCAACACACACGGCGACAACATCGCGTTTGAACATGATTCAATTCCCACTTGGACTGACTTGAATTTGGAATGAGCGAGACCAAGGATGGCGTTCACAGCGAGAATTCTCAAACCGACTCACTTCCCTTCGCGAAGTCTGCCGATATACTCCCGTCTCCCCAACAAAGGGGCACCCTGACGCGGGGTGGAGCAGCCCGGTAGCTCGCGAGGCTCATAACCTCGAGGTCGTCGGTTCAAATCCGGCCCCCGCCACTTGTTTTGACGGTAGCGAAACTCGCAGACCGTCGGGTTACACGAAAGGCCGCCATCTTCGGATGGCGGCCTTTTCGCGTTCTGTCGCCAGTTCTGGCAACCACTTCGAGCATCGCGGTTCGTCTCGAAAGTCTCCGCCGCGCGACCCACGCTCGCGTCGTCGTTCCATCCCAATTTCGCCCGAAACTCTCGGTTGTCTCTGCGTCTCGCCCCGGCGGGGTTAACGACCGTTGCGAGCGCTCGACCGGTTGCAGATGACATGGTTGCGAGCGGTAGGTCGCACTCATCGCCGCAGACGTTTTGCCTCTTCAAGGGTGATCGCGCAGTCGTTGTCCGTATCAAGCAGCATCAGGTTTTCGCGTTGAGCCTATGGGATCTCATCGCCGATCAGTTTGCCATCACTATTGCGGTCGAGGCTTCTCTTGAGTTGATCTCGTCGTCGCGAGGGATCAAGGCAGGCTGAAGCCATTCCGGCGCGGGCGTGTCAGCGAATCATCGGCTGCGGCGTCTTCAGTGAACTGTTCCCGAACTGGATCCCAGCGCAAAGGGCGATTCAATTCTCGCGCGATGTTCGCCAAGTGGCAAATCGTCACGGCGCGGTGTCCGGCTTCGACAGGCGCGTTGAGACTCGCTCCGTTACGGATCGCATCCAGCCAATTCTCCAGATGCGGGCGAGCGACATGACCGCCCCCTTTCCACTTGTCGATTGCGGCAGCGTCGGGGAAGTGTGAGATGAGTCCGGGCGGATCGGTCTCGAAATGGTTGCGGCGCATCTTCAAGCGGCCCTTCTCGCCGTGAAAGACGATGAAGTCCGGCCCATTCTTTAGACTTCCGGCATGCGTTGAATCCCAGGGAGTGAAGTGCAATTCAATTCCGTCGGCGTACTTCATCGTCACCGGCCAGAAGCGACGATCGGAAGTTGAGGTTGCAGAGTCGCCCACAGGAGCCGGTGTCTTCGACTTCCAGTGCGGCCATAACTCAGCGACGGAGTTCGGTTCGACCGCACGCACTTCAACCGGACCGGTGTCCTCGGAACCGAGGGCGAGTTGCACCATATCGACCGTGTGTGCTCCCCAGTTCGTCATGAGATGTCCCGAGTAGTCTCGAAACAGATCCCAACCCCGCCACAGCAACTCGCCGACTTTGAAGTCCTCCTTCATCCACAAGTGTCGGTGATGCGGCCTCAGAGGAGTCGGTCCGCAGAACAAGTCGAAGTCGACTGCGCCAAATGCTGGCTCTTGATCGAGCGACGGCATCGGCAACGGTCCCGGATAGTTCGGCAATTCGACTTTCGAGATCCGCCCCAGTCCTCCGTTGCGGATGAACTCGCAGGCGAAGCGATTGACTTCCATCGTCCGTTGCTGGCTGCCGACTTGCAGGACTCGGCCCGTGCGTTTCACGGCGTCGGCGAGCAACCGGCCTTCGCGAATGGTCACGGTGAGTGGCTTTTCGAGATACACATCCAGTCCCGCTTGCAGCGCGAGGATCGCAGCTTGTGCGTGATGATGATCCGGCGTGGCGATGATGACGGCGTCGAGTTTGTCTTTGGATTTCGCTCGATCGAGCAAACGGCGGTAGTCCAGAAACGTCGCGCACTTCGCAGCGTCGGCTTGCGTGAAGTGAGCGAGCACTTTTGCGAACTCGCCTTTCGGTTCCATCACGCTCGCGATCCGTAACGACGCGCAATCGCAGATCGCTCCGACCGTCACTGACGGTGGCAGATTACCGATCAAGTACTTGCCGCGGACGCCAGTACCGATGACGCCAACACGGACGATGTTGTTGGCGGATCGTCCGGACTCAGCCTTCGCCGTCATTGTCCAGACGCTGGCGATACCGATTGCTCCGAGAAACTCGCGACGAGAAATTGTCATAAGGCCAGCTCCTCTCTCGCATATTTGACGCTGGCCGCAATGTTGGCATCTTCCAGTTCGACCTGCTTGTCGAGTGACATTGAGCCGACTTCTTGCAGGCTCTTCGCCGGATGTTCGCGCACAAAGCGAAGTGTTCGTGCGAGGTCGTTGCCGGACACGTGCGGCATCGTCGCCCAGAACTTGTCGGTGAGGCACGGCACTTTGAGCGGGTCGCGGGTAATGAGTTCCAGCATCATGCGGATGTCGGGCTTCGCGCGTTTGAGAATCGCCGCGATACGTTTCATGTCGAAGCTGCCCTGTCCGAGCGGGATGTCGGCCAGCAGGAAGCCCTGCTCGTACTCGCGCAGCGCTTGATCCTTGAAGTGGACTGTGAAGGCATACGGCGTGAGAGCCTCGATCGCACCATACGGATCATCGAGTAACGCAAAGCTATTGCCGGTATCAATCGTCGCGCCGATGAACTCGCAACTCAGGTGCTTGTAGAGCGCGAGCCGTTCGTCGATGCGCTGGTCCTTGTGATTCTCGACCGCGAGCCGCACGCGATGCCTCGTGACGATCGGCACTGTGAGTTCGAGCATCCTCAACGCCTTCGCTTCGGCTTCGCGGACTTCGGCGAGCGACTTGAACTGCTCGTACCGCCGCCCCGGCATCACGACCGTGCGAACTGCCTGCACTCCGACTTCCGAAGCGGTGCGAATCTCGGCCTCAAACCGGACAAGATCGGCTTCGTCTTTGGGTGGATTAACGATGCCGTCGATGAAGAGCCTGTGCTCGTCCTCAAAGTCTCTGAGTGCCTTCACGAGCGCCGCATCAAGCACGCCGAGCGACACCTGCATTCCGCCCGCACCGACCTCACAGCAGTGCTTGAGAAAGTTGAGTGGCTCAAAGAGATCGAACTTCGGATCGCGCTGCTGCATCCACTTCCGCCGGAACGCGCAGTTGTAGGCGACCAATCCCAAGCGACTGCGTTTTGGCGTCTCTGTAGCAAAAGCAACCGTCCCCATTGCTGCTGCCACCGCGCCCAAAGCCGCTCGCCGCGTCAACGTGGGATAGGCTTCCAGACTGTCGTTTGTCATCACATCACCTCTCAGCTCGCTTGACACCGAGCGTTCCGATCAAAATGCGACGGAGTAAACAATGGCGTCTCATCTCCGAAGTTGTGGTCTTGTGACGCTTCGTGTGATGAGACGCGAAACCGCCTTACCACCACGTGCGTTTGCTCCGCCAGTACAGGCCGCAGACGGCGAGCAGCACTAACACCATCGTCCAGACAGCCGCGGCAATGGCCCAGAGGGGCATTTCGGGCAAAGCCCAAATCACGCCCGCCGCCAATGTCGCTCCACAGGCAAGTACTAATACCTCTTGAACTGCCGGAGCTTCGTGCCACCTGAGTCGGCTGCCGGACTTCGCGACAGCTTGCTCGATGACCTCGCGGACGGCATTGAAGCCACTCATCGAATGAGGCAGCCGAGCTCGCCCGGTCGGTGTGACCACTTCGAGAACCGGGCCGACATCGCGAGGGCGGACCCAAGTCGAACCTATCCCTCGGATCTCATCAAGCCGGCAGGAGCATTCTGCGTCGGGACCGGTCGCCATGAATCGACTCGGGGTGTGACATCGAAAGAAGGTGATCGTGCCTGCCGACAGATTGACGCTTACTCGGCGATTGGTCGCCTCGCCGGGTTCTCCATACTCAGCTGTGATGACTTCCCCGGGAGCCGTTGCAAGGAACGGTTCGGTTACTGTTTGAGTCGTGAAACTGGTCATTACCTCCTGCCTTTTTGCGATGTGTGAGGCGGCTCATCGGCCGCAGCTGTCACGGCAATCGTACTCAGCAACAGCAACAACATCGCGAGGTGTGATCGACTCATCGCAGTACCCAAGAGTTGGTTTGTCATTCGGAGTTCGATCCCTCATGGAATAGGACTCCAGACTGTCCTGACTTGCCCCGAGTGGAACGGAAATGACTGGCAGGAAGCCTATGCCACGGGCCGATCCGCGTATCAAACGAGTTCCTTGATGACACCGTCGGCTTCGCCGCCTTGAAAATTCTCGGGGACGGTGACCCCCAGGGTTGTGAACATGGTCTGCCAAAGATTGCCGAGGCGGACGTCTTTCTTGTCGAGGTGACCTTGGTGCTTGATGCCGAGCTTGTGGCCGCCGACGAGCATCGTGGGGAGGTTCGTGTTGTTGTGAGCGTTCTCGGTGCCGCCGCTGCTGCCCCATACGAGCAACGTGTTGTCGAGCAGCGTGGCGTCCCCTTCCTTCACGCCCTTGAGCTTCTCGATGAAGTAGGCCCAGTCTTCCATGTACCACGTGTCGACAGTGGTCAGCCACTTGAGCTTGTCGGGTTCTTCGCCGTGATGCGTCATCTCGTGATAGCCGTAAGGACAACCCTTGTAGGCATAGCAGTGAGTGCCGTCGTTGAGGTCGCGGCG
>CAMAYU010000182.1 GCA_945862235.1 Schlesneria paludicola DSM 18645
GGCGACGACGACGAACCGAGCGGCGATGACGGCGACGAACTCACTTCCCCCACTGGCTTCTGAGGGGGGCGAACATGATGGCCGACGATCTTGGATTTCGGATCGTGGGGCCGTGTACGGGCGAGCGGCGGTTGGTCTGTTGGCCAACCGCGCTCGTCGCGTACGCGAGTCTCGACAAACGGATTGACGTGAGCGACGAAGCCTACTTGAGCGCGTTCACGTTTGGTGAAGACTTCCGCCGACATCTCGACGCGACCGGCTCAACAAAGAGCTTCGATGGTGTGTGCGGTGCGGAGTTCGTTTGGTTCGATATCGACAGGGAAGACAAACACACGAAGCAAGTCGATTTGGAAGGCGCTCGACGCGATGCGGCTCGGTTGTGTCTCTTTATCTGCGAGCGCTATTCGATAGACGACGATTCGCTGTTGGTGTTCTTCTCGGGCAGCAAGGGGTTTCATATCGGGTTGCCGACGGACCTTTGGCAACCGACCACTTCGTTGTTGTTCAACGCGGTGGCTCGACGGCTGGCGGAAGGGTTGGCGGGAGCGGTGCAAGTCGTCATCGACTCGGGAGTCTTTGACAAGGTGCGGGCGTTCCGTGCGCCGAACTCACGGCATCCGAAGACGGGGTTGCACAAGCGGTGGCTGTCGTTGGATGAGTTGATGAAGCTGTCGGTCGAGCGGATTCAGGAACTCGCACGGGAACCGCTGGGGTTCGACGTGCCGACAGTTTCGACGCGCAGCGATGTCGCGGCCGGGGACTGGCAAGAGACGGTCAAGCGAGTTGAGCATGAGACCGAAGCGGTAAGAGACCGGCGGGCCGATCCGAACCGGGTGTCTCGGCTCAACCGGGGAACGCTTGACTTCATCCGCGACGGGGCCGGGAGTGGAGACCGGCATCGGCTGTTGTTCAGCGCGGCTGCGAATCTTGCCGAGTTCGGATGCCCGGTTGAACTGGCTCACGAACTGTTGACCGAAGCCGCTCTCGACTCGGGGCTCTCGCCGAGTGAGACGCGACGGCAGATTGACTGCGGGCTGAATCACTCACGGAAGGGGAACGCATGACCAAACCAAACTACCTCGCCGCTGCCGACGTGTTGCACGGTTGGCGCGATGACGTGTTGTCGGGCAAGCCGCCGACGTTCTATCCGATTGGCGAGCGCGAGTTGTCTCGCCTCGAAATCGGGCCGGGGCTGGTGACGTTGCTTGGCGGTGCGCCGGGAGCGGGCAAGACGGCGTTCGTGATGCAAGCCTTGGTCGATGGCTTGCGACTGACGCCGACACTGCGGGCCGTGGTTTGCAATATCGAGATGCCGCCCGCCGTGTTGCTCGACCGCCAGTTGGCTCGGTTGTCGGGCGTGGACCTGACGACGATTCGATACCGCCGACTCACAGAAGAACACGCCGAGCGAATCGACGCGGGGCTGAACACACTCGACGAACTGGCGGACCGATTGGCATTTGTGCGACCGCCGTTTGACCTGGCTAACATCGCCGCCGTGGCCGACGAGTTCGACGCGGGGCTGATCGTGCTGGACTACATCCAGCGAATTCAACCGCCGGGTGAGCATGGCGACAAGCGAGGCTCGATCGATGCGACGATGAGTCATCTCCGGGCGTTCGCCGATGCGGGCGTGGCTGTCATCGTGTTGTCGGCCGTTGGTCGCACGAAGGACAAGTCGGGCCGGTCGAGCTACTCGGGCGACGGGCTGAACCTCGCATCGTTCCGCGAATCGAGCGAACTGGAGTTCGGGGCCGACGATGCTTTCATCCTGACGCCGGACGATGAGGCGGAAGGGGAAGTCATCCTGCGACATCTCAAAAGCCGCAACGGCGAATGCCGCGACGTGCGGTTGGCGTTCGACAAGCCGCATCAATCGTTCACTCCGCTCGGCGAGGGCGAACCGACCTCGACCACGAAGCGCGAACCACGGGGCAAGCTGCAAGCCGCGCTCGCCGAAGCGTGGGGCCGAACGACTGCCGCCGATGACGACGCGGCTGACGAGTGGGGGACAACATGACGACCACCAACAACGGACGATCAAACGTCCTGACAGGTTGCTCAACTCTGCCGCCGATGGAACCGCCGCGACCTCGACAGGGGACATCGACCGGCAAGGGGACCGAGAAACCGAAGCGAACGGCGGTAACGTCGAACCGCTTCGGTGAACTCAATGCGTTCGTCGATTGTTCGATGGCGGACCTGACACGGGCCGAAGCTCTGACATGGCTCGTTCTCTGGCGGGACACGAAGAACGGCACGGTGCGAACGGCGTTGACGGACATTGCTCGACGGATCGGAGCGAGCAAGCGGGCTGCGGTGGATGCCGTGGCGGGACTCGTCAAGCGGGGGCTTGTGTCGCGAATCCATCGGGGCGGCATGAATCGCGGAGTGTCGGTTTACCGGGTGCAACCGCTCGGAAAACCGACCGCCAACGGGTGAAGCTTACTTCACCTGTACGGGTGAAGCTGGCTTCACCTTGTCGGGTGAAGTTTCCCAGCAATTACAGGTGAAGCCCACTTCACCTATCCCATAAGGGACCATCAGGCGTCACCGTTTGAGGGGTGACGCAAGACAGAAGATTGACGCCCCGCTCGTCGGGTTGTAACTTGGGTTACACTATGCCAGACAAACAACCGATCACAGAACTGTTGCGACGAACGATCAACGAAAGCGGGATTCCGTTCCTGACGCTGGAACAGCAAACCGGCGTGCTACGGCAATCACTGATGAAGTTCGCACGGGGCGAGCGAACGATACACCTCGACTCGGCAGACGCTCTGGCCAAGTTCTTCGGGTTGGAACTCCGACCGGCCACACGCAAGCCCGCATCGAAAACCGCTCCGAAGCGGAAGGGGAACTGACACGATGGGAACCGTCTACAAGAAAACCGTGACGCGACCGCTGCCCAAGGGGGCGGAACTGTTCACGAAGAACGGGCAGCAGTTCGCCCGGTGGAAACCCGCGAAGGGCAAGACGCGCACGGCCAAGGTGACGACGGGGGCGGACGGCTCGCCGCGCATCCTCGACGAAGCGGGAACCTACATTGCCAAGTTCCGAAATGGCGAGGGGCTGGTCCGCGAAGTCTCGACCGGCTGTCGCGATGAGGACGCCGCCCGCTCGATTCTGTCCAAGTTGGAACGGCGGGCCGAACTGGTCAAAGCGGAAGTCATCTCGGTTGGGGAAGCCGCGACAGCCGATCACCTATGCGAGCCGTTCGCCGATCACTTCGGCTCGTACCTGCTCACGTTGGGAACCAAGGACGTTTCCGCGAAGTACCTCACGGAAATCGAACGGGCGGCGAACCGCCTGACAAGGGATTGCCAGTTTGACCGGCTCGGCGACATCGACTTGCATCCCGTCGAACGCTGGCTGACGGCTCGCAAGTCGGAAGGGATGTCGGCCAGCACTCGCAACGCCTACGCGGAAGCCCTGACGGGATTCTGCAATTGGGCCGTGGCGAACCGGCGGCTCGCCACGAATCCCCTCGCCCGACTCGCCAAAGCCGACGAGAAGAGCGACCGGCGACGACAACGCCGGGCGATGACGGAAGCCGAACTGGTGAAGCTGTTGGAAGTGGCGCGGTTGCGACCGCTCGCCGAGTTCGGCCGGGAAGCTGTCCCCGTGGATGAAGCTGAGACCGAAGCGACCGGCAAATGCCGCAAGCGGTCGAGTTGGACGAAAGCCGCGTTGACTCTGAACGGACTGCAACCGGCAGTCGAGCGGGCAAGGGAACGGCTGGCCGACAATCCCGAGTTCGTCGAGAAGTTGGAGCGGCTCGGGCGGGAGCGGGCGTTGATTTACAAGACGCTCGTTCTGACGGGGCTTCGCAAAGGGGAACTCGCATCGCTCACAGTCGGACAACTGGAACTCGACGAGCCGATGCCGTTCGCCGTGTTGAACGCGGCCGATGAGAAGAACCGACAAGGCTCGACGATTCCACTACGTCACGACTTGGCGAACGATCTGAGGGATTGGCTGTCTGATACGCCAAACGCGGCAACGCTCAAGCTACGCAACGACAAGGGCATCCGTGACAGCAAGCGACCGCTGTTCACGATACCCGCTGGTCTGGTGAGGATTCTCGACCGCGACTTGCTCGCCGCCGGAATCGATAAGGCCGACGAGCGAGGCCGAACCATCGACGTTCACGCTCTGCGGCATTCGTTCGGAACATTGCTCAGCAAGGGAGGCGTTGCTCCTCGCACGGCTCAAGCCGCAATGCGTCACAGCAACATCAACCTGACGATGAACGTCTACACCGATCCGAAGTTGCTCGACGTGTACGGGGCGTTGGATTCGCTGCCGTCGCTCGACCTCAACGCCTCGCCATCGACGGAACGGAATTCCATGCGAGCGACGGGAACCGACGACACGCCCTGTTTCTCAGGTGCAACGGGAAAAAGTTTCGTTGCACCACCTGTTGCACCAAATGTTGGCGAACGGGGGCAATCTGTGTCGTTTGCTGTCATCTCATCGGACATCGACGATGAACGAATGGCGAGAACAGCAACGAACGAAAACCACTACGATTCAAGCAAAAAAGCCTTGCCCGCAGTGTTTGCGGGCAAGGCTTCCGATGTCGGGGCGACAGGATTCGAACCTGCGACTTCCTGGTCCCAAACCAGGCGCTCTAGCCAAGCTGAGCTACGCCCCGAACGGGCGGCAGTGTAGGAAGGACACTGCCGAACTGCAACCGGTTCAGTAAAACTTGTTGCGACTCATCGCCGATTGCTCACGCGGCGCGATGCAGCTTGCTGACGAGCCGTTCAAAATCGTCGTTCGATTGGAAGTCGATGATGATCTTGCCGCGATCTTTGGCCGACAGTTTGATCTCGACCGCAGCACCAAGCCAGTCGCGCAGTTGGTCTCGCAGCGTGAGAACGTGCGGTGTGAGTTCGATGACGGCCGTCTCGGACTTCGGCTTCTTCCCCTTCATCGGGACGACGCCTTCGTCGAGGCTCGCATTCAATTCGCGAACGGCCTCTTCGACCTTGCGAACCGACAAACCTTCCTTCTGAATTCGCTCGCACAGCGTTAGGCGATCGGCCTCGCTCTTGAGCGACAAGAGCGAGCGAGCGTGTCCCGCCGAGATCTTGTCCGACCGGAGATCGGCCTTCACGCTTTCGGGCAGTTCGAGCAACCGCAGCATGTTGCTGACTGTGGACCGGTCGAGGCTTAGTCGTCGCGAGAGCTCTTCAATCGAGCAACCGTAGCGATCGAGATAGCCCTGAAACGCGACCGCTTTTTCCAGCACATTCAGGTCTTGCCGCTTGAGGTTTTCCTCCAACGCGACTTCACTGACTTGCTGATCGGTCAGCGCGAGGACTCGGCAGGGGATCTGTTGGATTCCGGCCTTCTTCGCTGCGATCAGGCGTCGTTCACCGGCGATCAACTGATAGCCGCCGCCTGCCGAACGAACGAGTAGCGGCTGCAAGACGCCGTGCTGGCGGATGCTATCCGCCAATTCGTTGATGGCCGTCTGATCGAATTCGTGTCGAGGCTGAAACGGGTTTCGCTCGATCAAATCGACGTGAATGTCCGACGAAGCGCTCGACTCGCCATCGCCGCCTCCGCCCATCGCCGCTGTGCCGAGCAGTGCATTCAACCCGCGTCCCAGCCGACGCCGCGACGGTTCCTGCGTGACCAGGTCGTCCATTTCAAACCTTCCTTGAAAAACGAGACACCCCGCCCCCGAAGCGTCCGAGGGTCAAGGCAAATTCAATTGTGAGGGGGAAAAGCGGGCGGGTTATATCTGCGAAGTCGCGAACGCGACAAGACGAAGTTGCGAGGCTGATCGTCAACGGTTGATTGGTTCACAGAAGTTGCGGTGAAGACCAAATCGTCAGTTCTTGACTCGATGAAGACCAATGTAGGGATTGAAGAAAACCTCCGGACGCATTTCGCCGAAGTCGGCTTCAAACCGAACTTGATCGAACACATGGAGATGGCTGACTCGCGTCGTAATACTCGAGTGTTCCGCGAGTTTGTCGTCTTCGATCAGCCTGTCGAGCGACTGGGAGTCCGTATCGCATTCACGGTATCTGCGGACGGCCAAGAATGTCGGTCTGGGATGAGGCTGGATGGCACCTTCGGGCGATTGAATGGGAGAGACCAAAGGCAGGCCGTTTGATTTGAGATAGAAGACGAGCGCGGGGTCGGCATAGACGTAGACGATCACTTCGTTGTCGGGATACCCCTCGACTCGAGCAGCCACACGAAGTGTCTTTGCGATCTTGGCGACATCAGCTTGGAGCCGGGATCGGTCTTGCCAGGCGTGAGACGTTCCCACCACAGCCCGAGCTAGACTGCACATCAACAACCAACCCGCGATCAGGGTGATGATGTGCCCCGCCTCCCATCGCTGGCCGGAGCGTCTCCCGGTTTCGACGGGTGCGATTTCTGGTGTGCGGCAGGACTCAACTGCGAGACTAACGCCAAGCCAGATCGAGATCAGCCACGGCAATGCCAGCCGTGGATAGGTGTGATAGCAGGGCGTGGAAAAACTCAGGCCGATCACCCATGCCCCCAGCAGCCAAACCGCCAAACCCTGTGGCGAGCGTGAGTCCCTGACAATGCTTCTCAAGCCCGCCGCAAGTGTGACCAGCAGCATGGCGAGAGGCGTGGCGATCCATGACCAAGCGACACATCGACGTTCCAATTTCTGGTAGATGAAGTCGGGAAGCGTGACAATCGTAACCGGCTCATCGTCAGCCCCGTCGTCCGACGTACCAGAGCGTTTCTCAATATTGTTCGCGCGAATCTGTCTCGCTTCAAACAATTCGACAGCCGCACCGAGCCAATTGTCATAGCGCCCAGCAAACTGAAGTTGCTTTGCCGCGTTCGCGGGCCACCACTCCAGAGACTCAACGTACTGCCGATGATTGGCTGCGACCGCCGCGTAGCCGCCGTGCTTTTGGAGTCCCCACAGAACTGGCGACCAGATGACGAACGCGGTGAGTGCGATGAGCATCCAACGCGTGGCAAATTGGCGAAGGTTTCTTTCGGCATGAGGAAGAAAGAGTTGCCAAGCGGTTCCGCCCGAAAGGCCGATCGCCAGCGGGAGCCAGCCGTTGTACTTGGTCCACCAGGCAAGGCCCGTGAAGAGACCGGCCAGCAGGATGTCGCGGCGCGTCCCGGTTTGCAGAGCCTGCCAAATAAAGTAGACGCTCCACAGCATGAAGAGACAAACGGGGACATCGGTCAGGGCCGCGCGGCTGTAGGAGGCATGAAAATCACTCGCCGCCACCAGCCACGCCGCGACGATCCCGGCACTCGGGCCGAACCAGCGGCGGCCGATCCACCACAATGACGGGATCGTGGCGAGGCCCGCGATCAGACTCGGAATGATCGGCACAAAGCCGGTCGGTTTGATCCCGCACAGCGAGGCCACGATCATCGTCCACTCGATCGCCATCGGCAGCAGCGGCGGCGCATAGAGATGCCGTGCGGGATACTCGCCCCCCTGATCGACATCAAACCAGAAGTTCGAGGCGTAGACCCCTTCATCGAAATGCTCGATGGCCATTCGACTAGGAAAACTCAGCCGCAGCACCGCCCCAAACAAGATCGCGCCAAACAACCACAGCCACTCCGTGCGCGACACGGTTCGCTCGGCTGAGATCGAACGATTCGAGGCAAGTCGCACGGCAGTAGCGGGGGACGGACGCATGGGGGCGAAACGGACAGCCTCAAGACATGGACAGGGTCGCGCGAAGACACCCCGCGCAGAATGCGAGCGATCATAGTTCCCCCGTGGTCGTTCCGCCTCCACCGCCTCCATGTCCACAAAGCCAAGGATCAGGCACCGCAGATTGTCGATCTGGTGTGGGAGTGAATCGATGCTCATTCAGCCGTCTTAAAGTCGCCATCATCGCTCCGCATTCGGACTTCCGTCGCTATTGGGAGACCCGTGCCGAACAGCGCTGCCTCTACTCCGTCTTCACGCGGACGCCGATTTTGGCGAGTTCGGCGACTTGGGCTTTGCTGGCGTCGGAGACCGGATTGCCGGCGAGGTAGAGGTTCCAGTACGGGGCGAAGCGGCGTTCGCCGGCGGCGTCCTTCTTGGCCATTTCGACCAGCGGGGCGAGGTCGCCGATTTGATTGCGTTCGAGGAACAGATACCGCAACTCGGTCATGCCGCTCAGTGCCGAGACATCTTTCAACTGGTTGTCCTTCAGATCGAGGCGTTCGAGCCAGCGTTGGGCTTTCAGCGGTGAGGCGTCGGAGACCTTGTTCTTCTCCAAGTAGAGAGCGGCGAGCTTGGGGAGTTCGGCGACGGGGGCGATCGCTTCGATTTGGTTGCGGCTGAGATACAGAGCGTTCAGCGCTTTGAGGCTCGCGACGGCGTCGATCTTTTGAATCTGGTTGTCTTCGAGTTGCAGATATTGCAGTTTGACCAGCTTCGCGAGTGGCGTGATGTCGGCGATCTGGTTCTTCGCGAGGTCGAGCGACTGGACGTTCACGCACTCACTCAGTGGAGTCACATCCTTGATCTTGTTGCCGGTCAACCGGATGAGCGCGAGGTTGCGACACTTCTCCAGACCGGTCAGGTTCTCGATCTCGCGCTTCGGGGCTTCGAGAAAGAAGATCGTGGCGAGGTCTTCGTCCGTGATTTTTTTTGCTTTGTCAGTCTTGTCGATCTGCTTCTTCTTCAGGATTTCGCGGATCACCGTGTCGAGATTGGCATCGGGGAATTCGACATCGGCCGACCAACTCGGCGAGGCACAGCAAACGACGGCGATCAACGTCAGGCAAGAGGTCCAGCGGAACATACGACTGTCTCCAGATAGCAACTCAGGTGGGAAGGACCGATCCGAACGAACTCGAACCGGAGGCGGGCGGTAACGGGGCGGCACTGTACTCGGCGCGACGAACCGTTCTCAACCCTGTGGGCAGAAGGTTATGCTCGGCGGCGATCACTGCCACACCAACCCGCAGCGTGAGCGAGGAATGTGTGAGTGGACATCCTTGCTCACGCTGCGGGTTGGTGTTAGCGAAATTGGAGATGAAGGAACCGAGATGCCCCGACTTGCTCGCACATATTGTTGGTTGATCGCGACGGTCCTGCTTGGGACTGCATGGCTCAGGCCCGAGTTGCTACGGGCGGACGATGCTGTCGCCGAGCAACCCGTCGATTACGTGAAGCAGATCAAGCCGGTGCTGCGTGAGCGGTGCTATGCCTGTCACGGGGTACTCAAGCAGGAGGCGGGGTTGCGGCTGGATACGGTCGCGTTGGTGACGAAAGGGGGCGAGAACGGCGCGGTGGTTGATGTGCGCGAAGCCGTTCAAAGTTTGATCCTCAAGCGGGTGACGGCCACGGTCGAGTCGGAGCGGATGCCGCCGGAAGGGGAGCCGCTCAGTGCCGCTCAACTCGGCTTGCTCAAGGCGTGGATCGCTCAAGGAGCGAAGGGACCGGCGGACGAACAGCCCGAGCGTGATCCGCGCGATCATTGGGCGTTTCAGACTCCTGTGCGACCGGCTGTTCCGCAGGATGTTCCTCCCGCATGGAGTCGCAATCCGATTGATGCGTTTCTCGCGGCGAGTCATCGGCAGCACGGACTCCAGCCACAAAGACTGGCCGACAAACGAGTCTGGTTGCGGCGCGTCTCGTTGGACTTGGTCGGTCTGCCGCCGACCCGCGCGGAATTAGATGCTTTCGTCGCGGACATGTCCGAGCAGGCTCACGAAGCGGTCGTCACGCGGTTGCTCGACAGCCCGCAATACGGCGAGCGATGGGGTCGGCACTGGATGGATGTCTGGCGTTACAGCGATTGGTGGGGACTGGGGGCCGAGGTCCGCAACTCGCAAAAGCACATCTGGCATTGGCGTGACTGGATCATCGAATCGCTCAACGCCGACAAAGGCTACGACCAGATGCTGCGTGAGATGCTCGCGGCGGATGAGCTGTATCCGAACGATCTCGACCGACTGCGGGCATCGGGCTTCCTCGCGCGACAGTACTTCAAGTTCAATCGGACGAGTTGGCTCGACGAGACCGTCGAACACACATCGAAGGCGATGCTCGGGCTGACGTTCAACTGTGCGAAGTGCCACGACCACAAGTACGACCCGATCGCTCAGACCGACTATTACAAACTTCGAGCCATCTTCGAGCCGTACCAAGTTCGCACCGACTTGCTTCCCGGTGAGACGGATTACGAACGGAACGGCCTGCCGCGCGGGTTCGACTGCAACCTCGACGCCCAAACGTTCCTGCACATTCGCGGCGACGATCGCAATCCCGACAAGAGTCGCGTGATGGATGCCGCCGTCCCCGCATTCTTGTCTCGAAGCGAATGGAAGATCGCACCGGTGACGCTTCCCCACGAAGCCTATCAGCCCGGCATGAGACCGTTCATCGTGGACGATCAGGTGAAGATCGCTGAACAGAAGATTGCCACCGCGCGAACGGGGATCGAGACGGCTCGCAAGAAGCTGAACGACGCGGAGGCCGCGTTGGACCTCGCGAAGAAGCGTGAAGCGGCCGAGCGACTCGCCGCCGCATTGCCCGCCGATGCGCTGAGGCCCGCGCACTGGATGGCGACTGACGGCCTGCCGTTTCTCGTGAAGGACGACTTCTCTGCCGAGCGGCCTGATGTTTGGGAGCAACTCGGCGGGCGATGGGCATACGCGAACGGCAAGCTCGTTCAATCGGCGGACGGTGCGGAGCGAGTCGCGTTGCAGTTGAAGCGGCTGCCGCCCGAGAACTTTGAAGCGACCGTTCGTTTCCAAACGACGGGTGGGCAGATGTGGAAGTCGGTTGGGATCACGTTCGATGTCGTCGGGGAACACGAGTTCCTCGCGTATCTGAGTGCGTATGCGGACGGGTCGAAGTTGCAAGTCGCGTTCAAGTCGGGAGCCAACTACGAGTATCCGCCGAATGCCGCGCAAGCTCGCAAGGTCGAGCTGAACCAGCCGCAAGTGATGACGCTCCGTGTGCGAGACACGTTGGTCAACGTCCTCATTAACGGAGAGCTGTCGATCGCCTATCGACTCCCGCAGCCACGACGACCCGGCGCGATCCAACTCATCACGTTCGACGCGAGGGCCGAGTTCACGTCGTTCGAGTTGAAGGAGCTTTCGCCGGAGGTCGCGCTGAGCGAATCGAAGTCTGGAGCCAAACCGACCGCCACGTCGCAGCCCGCCTCTGTGCAAGGGGCTTCGCAACAAGTGGCACACGCAAAGCTTGGAGTCACGTTGGCCGAGAAGTCGTTGGCCATCGCGGAGACTCAACCCGCAACCCTTCGCGCCCGAGCCGCTGCACTCGCGGCGCGGCATCAGCAACCGACGCCAGACAACGCGAGCGAACTCGCGCGGTCGGCGGTGAAACGGGAACGGATCACGGCGGTGGCTCAGGCGGAGGAAGCGGCCGTTCAGGCGGAACTCGATCTGGTGCGAGTCGCTACGGACAAGCAGGCCGATGCGGAAAAGAAGTTGCTCGCGGCGAGAACGGTCGTTGAAACGGCGCGGGCTGCGGTGGAGATGCCCGGTGAAAACTTCACGCCGCTGAACGGTGCGCTCAAGACGTTGGAGAACAATCTGGAGACCGAGGACTCGCGCCGCAAGCCGTTCCCCACGACGAGTACGGGGCGTCGCACGGCACTCGCAAAATGGATCACCGATCCTCGGCATCCGCTCCCCGCGCGCGTCGCCGTGAATCACGTTTGGCTCCGTCACTTCGGCCGACCGCTCGTCCCGACCGTCTTCGACTTTGGTCGCAAGGGGACGCCGCCAACGCATCCCGAGCTGCTCGATTGGCTCGCCGTGGAATTGACCGAACACAACTGGAGCTTGAAGCACATCCATCGGCTGATCGTCACGTCGCAGGCGTATCGGATGTCGTCGTCCAGCGCGGGAGCGACCGTCGAAATGCTGGCCGCTGATCCCGACAACCGCTTCTACTGGCGAGCTAACCCGATTCGCATGGAGGCTCAACTCGTCCGCGACAGCCTCCTGCATCTGGCGGGAGAACTCGATCTGACACGCGGCGGGCCGTCGATCCCCGCGAGCGATGAAACCTCCAAGCGACGCAGCCTCTACTTCGTTCACTCGCACAACGAACACCAGAAGTTTCTGTCGATGTTCGACGACGCCAACGTGCTCGACTGTTACCGTCGCGCAGAGAGCATCGTCCCGCAACAAGCGCTCGCGCTGGAGAACAGTCCGCTGGCGACGGCGATGGGTGAGAAGATCGCTCAACGGCTGCTCGCCGCCCAACCGATGTCCTCCGATACCGAGTTCATCCGCAACGCGTTCGTGACGGTTCTCGCGGTGGAACCTTCCTCAGAAGAACTGGCTCTCGCGACCGAAGGCTTGAACCGCCTGACCGCTGCCGCCAGAGAAAAGAATCGTCCGAACCCCGCTGCCCACGCGCGAGCCAGCTTGATTCAGGCCCTCCTCAACCACAATGATTTCGTCACGATCCGATAGCAGACTCGACATGTGCCGCAACGAACGCCCGCCCCCGATTCATCCACAAACTAAAAGGACGACAGCATGGAGATTTCAGTTCTCGTCGAACCCAGTCGCTCGAAAGGATTCCGCGCAATGGCTCCGTCACATCCCGAGATCGCGGCCGAAGGGCTAACCGAAGAGGCGGCAATCCAGACACTGAAGGATCAGCTCTGTGAACGACTGAAGCTTGCCAAAATGGTGAAGGTCAATGTGCCGATGATGTCGGACAAACCGTGGATGGCGGCCGCCGGTTGTTTGAAGGATGAGCCTGACCTCGATGCCTACCGAGAAGCGA
>CAMAYU010000183.1 GCA_945862235.1 Schlesneria paludicola DSM 18645
GCATGAAAACAAGTGGTCCGCATCTGGTACTCGTGTTGTGAAATCGCTTGTTTCGTCGTGCGAAAGCGATTTCACAACACGAGTACCAGATGCTGCGTTCTTGGCTCAATTGAATGTAAAAAGTGACCTCCGATTACTGATAACTGCCCGCTAAAGCCTGGAGATTTGTCGTTGCATCATGTCAACACAATCCATCGCACGAGCCCCAATCACACTTCCAAACATCGCCGCAATCTCGGTTTCGCTTATCACTCATCGCGATCCGTCTGTGACAAAGCCGCCGCAGATCAGTACAAGCGTGATCTCGAAAAGTTTCTGCAGACTCAGCAAGTCCCTGTGTGATTCCGGACAACTGAATATCAACTCATGATTCGCCAACACCTTGCATTGTTCGTTGTTCTTCTCGCCTCGGCGGCAACCGCCCAGGAGACTGTGCCGGTATCGGTCGGTGAGCGGCAATTGTTTTTGGACGACCACGGAATCGCGAAGATCGACGGTCTCCAGCGGACGATGCATCAGCCGAAGAAACGCGGGGCCGTCATTGAGCCGGATCAACCGTGGGAGAAGGCTTTGCAGACTCGCTGTGTACCTGCCTGGGACGAAGCAGCAAAGCGATACAAGCTGTGGATGATCACATCCACGCCCGTCGAAGGTGTGGCCGGCACCACCTATGCCGAAAGTCTGGACGGGGTGAAGTGGACCAAGCCCCTCCTGCGTCAATGGAAGTTTCAGAATTCATTGGAGAACAATTTCGTGGCCGTCGAGCCGGACTCGGCGTGGCCTGCCAATGCGATGGAAAACGTTGTCTACGATCCAGACGACGCCGACCCGCAGCGGCGATTCAAGGGTTTCCTGGGAGCTATCGGTCGGCAACCGATCGTCAGCCCCGACGGCATCCACTGGAAGAAACTCGAAGTTGCCGCGCTGCCATCGTCGGACGAATCGAATTTGAGCTATGACCGTCCGAGCCGCACATTGATCGCCACGCTGAAGACAGGAGGACCGTTCGGCCGCTCACATGGCCTCTGGACCAGTAAGGATTTCCAGGCCTGGACGAACACCGGCGTGCTGATTCATGCCGACGAGGAAGATCAACGATTGGCCAAGGCCAATATCCAAACCCGTCTGGCGGACGATCAGCTTCAACAACCACGCTACAACGATCCCGTAGACTACAACGCCGACATCTACAACGTCGGCGTGTTCCGTTACGAAGGGCACTACATCGCGCTTCCCGCCGTTTATCACGCTACCGGGAAAATCCCGGTTGGTAACACAGATGGTTTTCACCTCATTCAATTGAGCAGCTCACGCGATTTACGAACGTGGCAACGTGTGGGTGATCGGCGAACGTTCATTGGCCCGTCTCCCGTCAAAGGGGGAGCCTTCGACTTGACGCAGTTGCTCCCCCCCAGCGCACCGGTCGTTCGTGATGACGAACTCTGGTTCTACTACACGGGACTCAAGTATCGAGCGGAACCCGCTCAACCGGTAGCTGGCGGAATTGGCGCCATCTGTCTCGCGGTGCTGCGGCGCGATGGATTCGTGTCGTTGGACGCAGTCGAAACTCCAGGAACGATCACCACCAAGCCATTCAAGTGGTCAGGCAGCAAGCTCATGGCCAACGTCGAGACCAGGGAATCTGGTGAACTTCGAGCAGAGGTTCTCGACACAGCGGGCGAGGTGGTCGCAACTTCGCAGCCGGTGAAGGGCAATCAGCCACGAGGCGAGTTTCGTTGGAGCCCAGCTCTTCCAAAATCCCTGCAAGAGCAACAGGTCAGCCTGCGCTTTACCCTGCGAGCGGCCAGTTTTTACGCTTGGTGGACCGAATAACTGACTTGCATACGCAAACACCCCCTGATTCACCTGAAGGACGTCGCATGACACGGCAACAAGCTGAAACGCCACCGAGGCAAATGTCACGCCGCGAGGCGATCAGACTCGGAATGAGCGGCGCAATGGCCAGTCTGCTGCCAAACCTCGCTGCCAATGGACAGGCCGTTGCGGCCGATTCGCCGAAGGACGCGACTCGATTGTCGATTGCCACCGACGAAGATCGCAACTTCTTCAAGCGCGAACTCGATTCGTTCTTACCCGACAGGATCTTTGACGCGCACGCCCATCTCTTCAAGCAAGGCACAGTGTCTTGGGATTTGAAGGCCTTGCCACCGCAGGTCGGCTACCCGGAATACCAGGCTCTGATTCAGGATCTCCATCCCAAACGCCGCACAGCCGCCTTGTTCTTGCCGGCCTTCAGTCCAGACAAAAAAGACCTCCTCCCCAAGTGCAACGAGTGGATCTCACAACAGGTCGCGCAATCCAAGGACTGCGTGGGCGGATTCTTCGTCAAGCCGGAAGATGATCCCGAGTGGGTCCGCCAGGAAGTGAAGCGACTCAAGCTGCGTGGCTTCAAATGCTACCACTCGATGGCGGCCGTGACTCCAACCTGGGAAACGCAGATCCCTGATTACCTTCCCGAACAGCTCGTCAAGGTGGCCGGTGAAGAGGGCTGGTCCATCACACTGCACATGGTCCGATCGCGAGCGGTGGCCGATGAGGGGAACCAACGCTGGATCGATCGTTATTGCCGTCAGTATCCCAACATGACATTGATCCTGGCGCACTCTGCCCGCGGCTTCCAACCGGCCCACAATCTCGAGGGACTCCACAACCTGAAGGGGCTCGACAATCTGTATTTCGACACCAGCGCAAACTGCGAGCCCATCGCCCATCAAGCGATCATGCGCATCATCGGTCACAAGAAGATGCTGTACGGATCGGACTTTCATGTCAGTCATTTGCGGGGCCGATCCGTGGCAGTGGCCGACTCATTCCTGTGGCTCTATGAGGAGACGCCGGTGTGGAAAGAGAAACAGGGCACCATCAAACCGGTCATGATCGGACTGGAAAACTTGCGCTCGCTGAAGTGGGCCTGCTGGTCGGAGCGACTGAGCGATAGCGCCGTGGAAGACATCTTCTGGAATAATGCCGCCAAGTTGTTCGGTATCTCGTGAAAGCGAAATGATTCATGCCCTATCTCGAAGAGATGTTTTCGCTGCAAGGAAAAGTCGCGCTGGTGACCGGGGCGACGCGGGGGTTGGGTTGCGCGATGGCCGAAGCGCTGTTGCGTGCCGGAGCAACAGTTGTGATGAACGGTTCCAACGCCGAAAAGCTTTCCGATACGGCTCGGCAATTTCAGGCGGACGGCCTGGCGGCGGTGGATTACGCCTGTGATTTGTCCGACGCGGAAGCCGTTGCGGCGTTGGCGGACTTCATCCTGACGACGCAGCCGCGGATTGACGTGCTGGTGAACAACGCGGGCGTGACGTTTCCGCATGAACTCGCCGATTATCCCGACGAGTTCTGGCACAAGACGTTCCGCGTGAATCTGGAAGCGCCGTTTCAACTGGCTCGTCGGCTGGCGCCACGCATGAAGGAACAAGGCGGCGGTTCGATCATCAACGTCACCAGTATTGGCGCGGAACTGGGGTTCCCGAACAACCCCGCCTATGGCGCGGCCAAAGGGGCGCTCAAGCAACTTACGAAGTCGCTGGCGTTCGATCTCGGACCGTTCGGAATTCGCGTGAATAATCTTGGCCCGGGCTATTTTCACACCGACATGGCCAATCTCAGTTACTCCGACCCCGAACGGCGGGCGGCCCGCGCTGGACGCACGCTTTTGGGCCGCTGGGGCGAGCCGGACGATCTCGCCGGCGCGGTGATCTTTCTCGCTTCGGAGGCGTCGCGCTACATGACGGGGCAGGATCTTTACATCGATGGCGGATGGCTGGCAAAGGGACTTTGAAGATGGCCCTCGGGGTGACGAAATTGGAGCCGATTCCAACCACGCCCGTGACGTCACGGTGGCGGCGGATCGTGACGCCGATCCCGGCTCCGGAATCGATCCCGGTGATCGAACGACTCCGTGCGGCGGAACCGCAATCCATGGCGGGACTGCCGCCCATTTTGTGGGACCAGGCCGAAGGCTTTCTCGTCCGCGACCGGTTTGGCAATCAGTGGATCGACTTGACCAGCGGGATCGTGCTGGCCAATGCCGGGCATGCGCATCCGCGGATTCTGGAAGCGATCCGATCAGCGACCGAGCACCGACTGTTAGCCACGTACGCCTTTCCCTCGGAATCTCGCTTGAAGTTGCTGGAGAAACTGGTCGCCCTGTCGCCCATCCCAACTTCCAAGGCGATCCTATACTCGTCGGGAACGGAAGCGACGGAATGCGCCCTGATGCTGATGCGGCGGCATGGGCAGCGGATTCACCCCCGGAAGGTCGGCATAGTGAGCCTCGCAGGGCACTATCATGGCCGGACTCTGGCCGCGCACCTGGCCAGCGGGATGCCTCAACCGACCGATTGGATCGAACGGGAGCGTGTCGATCATTTTCAGATCCCGGCTCCCCACAGCCTGACGTTTCCGTGGGGCAAGAGTCACGAGGGGGCATGCGGCGCGGAGTGTTTTCAGTCCAGCATCAATGCCTTGGCGGAGCGCGGCGTTGGTCAAGAACGCATCGCCGGGCTGATTCTCGAACCAGTGCCCGGAACGACCACGATGCCCATTCCCCTTGACTTCGCGGCTGCCGCGGCGGACTGGGTGCAGCGGCACGATGTGCTGCTGGCGTTCGATGAAATCCAATGCGGTTGCGGACGAACCGGCAGATTCTTCGGGGGCGATCATCTCGGCGTGACGCCAGACCTGATCGTCCTGGGAAAAGGACTGTCGTCAAGTCTGCCGGTCTCCGCGGTGATCGGCCGCAGCACGCTGCTGGACCTGCCGCTTCCCGGCGAGATGTCGAGCACGCACGGCGGTAATCCCGTTTGTGCGGCGGCCGCGTTGGCGAATCTGCAGGTGCTGGAAGACGAACGTCTGATGGAAGTTGCCGTTCGCACAGGAGCAGCCGTCTTGGACCGGCTCCGCGGTCTGCAGCGCGATTTGCCGCAGCGCATTCGCGCGGTTCAGGGAGTCGGTTTGTTCATTTCCGTGCATCTCCGTCGACCTGATTCCGACGAACCCGATGTTGAGTCGGCTGACGCCGTCGCGCAAGCCGCCGTGCGGCGCGGCGTCTTGATGTTTACCACCGGCCGCGGGTATCTCAAGTTCACTCCGCCGCTGAGTATTGACCTGGAGGCGGCTCTGGAGGCCGCCGATGTGATTCGTGAATGCCTCATCGAAAGGATTTCTACGCCATGAACCGTGATCGAATGTTGAATCGTCTGCGCGGCTGCTATGTCACCGTGCCGACGCAGTTCCATGATGCCGACTTGGAATTGAACTTGCCTGCCATCCGCCGGCATGTCGAGTTTCTGCTGGAGGGAGGAATTCGCGAAGGGACTGGTATCTTGCTGGCCGGAGGTGCGGCGGGCGATTTCTCGACCATGACGCTGGCCGAGCGATTTCAAGTCGCCGAGACCGTGGTGAAAGCCGCCGATGGAAAAGTCCCCGTGACGATCGGCGCGCAAACGACCAGCACTCGGGAATTGTGTGAACTGGCCCGCGGTGCTCAGCGTCTGGGCGCGGATTTCATTCAGGTCTCGCCGCCGTTCTACTTCGGCCATACCGAAGAGGACTTCTTCGAGTTCGCCGTGGCGGCGGCCGAAGCGGCGCCGGAAGTCGGCATCATTGTCTACAACACGTATTGGACCAGCGTGGGGGTCTCGGCGTCGCTCATCGGCAGACTCGTCGAGATCCCGAATCTCGTGGGCCTGAAGTGGGCCACGCCGAATCCGGTGTGGATGACTTTTGAAGACGCCCTCGTGAAATACAGCCCACGGCTGGGCATCATCGACAATCAAAGCCGTTTCGTGACCAGCCACATGCTGGGAGCGCGGGCCATCGAATTGCACATCTGCAACCACTGGCCGCAGTTCGGCGTCCGCTTGTGGCAATTGTTGGAAGCGAAGCAATACGAGGAAGCCCAGCGCGAGATGGTCCGCGTTTTGCAACCCTACATGCAGCTCTGGGCAGAGATGGAGAAATTCACCAGCGGCGACGGCTACCTGGATAAACTCTGCATGGAACTCGTCGGCCTCGATTCCAGCCGCTGCCGTCCGCCGACGCGCGATGTGCGCGGGAAGTTCCGCGAACAAGCCCGCCAAATGCTGCTGGCCTGCGGCACGCCGAATGTCGTGTCTGGATGATCACAGGCCTCGTCGGCACGAGACCACCACGACGGGACGGAGAACAGACCAAGTTCTGCCGCCATCAGTTGGGGTTCACTGGATCACTGGTCACTCCTGTTTGCCGTCGATCACCAGAGGCAACAAGGTTTCAGAAACCACGGGCCACTTGCCGTCCTGGAGGGCGGTGGCACTGAGGCTGAGCGACCACTGGCCCGACAGGCGCGGATCGGCGATCGAAGTGATGCGTAGTACTCCCCGGTCTTGGCCGGGTGGAAGCACGAGAGGTTCCGCATTCAGCAGTCCGGAAGCTTCGTCCGGAACATGGAGTTTGATGGTTGCCGCAACGGGCAGCTTCGTGGATCGAGCGAGGACAACCGGCACATCGAACGACTCGCCCATCCGCATTGTGGATTCCTTGGCCGGCGTTGTGAGCTTCAGCAGCGCCCCTTCCATGATCATCGTAATCTGAGCATCCGCGGGTTTTGTTAGATACCGAAGGTTGCCCTTTGGGTCGGGGACGGCGGCGACACCTTGCGTGGACATGCGGATGGTGAATTCCGTTCCCAGCCACTCGGACATCCACGCGGGATAAATCACTCGCGTCGCCTCCGGCGGAACGCGCACGTTCAGGCCGCGACTTCCGCACAAGTAGCGGGCCTGCGTCGCCGCCATTTCGAGTTGAATCTCGCCGGCGAATCCGTCCTTGCGGACGATTTCCATTTCCGCCAGACACGTCGAACCCCGATGCACGTCCCGCTGACGCGTGCGGTCAACGAGAAGGACTTCGAACGGTGGCGTCATGGTCACTGCCAGCAGGACCGTCGTGATCCGCTGATCCGCGGGAGAACGCGGGCAAAGATTTCCCGATGCCACGGCGGTCGCCGGTCGAGTCACCGTTGCATCACCCATTTTGCCGGCGCCGCGAATTTGGATGGCGCCCGCCACGACCGCGGCGTCGGGCGCGGCCTGGATGACCACCTTCAAGTCATTCTTCCCGGCTGGAATCGTCCATTCTCCCATGGGCGAAACGCCCGTGGGCAATCCTTCCACCGCGAGCGCGATCTCGCCATCGAATCCGCCGGATCGCAAGACTTGGACGGGAACCTCCGCCTTGCCTCCTAGCGGCAGGTTAATCTGTTGCGGAACGATGATCGAAAAATCCGGCGCGCTGCGTCGGATTTGAAGTCGGTACAGTTCGTCCGCCGTTGCGAAGCGCGAGGCCATGCTTCGAACGACGCAGGTGAAAGTCCCGCTCGCGGCGGCGCGAAACTCAAGTCCAGCGTCTGTTGTACCGGGCAAGTCGTCGTTTTCGGCAACCTGCTTGCCATCGGGATCGAGCACCGAGAGGGCCACGTCAAGTCGCCCGCCGATCGCGCGTGATTGCAGATCGAGCGACCAGCGCTCGTCCTTCTCGACACTCCACGAAAAACGCTGTTGGTCCGTATCCGGCGGCAGGATATTCGTAATCGCAATCGGCGTCGTCGTCGGCGGTGGGACCACACCGACCTGTTCCGCCATGTCGCTCAGCGGAATCATGACATCGACCGTGCCGAACGGTGTCTTCAGCGGGTGCGTGTGTGCGACCATCGCCGGATCGGCCGGGAAGGAGACGACTTGGCGAAACGACTCCAGCTTCGGCTTGCCGCTGGCGACGCCCATGCCGACAAACTCCAGTTCGCGCGACGTCCCGCGCTGGCCGGCGGCAGGAAGCGTGCCGACGACGCGCGGCCCGCTTGTTACACCGAGCCGATAGACGTACGTGCGGTCTCCGCGAAAATCGGCGTCGTGCAATGCGATCGTATACTTTTCACCCGCCTTGGCTGCGAACGTGACGCCGCCGTCCAGTCCCTGCGTGTCAGCAAAGTCGGCTAACAGTTGGCCCGCGGAATCTCGGACCTGCAACATGCCGTTGAATCCTGCGCCGAGTCGCCGGGCCATGAGGTCGACGGAAATGGGGCCATCCTGATCGGCAAAGACTTCGTATCGATCCACCTCAGTCAGCCGGCTCAAGCGGCCGGACACGGCGACGGGAAGCGCGGACAGTCGCTGGGGCAGATCGCGGGAACGGGATTCCACGATCTCCCGCCCGCGACTCACATAAACGACGGCAGTCTGCGAGCAGCCATTGGCACTCGCCACTTGCCAGCGAACGAGTCCCGCGGGCATGGCAGGGTCTACTTCAAATCGTCCGGCGACCTCGCGCGCCAGCGGCATCGCTCCGACTCCCGCGCGTGGTCCGATCCAATAAGGGGGCGGCGTCAACTGATAATCGCCCGGCGTGCCCGATGTTCGCAGGCGGACACGCTCGTCATGCACAAACCATTGCATGTCCGGCGTAAAGTCGAAACCGCCGAGTTGGACGTCGGTGTTTTCGCCAGCACGAATCGCGGGTGGAAAGACATAACCAAGCTGCGGTGCCTTTTGAGCAAACGCATGGTCGGCGACAAGAAGGCACAGAATAAGGGAAAGTGACCAGACCTTCAGTAGCATGTCGGGCCCTCACGCCAGCAGTTCGTCGATTCGTTTGCCGCCGTTAACGATCGGCACGGGGCGACCGAGCGGTGTTTGGTAGACCTTGTCCGCGTCGACTCCCAGCAGGTGGAAGATCGTGCGCAACAGATCTTGAATGCCGTAGGGCTGTGTGGTGGGAAAGCTGGCCGTCTTGTCGCTGACGCCGACAACGGCTCCGCGCTTGATCCCGCCGCCCGCCAGGATCACGGTTTGGCATTGCGACCAGTGATCGCGTCCTGCGTCGTTGTTGATACGCGGAGTTCGTCCCATTTCGCCCATCATGACCACGAGCGTTTCGTCGAGCATCCCGCGTTCGTCGAGATCGCTGACCAGTGCGCTGAGCGCGCGGTCGGTAGGCGGAACCAGCGTTTTCTCATGGCTGGTGAAGTTATCGGTGTGCGTGTCCCAACTGCCGTGGTCGATGCCGATGAAACGGCCGCCGGCCTCGACGAGTCGCCGCGCCAGCAGGGCACACTGTCCGATCGAAGAGTAGCCGTAGCGTTCACGCGTCGCCGTGGGTTCGGCCTGGATGTCGAACGCCTTGCGCGCTTGCGGGGACGTGACCAGGTCCACGGCCTTTTCGTAATAGGACCCCAACGTTCTCGCACGGCCCGTGGCCTGTTGGCCGGCGCCCAGTCGCTCCACGCCGGCCAGCAACTGTTGTCGCCGAGCAAAGCGGCCATGCGTTATCGACTCGGGGACGTTCAGGTCACGCACGGCGAAGTCCGGCTGGGCAGGATCATTGTCGATGGTGAACGGAGCGTACTTGGCTCCGTAAAAACCTGGCCCGCCCGGCCCGAGCGCGTTCGGAATTTCGACATACGGCGGCACTTGCCCACCCGGACCCAATTCCCGCGACACGATCGACCCGATCGACGGATACAGCTCATTGAACGGAACGCCCTTAGCTTGTCCGTCGCCGAAATTCGGCGGATAGCCGGTGAGCACCCAATGCCGACCCGTTTGATGCGCGTTGTCGTTGTGGCTGTGCGACCGCAGGATGGTGAACTTGTCGGCGACTTTCGCGGAGAGCGGAAGGAGTTGGCTGATTTGCGTGCCGGGCACGACGGTGGAGATCGGTCGGAACGGACCGCGAATCTCCGCGGGGGCGTCCGGCTTCAGGTCCCACATATCAATGTGACTTGGGCCACCTTCGAGCATCAGGAAGATACACGCCTTGGCCGTCGGCGGCTTGGGCGTGCCCGCACTTGCCTGTAACTGCAAGAGCGTCGGCAAACTTAGCCCACCGAGCAAGCCTGTGCCGCCGAGGCGAATCAGTTGCCGTCGCGTGATCCCGTCACAGTGATGATGCGGACCAAACTTGACTTCGAACATGGTTGCTTTCCATTGACCTAACGGTTGAACACGAATTCCTTCGTATTGAGCAGCGTCCACAGAATATCTTCTGCCGCCTCGCGGCGATTGTTGGACTCGGCAAACGCCTGCTGCATGAGCTGTCGTTCGGCTTCGCTCGGGAATCGCGCCAGGGTGGCCAGGTACAGCTCGTCGATGATCCCGTCCGCCGCGCGGTCCGAACTGGCCAACCGCGCCGTCCGGCCCGTCCGATCCTGGATCTTGCGCATCGTGTCCGGCGAATTCATCAGGTGCAGAACCTGCGCGATGCTCGGCTCGGTGCCACGCTCGCAGGCACACACCGTGAGGCGTTTCGGTCGGCCGAACACTTCGAGAAAATGCGATGGCAGCTTGTTGTCCCAGACTTGAATCGCGCGGTAACCCGTAGGCCACCCGTTGAATTGCTCGGCCACGGCCGTCGCCTGCGATACCGCGTCGAGCAGCACTTCGGCCGGCAGCGGCTTCCACGCCGCATGCGAATAATTCTGTTCGTCGAGTTGATTCGACTCGTTCACTTCGGAGCTGAGTTGATAGACCTGCGAGTTGAGCAGCGTCTGGGAGAAAGCCTTGAGGTCGAAGCGCAGTTCGATCAAGTGGTCGGCCAGCGCATCCAGCAACGGCTCATTCGAGGCCGGATTCGTGGCTCGCAGATCGTCGAGCGGTTCCACGAGACCGCGTCCGAAGTAATGGGCAAACAGCCGATTCGCCATCGTCCGCGCAAAGAATGGATTCTGGGGACGAGTTGCCCATTCGGCGAAGACTTGGCGACGATCCCGACCCGATGTCAACTCGGCCGGCGGAGCGCCCAGTGCTGCGGCCGGTACGGCGTTGCCTGTGCGCGGATGTTTCAGGTCGTTTCCTGCAGTGGCAACGATTTTCATTCCGCCTTGCGGATGTCCCTTCCGCTCGACGCCTGTGAAGAATCCGGCCAGCGCGAAATAGTCCTTCTGATCCCAGCGTTCAAACGGATGATGATGACACTGGGCACATTCAATGCGCACACCGAGGAACAATTGGCTCACGGCCCGCGCCGATTTTTCCGCGTCCGGTTGTACTTGGAAAAAAGCTGCGGGCGATTCACCGAGCGTCGAGCCTTGCACGGTGAGGATCGACCGCACGAACTGATCGTACGGTACGTTGTGCTCGACCTGCCCACGCACCCAGCGAGTCATCGCCACGGCGCTTTGCGGCGTGATCGTGTCCTTGTCGATTTGCAGGAGATCGGACCAGCGCTGTGCCCAATAGTCCGCGTACTCGGGACGTTCAAGCAGTTCCGCGATCAAACGGCGGCGTTTGTCCGTCGCGGCATCGGCCAAGAAACGCCTCGCCTCGTCCGGCGTCGGCAGCGTGCCGATGGTGTCCAGATACACCCGCCGCAGGAACGTCGCATCATCGGCAGCCGGGCTGGGAGTTACTCGCAGCCGAGCCAGCTTGTCCCACACGAGTCGGTCGATGAAGTTGCGCTCCGGCGGACGATTGAATTCACCCGAACTGCGCGGCCGAGTCACGCGACAAACGGTCACGTGCCCGAGATACCGCACGAGAATCGCGGCCTCGCCCGGCACATCCGTCGCCGCGATGAGTCCGTCGTGGTCAACACCCGCGATGACTTCGTTGTTGGACTGATAATCGGCCTCGCCCGTGACACAGCGACGAACGCCGTTGTGGTCCAGCGCGGTCACGCGCAATTGTTGCGAGCCTCGATCCGGCAATGTGATTTCCGCGGGTTCAACGGTAATTCCTGCAATGGGCTGTTCCGTTTGTTGGTCCAGGGCCGCACCTTCGCGGATCCACCGTAGCACGAGGCGATACCAGCGCGATTCCGGTTCGATTCTCCGCCCGCCACCGTGGGGAGTGAGGGCGGTCGCCTTCCGCAACAGCAGGCTGTGTTGCGGCGTTGCCTGAAATACGCGGCGCCCACGCCCTTCCGAAATCAGCGCCTGGTAATCGGCGACAGCGTCGTAGCCAAACACACTGAGTTTGAAACCGCCTTGCCCTTCGGCCTTACCGTGGCACCCGCCCGAGTTGCATCCGGCTTTGGAAAGAATCGGTACCACGTCGCGCTGAAAGGAAACGGGCGGCGGTGACGCCATTCCACGTACGTCCACCTTGATACTCGCCGTGTGGTCACGGAAACGCACCTGCACGTCGGCACGGCCGTCCTGCAACGGAACGACGCGGCCCGAGGGCGAAACTTCGAAGACTCCCGATACGTACGCAGTAACCACCGACTGACGCGTGACGTCAGTGAAGCTGCCGTCGGCTGACTGGGCGAACACCAAGAGTTGCTCGGATGCCTCCGGTGATTCCAACCGAATCTCCGGCGGGTGAACTCGCAGCGCAGGAGTTTCCGCAGTCCAACCCGCCAGCGGCATCGCGGCGATCATCCACAGCGCGGCCACGCTCGCGCTGATGCAGCGATACGCAGAAGGATCGGTCGGGCACGATTTCACGTCGCGATCCTCACAGAACTAGTGTGCTGAAATCTACATGGCGGGTTGCGGTCGTGGCGATTGATTGTAGCCCACGCTCGGCTAGACTCAATGGACTTTTACGCAACGGATCTGCTCGGGAAACTAGGCCTGAATCCAGCGAACGTTTTCCAGAAAGTTTTGTTGAGCGAGGCATAAGAAAGAAATCCCTCGGTGATTTGTGGTGTTTGAGGATGGTCAACAAATCATCGCACACCAGTCACGGAGGGATTTCGAGTGAACAGCAATGCCGGAAGGA
>CAMAYU010000184.1 GCA_945862235.1 Schlesneria paludicola DSM 18645
AGCCGGGTGGCGTCAGCCCAATGGCACTCACTTTGAGCGGCACGGCGCTTGCCGCCGGTAAATGGAGTTGTGTTTCCAAGCAAAGAACCGGCGGCTAGCGCCGTGCCGCTCACGGGGTGAATGACAAAGTGAGTGCCATTGGGCCTCAGCCCCCGGATTCTTGACTGCAATCGTAAGAGTCCGGGGGCTGACGCCACCCGGCTCACCAAGAATGATTCAACTCTGCCCACGCGATGAAGCGAGAGAAGACCTCCCTCATGAAAAAATTCCAGTTCTCACTCCAACGCCTGCTGCAGTTTCATCAGCAGCGCCAGAAGCAGGCCGAGTTGAAGTTGCGGCAGGCGGCGATGGAACGTGCGGCAGCGGCGGCGGAGGTCGAGCGCATCCGGCAACAGATCACGGAAGCGTGTGAACTTCCGGAAGTTGTGGGAGGCGTGATTGATCCCGACTCGCGCGTGAACTCCGCCCGACTGATCGAGTTCCTCACACGGACCTTGACGGTGGCACAGGAAAAACTGAAGGGGGCCGATCAGCGATTTCGAGAAGTGAGGGAGGAATGCACCAAGGTCACTCAAAGTGTGGAGGCGTTCCTCCACTTGCGCAGTCAACAGCGGATCGAACACCGCGACGAAACCAATCGCCAACAGCAAATCGAACTAGATGAAGTCGTGATGCGGCGCTGGTCGGGGAACGGTCTCGACGAGCTGGCGTTGCCAATCGGAAGTGACCCGTAGAACTGACGCGTCGCGACGCTGGAACGGACCGGATGAAGACGCTGATACAAGTTGTGCTGGTCGCGGTCGTCGTGGGAGGCGTGTCGGGGGGGGCGTCGTATTTTTTGAAGCCGAAGCCGGTGGAGGTGACTCCCGCCGCTGAGGCCGCTCCGGGAGAACCGGTGGCCACTGACGACGCGACCAAGACCGAGGTGGCCAAAACGGATGCCGACCAGGAGGCGACCGATCTCTATCACGACAGCAGTCACGGACAGGAATCGAAGAATTCGGCGGAGTCTCACGGCGAGACGGCTCACTCCACGGCGTCGGAAGCCGAGCTTTCGGCCGCGATCAAGGCGGATCACGATCTGCCGGTTGCCGTGCGTCCGGTCTACGTTCCGGACAGTGACGAAGCCGGGTTGCTCATCACCGCGCTTCGCCTGCGCACACAAGCGGCGGAAGTCGCGGAGCGTGCCCTCGCCGATCGACAGGCCGGACTGAAGTTGATCTTCGATGACTTGCGCATCGAGCAAAAGCAGGCCGCCAAAATGAGGCAGCGCGTGCTGGAGGAGCTGACCGACTCCAAACGCTTTGTCGAGCAGACACTGCAAACGTCGGATGGCGAGCGAGAAGCCTTGCGTCGCGAGCACGAACAGTCGCGCACGACGGCGGAGTCCGCCTTGTTGGCCGCGAAAGCAGAACAGGAAAAACTGAAGCAGGAATTGGACGCGCTGCGCACCGCTCAGGCGGAACAAGAGGCCACGCGCAAGCAGCAAGACGCTGCCAGTTCCACAACGACGAACAGCGACACCAGCGGCACTCCGGCGGAGACCTCCAATCTCAAGAAGCTGACGGCGGTCTATGACTCCATGCCACCGGAGAACGTGGCAACAGTCCTTCAGCTATTAGTAAAGCAGAAGCGTACGGCCGCCGTTGTCGCGTTGCTCGACGGCATGAAAGAACGCCAGTCTGCGAAAGTTCTCACGACCATCGCCGACTCGGATCCGACGCTCGCGGCCGATCTGACTGAACGGCTGAAGAGTTTGAAAACGACGGCCAAACCCGCGCCGATGTAGCAACGGAACCGCCGATTGGAATCGTCCGCATGGCTGCACCAGTTCAATCGCCACTCACCGAAGTCTCGGCGCCGCAGCGTGAGATGGACGCCTTGCCAATCTTGAACGACTCGTGTGCGTTCGCGACATCCTGCCGATTGCAAATGGTTCACAGCGGGCACTCGGTCACGGCGACTCTGCGATCCGCGACAGCCAGTGGTCTCGTACTCAGGATCGCGAAGGACGATCACTCCGACGAATTGTATCCCCACGCGCTCTGCTGTGTGGCGTTTCCTCATCGCGCGTCGCTCTGTGCGTTTCTCGGTTGCCTGCTCGAAATCCGCAACGGCGATGAGACCGGTCGTGAAGTGGTTGTTGCTGTTCCGCAGCGGTTGGTTGTTACCAACTTGCGAAAGTCGTTTCGCATTCCCGTTGTGAGTGGCTCCGAGTTGCGAGTCGTACTGAAACTGGCGGACCAGCCTTCGTGGAGAGTCACGGCGGAAAACATCGCCGAGACCGGCATCGAAGTCGATTTTCCAACGGACCGTGACGTTCCGACGCTTCCCCTCGGAACCGTCGTCGAGGTGGAACTCCATTTCCGCCAAGAACAACTTCGCCTGACAGCTTCCGTGCGACGGCAACAGGGACGGCAGTGTGGGCTGCTGTTCGTGGCCGCGACCGGCGAGGAGGCTCAGCATCAGACAGAACGGTTGCACGGCATCGTGCTGTCGCTGCAACAACTCTGGTTGAAGAGCCGGTTGCAGTGAGTGGTTGTTCGAGAACTGAACATGCCGCAACATGTGCCGAAGTATTGCCTTGGGTGCCACGGTCACGGCTTTGCGCGGCCGTGACTTCGCGGCGACCCAAGCACGGCCACCCAAAGCCGTGACCGTGGCACCCTCATTGCCAGCCATTTCTTCTCGGATCGCCTCTGGCAGTCAAAGCCAAGCTGCGGGTTGGTGTTGGGCTCACCGCTTCATTGCGGAGGTAACCGACCGGCATAGCACTCTGCGGCGAGGCGGTCGTTGTTCAACCGCTCGTAGGCGCGGCCCATCAGTTGGAGAGTGTCTTTGCGAGAAACGCCGACGGATTCGTGCAGCGCGCGGCAGGCTGCAAGACACTCGTCCCACGCGCCGTCACTCAAGGCCAACTCCGCCAGTTTGAGTTGAGCTTTGTTCTTCCACGTTCCTTCGCCAGATGTGGCAAGTTCCTGCCAGCCCGCTTTCGCTTCGGCCGGTTGCTGGCCTCGTTGGTGTTGTTCGGCGATGGCGAACTTCATTTCGAGGGCGATCATGCGTGGCGGATTCCGTTCCAGTTCTCGTTCGTACAGCGGGATTACGCGTTCGCCCACACCGACTGCACGCAAGGCACGGCCGACCAGCAACTGTCCCGTTGGGCCGAGCCATTCGGTGTCGGATTCGATCGTCACGAGCGCGCGATAGAGGAACGCGGCCTCGCGCTGTTGAGGCTCTCCGGCCAACTGGTTGAGCCGGGTGTAGGCCGTCATTAGCGCCGCGGCATCTCGAACGGCGGGATTCGCGAACTGGCCTTTCTCGAAGAACAGCGCGTTGGCTGCGGCCTGCGGCTGGTCTTGCATCAAGTGAGCCATCGCGAGGAACACGGAAGCGTAAGCTTGGTCCTCCGGTGGAATGCGTCCCCCCGCAACTCGTAAGAACTGGAACGCGGCCTCGCGATACTCGCCCCGATCGAGCAGGCAGCGTCCGCGCCAGATCGCGGCCCGCGTGTGCAGTTCGTGTCCGGGAACACCGTGAACGATCAGCTCCAATTGATCGCCCGCTCGCCGGAGATCGCCCATCCGGTAGTAACACTCACCCGCATTAAACGCCGCCCGCATTGCCAGCGGCGAGACCGTATGCCCGATGAGCGACGTGTACAGGCGCGCCGCTTCCGCCAAGTGGCCATCGACTCGCAAGAGCCGTCCGGCGGCGAAACGCGCGTGGCTGGCAAGACGATGCTCGGGCATCAACGTGGCCAGACTGACCAGTGCTCGTGCGGTCATCGTGCGCAGCCGTTGACCGTTCTCGTCAGGTCGCGCGATCGTCAGCGTGGAGTTTTCTGAAAACCAAACCACATGCAGGCTGTCGCAGATCGCCGTCAACAAGGAACAAACGGGAAGTCCTTCGACATCCAGATCCGCGTGGTGGGCGAACGCCAATGCGCGCGAGTCGTCCTGCCATTCAAGAGTCATCCCGCAGTGTTGTGCTACCGCTTCCAACACCACTCCCAACGAACGCCCGTTGCTGGCGACCGCCACCGTTCGCTCCTCCAATGGCAGCGTTTCCGAATCGTCTGTCCAGGCGGGAGTGCAGTGAACGAACGTGGCGATCCCATTTGTGGGTTCCAGTGCCGACACTGCGGATGTGGGGAGCGGTTCCGCAGTCGCGGTGTGCGAGCCGCTGGAAATGGCGTGATGGTTCGCAAGGGCGTTCTGTTTGGAACGTTCGATGTCATCCAACGCAGTCGTCAATGGCCATTCCAAGATGTCGACAACGGGATCGAAGTTGTTCAGCGACGGTCGGGTGGTCCGAGTTTCATGCTCAGTCTCCGCGTGATCTGTTTCTGCGGTGCGGTGTGTTATGTGAGACGGCGAGGCCTCATTCGTCACGTTGGCGATAGGCGTTTCCAATGACGAGGCAACCGGACCGAGAAAGGCGATCTCTCGGCGGATGTTGGAGTCGAGGGCAGGGCGGAGGGCCAGAGATCGCAGCAGCGGAACGGCTCGGTCAGGTTGATGTAGTCGCAGCCAGATACGGGCCTGGCCTAGTGTCGCGGCGGCGGACAAGCGAGGTTGGTCTGCCACCTCGGCGACGGACCGCATTCCCACCAGTGCCTCATCCCACAAGCCGAGTCCTTCCTGACAAAGTGCGATGCGGAACAACAAATCTTTCGGAAGCCGCAAGATTTCGTCACTTCCCAACGATCTGTAATGGTGCAACGCGAACTCGAAGTTGCCGGCACGAAAGAACTCGTCGCCTGTGTGTCGATCCCCGACGAACTGGGGAGGCGCGGGCTTCGTTTCCACGTTGTGCGACTCTGCGGATTTCGCGGCAGCGGCGGTGGCCGCATTGGCGACCGCTGCCGCAGTTGCCGCCGCTCCCCTGACCCGTGCGGAACTCAGGCCCCACGCGATCGGAAAAACCACGGCAACGATCAAACCCAAATTGAAGAGTGACGACGATGAACCCGACCCTGCGGATTCTGTCGGTTCCTCTGAAGGGGGCGTGATCGCGAGGGCTTGCTCCATCGCCGCGATCATTTCCTCTTCGGTCAGCTCGCGTTCTTCGGGTTCGTTGGCTGACATGAGTTGACCTTGACCTAAAAAACCGAACCGGCAAGTATCCGCCGCGTGTGGCGTAGCGCCAGACTGGATCGACCTTCTCTGTTGTCGTTCGTGAGACGGAGCGATCTGCCAATAGAGAAACTTCGGATGGGTCTCCGACCTGACCGATTCTTCGCATTTTTTTACTGGGCGAGCTGCTAGCAAAATCAATTGAGACGGCGGCGAAGACAATTGTTTGCGAGTGACTGCTCGCTGCCGAGGGACTCCGATGCGAATTGACACAGGTTACTCAGGTGTTCCCCTTCCCAACCGCAAACAGGGGCGGCCGGTGTCGGGTGCCTCATCGGCATCGCGAGCCTCATCGGGACAGTCGTCGGAATCGCCAGAACGCGGCGAGTTCGATCCGTACTTGGCCGCCTTGCACGATATCCCCGAGGTTCGTGCGGATGTTGTTGAAGAAGTCCGTCAACGTTTGAATCGTGGCGACTTCCTCTCGCGCGAGGCTGCGGAACAGACTGCCGAAGCGATCCTGTCCGATCTTGCCAGCTTCATCGGCCAGTGACGAAATTTCCAATCGCGGTGGGTTCATGTTCAAGGTTGATCGTTCTGCCCGCCTCACCGGTGATGAACTTCGGTCGCAGTTCTGGCTACGCTGCCTGCTCGTACCGCTGACGCTGACCACCGCACTGATTGGCGGGCTGATTTGGTTTCTGCCTGTCGATGTCGTTCAAGACTGGGCCTATCAACTCGCCCCGCCCGACGACACGCGCCGACTGGAGGCGATCAGTCACGCCGAATTCCTGTGCTGGCTGCTCAGGGTCGTCATGCCGTTGCTGCTGCTGGCCGCGTGTCGCAGTTGGTACGACTTCGCCAACACCGCAAGGTGGTGGAGTGATGCGGTTGTCGGGATGCTCTCCGTGACGCGCGGGATGGCCGATGGCACGCGGAGCAGTCGGTGGCGAACCGTTCTCGTGCGCGTGGTCCTTGCCGCGTGGTGTGGTCTCGCCGTGGTTCACTTCGCCGACTCACTGCGACAGCGCGTGCGCGACTGGCCGTACTATCGGTTCCGTTCGGGCGACCGCGTGTTGCCCAACATCAGTGACTCGAACGTCGATGTGATTCGCTACGTCCAACAGGCGACACCCACAAACTCGCGCATTCTCGTCGTCAGCGATCAGAAGCTGTTCTTCCTGTCGTACTACCTGCTGCCGAGGCGGCTCTATCACAAAATGCACCCTGACAGTGAACACGTCATCCCGAAAGAGAATCTGCAACGTCGGCTCGCCACGTATCGGTTGGAAGACCTCGACGCAGCGTTCGTTCAGCGGATCGCTCCCGATTACATCTTGGAGTACTTTGAGCATCCCGATGAGTTCGATCGTTCGGAGCTACAGGACGATCCCGCCTGGATCGCCTTCCAGCGGCGAATGCACGGCAACCCGTCGCGCGTTCCCAACTTCCTCGTCCGATTGCGTCGAGCCACGGCAGGAGGTCAGCCATGAGCGGACTTTTGTTGCTGACATTCGGATTGCTGGGCCAGTGGCTGTTCGGAGTGGCGGTGGCGCATCTGGTGCTGTCGCTCGCATGGTGGAGATCGAGTTTGGTTCGATCCGTCCAGCCGACAGAGCGTCTGGACTACGGTAGTCCCGTCGCTCCGCCGACGGGCGAGAGTGGCTCGACCGAAGTAACCCCGTGGGCGGAACTCGCGGGGTTGGGCCTCGTGTTGGGGATCGGTCTCACCGCCTGGGGCCTCTTCGTCTGGTCACTCTGCGGCGGGATGCTCGGACGCGGTGCAAGCCTGACCTTAACGGTCATTGGTTTCGTGTGCGGAGGTCCGATCATTTGGAAGCGGCTCCGATCAAAGTGGTCGCGCCACAGTCGCGCGGTTCAACGCAGGAGTCCGAGTCAGAGTCGATCTGCAAACTCACCCCTCGCCTCGGCTTTGCGGGGAGAGGAGCCGGGGGTGCGGGGTTGTTGGATCGACTCTCAAGGGTCGGTCATCGAGATCGACGCGCGGCGCGATGCTGCTTGGTGTCGTGTTTGCCAGTGGCTGATCGGCGGACTAGCTGTCATCGCACTCGCTCAGACGCTGCTGACGCCGCATCACTTTTGGGACGAGCGATCCATCTTCGCGATCAAAGGACGGGTCCTCGCCGCAGACGGGTCGATTCGCAGTCCCGATCTCCTCGACCCCGACTTCGTGCAGTATCACCCGAAGTATCCGTTGCTCATTCCGTTGGCCGAACAGCATGTCTACGCGTTGCTCGGCAGCGTGGATGACCGGCTCTCGAAGATCGTCTTCCCGCTGCTGTATCTCGGCCTCGTGCTGACAATGGCGGGAGTGCTTTCGCGCCGCGTGTTGCCCGGTGCTGCGTGGCTCTTCGCGCTGTTGTTGGCGACCGTTCCCGTACTCATGCCCTACGAACTCGGCTTTTTGAGCGGCCAAGCCGACGCGCCGATGGCCTGCTTCCACGGACTGGCCCTGTTGTACTTGTGGGATGCCTGTACGTGGCACGACTCGCCAACACTAACCCGAAGCGTGAGCGAGGACGCGAGCGCCAGCGCGAAAGCCCGCGCCAGCGAAGCCCCACGTCTCAACACCAGCGCCCATCAAAACGTGAGTCATGACGATTCGAAGCGACAGGCGGGTTCGTCCTCGCTCACGCTTCGAGTTGGTCTGAGCTCCGCGTCGCGTCGCGTCGCTGGCGCATCGATCATCGCGGGCCTGTGCGGAGCATTCGCCGCGTTCACCAAGGACGAGGGGATCGCGTTTCTGCTCGTCGATGTCGTCGCGATGAGCATGCTCATCCTCCTCGTTCGCCTCGCTCCAAAAGTCGTTCGCACGAACTCTGCGGTGCCTGATCCCGGATGTTCGGACAGCGTCCAGCAGAACGGCTCATTGATTCGCACGTTGGCCGCCGTCGTGATCTGTGCGGCGATCATCCTCGGGCCGTGGCTCATTCATCGGCGCGACCTGCCTCTTACCACCGAGATGAATTACTTCGGGCGAGCCTCATTCGCACTCGTGATCGAACGGTTGCCGGTCCTCGCGTGGGAGGCTCTTCATCTGGCTCACCGCATGTTGTGGGAGTGGCCTCACTGGGGACTGCACTGGTGGCTGATGCTGGTCGGGCTGGTGATCGCTCCGCGCCGAGTCCTGTCGGCATCGCAACTGGTTCTGCTGCTCGACGTGATCGGTTCGCTGTTGGCACTGATGATCGCGGGGATGCTCGCGCCGGCTCAGCTCGACGAACACATCGGCGGGTCGAGTCCTCGGTTCCTGATGCAGCTCGTCCCGGTCGCGGTCCTGTTCGCTGCCGGACAACTCGCCCCACGACGCGAGGCGAGCGTGGAACTCAATCCCGACGGCCTCGTTTAGCCGCAAGCCAAAGGCGAGCGCCGGCGTAAGACCGTGCATTAAATTTGCACCCCTGACTCGCTCGCCTTTGGCTTGCGGTTAAATAATTTGGCCTGCGGTTCATACGAAGTCCGGCTTTCAGAAAAGCCGGACTTCTGACTGGCATTACGTTCCTTGATCGAGACCACGCCATGAAACTGTTGTTCGTATTGATTGCCTTCATCGCGGGTGCGACGAGTTCCTTTCAAGTGGTCGTCAACACGCAGATGCGGACGTACCTCGTTCACCCGATGCAGGCGACGTTGGTGTCGTTCGTGGTCGGGACGCTGGCCTCGTCGGTCTATTGCCTGATCCTGCGTAGCCCGTTGCCCGCCCTGAACGAAGTGACTCGCGCGCCGTGGTGGGTCTGGATCGGAGGGCTGCTCGGAACACTCTTCGTCTGGTCGAGCATCGTGGTCGCACCGCGCATCGGCGTCGCCGCGTTGCTCTGCGCGGTCGTCGCGGGACAGATGCTGGCCTCGCTCATGATCGACCATTTTGGTTGGTGCCATGCCGCGCAGTTCCCCGTGACGGCCCAGCGCCTCTTTGGAGCGGCTCTCGTCGTGACCGGAGCGGTGGTGATGGCGACGGGGAAGTAGGACGAAGACACAGTGACCAGTGATCGGTGCAAAGTGCAAAATGAAGGAGTGGACATCAGGCATGATGAGGTAGCTGGTGACGCTCCGTTCACGATGGAGTGACAACAAGCCGAACGAGATGATGTCCAACTTCCAACCGTCCTCCACTTTGCACCGATCACTTCTCACTTTGCACTCTCTCCACCAAGCAATGCGATCTCGCGGACGCGTGCTCGTTCATCACGCTGCCTGAACTCTCGGTTCGCTCCGTTCAGTTCATCTGCGTCGGCCGATATGCTCCCGCCCACGTTGCTGCGGGGCGGGGTCGTTCACTGGGAAGGTGAAGGCCGCGTCCGGTGGCTGGTCAGCCGGGAAGTGCATCAGGAAGAAGGGACAGTCTTATGCGGATGGCTTGGACGAGCAGGATGTGTTGTTGGACGTTGGTCGGGGCGGCGCTGGTTGCGCTGACCGGGACCGAGGCGCGGGCCGATGTGAAGTTGCCGAACATCTTCGGCAGTCACATGGTCTTGCAGCAGGGGCAGAAGAACAAAGTTTGGGGACTGGCCGAAGCGGGCGAAGCCGTGACCGTCTCCATCGACAAGCAGTCGCATCAGGCGACCGCCGGTGCCAATGGGCAGTGGCATGTCATGCTCGACCCACTCGCCGTCGGTGGCCCTTACGCGATGAGCGTGAAGGGGAAGAACGAGATCAAGTTCGACGACATCCTTGTTGGTGAAGTCTGGGTTTGCTCGGGCCAGTCCAACATGCAGTGGAATGTCAATCAGTCGACCGATCCGGACCTCGAACGGGCCACTGCGAAGTATCCGAAGATTCGCATGATCAACTTCCCTCAGATCGGCGTGCAGGAGCCGATCTGGACGCACAATGATCGCCAGTGGCAAGTCTGTACGCCCGAGACCGTCGGCGGCTTTTCGGCTGTCGGTTACTTCTTCGGTCGGCAGCTCCATCAGACGCTCGATGTTCCCGTCGGCATGATCAACAACGCGTGGGGCGGCAGTGCGTGCGAAGCATGGATCAAACGCGAGACGCTCGCCGCTGACGAAAAGTACAAGCCGCTGATGGAAAGCTGGGCTGCGCGCGAGAAGGCGTTCGCCGACCTGTCGGCCAAGACCGCACCGACCGACGATGACAAGAAAGCGATCGCCGGAATGAACGGTCAGATGCGAGGCAACTCGCGCCCCGGCAACATCTACAACGGCGTCCTCAAGTCGCACCTCGGTTATGGAATCAAGGGAGCGATTTGGTATCAGGGCGAATCGAATGCGGGGCGGGCCTATCAGTACCGCGACCTCTTCCCGCTGATGATCGACAGTTGGCGGAAGGAATGGGGCCAAGGGGACTTCCCGTTCTATTGGGTTCAGCTCGCCGACTTCAAAGCGGAAAAGACCGAGCCAGCCGAAAGCGATTGGGCCGAGCTGCGTGAAGCTCAGACGATGACGATGACCCGGCTCCCCAAAACCGGTGAAGCGGTCATCATCGACATCGGTGAAGGGAAGGACATTCACCCGAAGAATAAGGTCGATGTCGGACGCCGCTTGGCGCGACTGGCCTTGGTCAACGACTACGGTATTCAGGGACTCGCCTCGCGCAGCCCGATCTACAAGTCGATGGAGAAGCAAGGGGGCAAGGTCGTCCTCACGTTTGAACACACGACCGGCGGTTGGCGTCCGTTCGATGTGAACGAACCACGCGGCTTCACGATCGCGGGCGAAGACAAGAAGTTCGTCCACGCTTCGGCCAAGATTCTGCCCAACGGTCAGATCGAAGTCTGGAGCGATGCGGTCAAGGAGCCAGCCTCCGTCCGTTACGCCTGGGCCGACAACCCGATCTGCAACATGTTCAGCGGAGCCGGTCTGCCGCTGACTCCGTTCCGCACCGACGACTGGCCGGGCGTGACGATCAACAACAAGTGAGTTCACTAGCGGTGACGCTCACCGACGCCTGACGCTCATCACAAAGCAGCCCGGCCTGTTGTACAGCCCGGGCTGCTGTTGTTTCTTTGACGTTCCCGACAAAAAATGTCGAAATCAGGTGAGCCGGGTGCCGTAAGGCCCCGGATTTCCTCGGCCAAATGTCCGGGCCTTACGGCACCCGGCTCACCAAAGCCAAGACGACAAGCCACGGCAGTCATGATGCGCCGATCCTCACCGCATCACGTCTTCGCCGTCAAATCCACGCCCATGTCCTTGAAGAGGAGCTTCATGTCCTCCCACACGTCCTTCTTGGCGGCCGGGTTCCGCAGCAGGTACGACGGGTGATAGGTGCAGAGGACTTTGGCTCGGCCGTACTCGAAGAACCGACCGCGCAGCTTGCCGATCGTTTCTTCGGACGCGAGCAAATTTTTCGCGGCCGTCGATCCCCAACAGACGATGTACTCGGGGTTGACGAGGGCGATCTGGCCGTCGAGGTATTCGCGGCAGTTGCCCGCTTCCTCGGGAGACGGCAGCCGATTGCCGGGAGGTCGGCAGCGGAGGACGTTGCAGATGTAGATGTCCTCGCGCTTCATGCGACAGGCGGTGATGATGTCGTTCATCAGTTGACCGGCCCGTCCGACGAATGGCTCGCCCTGAGCGTCCTCGTCCGCGCCGGGGGCCTCGCCGATGAACAGTATCTTCGCCTCGGGGTTTCCCACGCCGAACACGGTCTGCTTACGAGTACTCGCCAATTCTTGGCATCGCACGCACGCGGCCACTCGTTCTGCCAGCACGCTCAGTTGCGAGACTCGCTCGCCACGCGGCAAGTTCAACGGTTGAAACGTCGCGCACGCTGAGACGACTGGCGCGGAAGCCACCGCACCAGTGGATGCCGTGGAAGATTTGTTGGGACGCGCAGCGGGCATGACTTCGGCTCTTGAGGGCAGTGATGGGGCGGATGGACTGTGTGACGAGAGAGACGAACCGGGGCTGGCATCAACGTGGTGAGGTCTCGCCCCCGTGGAAGCAGTCGGTGCGACCGGCTGCGGTGTCTCAACGACGAGCGGCGCGATCCGCTTCCAGTGAGTCAGCCCCGCGCGTTGGAAGCCTTCCAGGTGCTGGATGACGGCGCGTCGCAGCGCGGCGGGATCGGAGTCGGTCATCGGAGGGGCCACCAGCAAGCAAGAGTCTGTTTGGTACACGAGGCCGGTTACGGAGTCGCGCGGCAGTGTCTCAATCTCCCGGCGATGTCGCCAGCCTGTCGCGACGCTTGATGAGGGCGAACAACCTGTTCAAACAGCCTCGCGCCAACGCCGACGCGAACCTTGACAGCTCTTGAACCATCCGTCATCCTGCCGCCCCGCTCGCGGCCCGTCTGAGACGAGTCGCAAGCTGGCCAGGTAGCTCAGTTGGTAGAGCACAGGACTGAAAATCCTGGTGTCGCCGGTTCGATCCCGGCCCTGGCCACTTCGATTACGCTCACCGAGCTCCGCAAAGTGCGGAGCTTTTTTCGTTTGTGGAGGCTGCTTCACGCAGGCTTCATTCACCTCGTCCAGCACAGAGTGAGAATTTCCGAGCGGGGCGGCGTCAGCCCCCCGGTTCTTGGGCGTCAGCCCTCTTCGGAAGAACCGGGGGGCTGACGC
>CAMAYU010000185.1 GCA_945862235.1 Schlesneria paludicola DSM 18645
TGATCGCGACTTGGTCATCGCTCTCGCGTCCGCCCGCAGCGCGGACCATCTCGCCTGGCCCGAGTCGCGGCTATACTCCCGCCGAACGCCGTCGTCCCGATGGCGTCGTGTCGAGTCCCCCACTTTCGTGGCGCACTCGGCCGGTGATGTCACGCTGCCTCCGCTTGATCGAGAATGTCTCCATGCACATCGTTCCGCTTTGCCCGCTCGTTGTTCGACCATTCACGCTCTTGGTCTTCACCGTCGCTCTGCTCTCAGGTCGCCCCGCCATGTCGCAAGAATTTTACGAGGCCCGCGTCTATCAGAACGACAAGGGTGAGAAGCTGAACTACCGGCTGATGACACCTGCCGGGTACTCGACCAACGACACGACCAACTATCCGCTGGTCCTGTTCCTGCACGGCGCGGGCGAGCGAGGCGACGACAATCTCAAAACGCTGGTCCACGCCACCGGCGACTTCGCTAAAGCCGAGAACCGCGCGAAGTACCCCTGCTTCGTGCTTGTCCCGCAGTGCCCTAACGAAAAGAAATGGGTCGAAGTCGACTGGGCCATCGACCACCACGAGATCCCCGCCGAAGAGTCGATCTCCCTGAAGCTAACACGCGATGTGATTGCCGCGTTGCAGAAAGAGTTTCGGATCGACGAACAACGTCGCTATGTGACCGGCCTCTCGATGGGCGGCTACGGAACGTGGGACATGATCGCCCGCACGCCCAAGTTCTTCGCGGCCGCTGCGCCGGTCTGTGGTGGAGCCGATGAAGCGACCGCTGATCGAGTCACTCAACTCCCCATCTGGGCCTTCCACGGAGACAAAGATACGGCCGTCAAACCGGAACGCTCGCGACGCATGATCGCCGCCATCGAGAAGGCGGGCGGCAAACCGAAGTACACTGAATACCCCGGCGTCGGACACGACTCATGGAAGCCGACCTATGCCGATCCTAAGTTCATGGAATGGCTCTTCGCCCAGAAGCGACCGTGAACCCAACGTAGGACGGGCACTCTTGCCCGTCCATTTTCAAACTGAAAGACAGGCAAGAGTGCCCGTCCTACGTTTGTCCTCTGCCTGAATCACCCGTGATATTGGTTTGAACTCACTCTCCTTGTGGAGACCTCGCGATGCCCCGCTCACACCCTTTGTTCACGTTGTCGTTCTGTGTGCTCAGCGGCCTCGCTGCCATTGCCCACGCGGCGGAACCGGCCAAGGTCACGCTAACCTCACCGCTGCCACACCTCGTCGTGCAGCGAGAAGGCTTTGAACCGAAGCGGTCGGCGGCCAACACGCCCGGTGGACCGGAACTTGGTTACGCCGACATCGCCGTACGCGGGGCCAAGCCCGAGGGCGCGAGCGGCGAATGGCAGTTCCGGTTGGTACTGGCCGAGAAAGGTTATGGCCGCAGTTTTGAATGGCATCGCTTGCAGGTCGAAGAGGATCCGAACGAGCTGCGTGGACTGGCAGAAGTCCCGGCCGGTGGTCCTTATCGACTCGACATTCGCTGCGTCGATGACAAAGGAGCGACGGTCGCCGCCGGTGCTGTCGAGGCGATTGGGGTCGGCGAAGTCTTCGTCGTCGCGGGCCAGTCTTATGCCGGTGGCTACAACGACGAAATCCTCAAGGTGACCGACCCCGCGCTGGCCGTTTCGACGTATGACTGGCAGGCCAAGACGTGGCGCGTCGCGCATGATCCGCCGCCTCACAACGGCGACGGTGGTTCGATCTGGCCGGCCCTCGGCGACATGCTCGCCCCCACGTTGCGTGTCCCCGTCGCGTTCGTCAACGTCTCGGTCGGAGCGACCTCAACCGCGCAGTGGCATCCCGATGGCGAGCTTCACAAACGTCTCGTCAAAGCGGGGCGCGAGGTCGAATCGTTCCGCGCAGTCCTCTGGCAGCAGGGTGAGTCCGACGTGATCGCCAAGACGCCTGTCGCGACTTACATCAAGAACATGGAGGAGATTCGCGAAGCGGCCGCCGACGCTTGGGGTTTCGAGCCACCGTGGCTCTTAGCCAAATCCACGCTGCACCCGACTGTCTACAACAACCCCATTGAAGAAGACCATATCCGTTCGGCGATCGACCAACTCTGGAGCCGCCAAGGTTTCCGACCCGGCCCCGACACCGATGTCCTCGGCGGCGACAGTCGCGGCGACGCGAAGTCTCGCCGCCACTTCAGCGCCCTCGGCCAACGTCGGGCGGCACAACTCTGGTTCGCGATCCTCTGGAACGAACTCCACCGGACAACGTCGGAATGAGAGACAACTCGGCAAGAAACCGGTTGTTTTCAGGGTGCCACGGTCACGGAGTCTTCGACGTGGCCGTGTGAAAACAGAGTGCGTGTTCCATCGTCACACGGCCACGTCGAAGACTCCGTGACCGTGGCACCCGACAAAGAACAGTTCGCGACAGTGATTGATGCGCCGATCCTTATCGTTCCGTCAGCCCCAACTCCCATTCGCGCCAGCGCCACTGGGCGAGGTGCCACAGTCCGAACGCGGCGGCATGAAACGTCACCATCATGCAGACGGCGACGGCCGAGTCACCGCTCATCGACCCAAACTCGATACCCGACAGGATGTACAGCAGCCCCGCCCCGCCACCCGCGCCCGCAACAATCAGCCCCACGGCACACCAGTGTGAACGAAGCGTCGTCGCCCACATTCCCAATGCCACGAGGACGCTGCCAGCTCCGACGGCCATGCTGAACAAGATTGCCGCTCCGGCGACAGAGTGATCCAGCATCAGACCGAACTGGTGGGTGACAACGGTCGCACACAGCAACAGCACGGGGAGCGGGGCGAGTTCCCAGAAGACCCCTTGGAACCAAGTCCTCGTCCAGTTCTCGCGCGTCTCGGGACGGAGTCGTTCCATGGCGAGCATCGGGTAACGTTGCGAGAGGTTAGCCAAGGGCGCCGCCAAGCCCACCATCACGAACTGAAGGAGAATCGGCCAACCGATCTTGCCCGATCCCGTCGAGCGCTGCCCCAGCTCGAACGGGTTGCCGTCGAGGTAGTAAGCGAGCAAACCAAGCGGAATCAAGATGGCCGCGAACGCCGGAACCATGATGAACATCCAGTCGATGAACGTCATCAACACGGCGAGTCGCCACAGTTCGTACTGCGTGAACTTCTTCCCCGCCGCCAGATCGCGTTCCATCTGTTCGAGGCGTCGTTCCATCCGCCGATGTGCCAGCGGAGTCTTCTCGCGACCGGTGGCCTTCGCCGCCATCGCGATTTTCCCCCACTCGGCCCAACCTGCTGGATCGAGTGTTCCGAGCGGCACGTTCGCGCAGCCTCCCTGCTCCAGTTCGCGAGACAGCTCACACAACCAAATGGCCATGTCGCGGACGCCCCACACCGAGACGACCAACACCACCAGCGGCCACCACGAATACTGTCCGCGCAGAAACCAGTCGATCTCAGCACCGTAGATCGACAGTACGAGCTGAGAACACACCGACGGAACGATCACAGCGGGGAACCACATACCGGGATTGACCAACAGTTGGAGGCCAGCGACTCCCGTGAGAGTACGAAACAACTTCACTGCAACAGCGACCACCGCGACGGAGGCCGCACACATCCCAAGTCCCACCAGCGCAGGGCAATCGGCCAGTCGGTAGAGGAAGAACGACGTGATCGCCAGCGCCGCGATCACGCCCGCCGGGATCAGCAAGTGCGACCGCGCGAAGTGCGGCTTCAGCCGATTCGCGGACGTGACGAACTGCTTCATCAGCACGAACTGCAACAACAGCATGATCACCGTTCCGCCGATCCCGATGACCATCGCTCGCTTCCCGCGCGTCGGGTCATATTGCATCGGTCGGACGATCAGTTGAGGCAACCGACGTTGTTGGATGATCGCGAAGTCGGTCTCACCCTGCGACGGGTCTCTCAGGTAGAGCCGCTTCAGTTTTGGGAACTGTTGCAGTGTCGCGACCACTTCGTCATCGAGCTGGTTCCCTTCGACCGGAGTCAGCCGCGTGACGAGGCAGCTCAAGTGAGGCAACTGTTGCCACTCTTTGAGCCGCGCGAGATTCGTCCCCGCTGGCTCGTCATAGAAACGGAGCGTCTTTAGCGTCGCAGGCCACGCGATCGCCAACGCTCGTTGCAGCGTCTTGGCTCTTTTCTCCAAACGCTGTTGGACGGCAAGTGGGTGCTCACCCGGCAGCGGCGGGAATCCTAAAGAGCTGTTGCTAATGTCGAGGCTTAAGAACTCCAAACGCGGCTCGCGCGCCAATGCCTCCATCGCGGTCGTCGTGAGATCACCCGCACGAACCAATGTGAGAGCCTTGAGGTCGTACAGCTCACACAGGCGGATGATGCTTTCGTCCTGCACTGGATTCCATACGACGAGCGATTCGAACAGCGGCAACGCGCCGTCGGCCCACAACGGTTTGCAACTCGCCCAGCCGCGATCGAGCGTCAGTGATCGGAGCTGGTTCCACTTCGGTTCATTCCCTTCCACGCTGCCGTTGTCTGTCATCCTCACACGCGCGTGTGGAGCCGGTGTGGGGTCGGATGGAAGTCCGGAGTTGAAGACTCGCACCGGTGTGTGCCCGATGATCTTCGAGACATAACGGACCACCTCCGTCCCGTCGGGGCCTTGCTCCGTGATCTTCTCCTGACCGATCTGGGGCAGTTGGTTCACCCTCGGCTGCCAGCCCAAGTACGCCCCCCACAGCAGGAACCCAACAATCCCCATCGCCAGCGGCCACGACCACCAACGAAGCTGCGTCCGATACGTCAGCCACACGGCCCGCAATCGGCTCGGTCGAAGAATGGGAAGATGTCTCATGACGTTTCCTTTCGTAGGGTCAGCGTCTCGCTTGCCCGTCCCAACACTGACCTGTCTGATGAACCACGCAGGAGTTGTGTCTCAGCGTCACGTTCCTTCGCGATCCACTAGCTACGCCACCATGCCCACTTCCCACTTCATCCAGCGCCGCCATGAGAGCCACAGCCCCAGGCCAGCCGTGCCATACAGGAACACGGCCAGACCCGCGAGCATGATGTTGATGAACGCGGGTGACGGCTGTACTGGGAAATGCTGATCCAGCACGGGGGCGAGCATGAACAGGACAACGGCGAAGAGGCCCAGAGCGACCGGGATAGCGAACAACACGAGCGGCACTTGCGAGCGCAAATTAAACGTGAGCGTTCCCATCCCCACGGCATACATGTTCGCCACGATCCCGATGAAAATGATCGAGGCCCAGAGAAACTGCATCGCAGTCAAGCCACCCACCAACCCACACCACCACAGGACAACGCCGAATCCGAACAGCGTGAGCAGCGTCGGACCCATTTCCGCAGCGACGCCGCGAAACCAAGTCTCTCTCCAATCGCGGCGGCTCACCGGTCGCAGCAGTTCCAGCTCCTGCATCGGTCGCCGAGTCCAAGCGAATCCCAACGGCATGAGCAGTCCACCACCGAGCAACTGCAGGACCATCGGCCCCACCACCATGGGACCAAATTGAGACCACCAATCGGGGGCGAGCCACGCCACGGGAATGCCAATGAAGACCAATCCTGCGGCCAGCGTGATGATGTACCACTTCAGCAAGTCAGACATGCTTTGGCCGCCGAGCCGCCAGAGTGCGAGCAATGTCGTGCTCTGCCGGGCCTCATGCTGGGCGACGAACTTGTCCAAGCGTCCGTCGATCAGACAATAGGGAAGAGCCTCTTTCTTCCCTGAGCCTGATCGCACCTCAGCCGCATTGGCGGCCCATTCGGCCCAGCCGCGGTTGTTGAACATTCCCATCGGGACATTCGCGATGCCGGACTCTTCCAAGCGTCGCCGCAAACCGGTCTGCATCGCGATCAGCTCGTACGCGCCCCACACCGAAACGGCCAACACCACGACGAGCAACCACGGCTGGCGACCGTCGAGAATCCAATCGAGTTCCCCGCCGAGGAGGAACACGCACGCTCCGACGCACATCGTTGGAAACACCACGGCGGGCAAGGCGAACGCGAAGTTGTTGAACCCCGGAAACAGATTGCCACTCGTGCGACTCATCAACTTCACACCCGTGCCGAGTAACACGGCGGATGATCCACAGAGACTGAGCGCGACGAAGGCCGAGCAGCCTGTCCAAATCAGCAAGCCAAACGAGACCGCGATCAGCGCGACGAAGACGCCAATCACGAAACTCAGGTGCGACCGCTCGAAAAGCGGCGTCAGTACGCGGGCTGTCGTCACGAACTGCGACGACAACTGGACCGACAGCAGCACAAGGACCAGTAACCCACCGATCACGATCACCGCCGCATGCCGCATGCGCTCGGGATGATAGTGAGCCGGGCGGACTCGTGCCCACGGCAGCGCCGCCTGCTGAGTGGCCACATAGTTCGGAGCGTGCTTCCCCATCGGTACCAAATACAAACGCTTCAAGCTGGGAAAGCGTCGCAACGTGTCGAGCATCTCCGGTGCCAGCTCGTCCCCCTGCTTCGGAATGAGCCACGTACTGAGGGTTGTCAGATGAGGTAACCGCTGCCACTCATCGAGCCGCTGTTGAGTCTTCCCGTGCGTGTTATCGGTGATGAGTGTCTGCAAGTTGGGTGGCCACGTGAGCGACGGTTCGTTGTGCAAAGCGTGCATACCAATCAAACGCAGGTAGGTCAGCTTCGTCTCCCCTTGGAAGACTCTCCAACCTTCTGGCGTCAGCAACTGCGGGCTGTAAAGCGTGAGCGACTTCAGGTCGTACAGCGCACACAGTTTCGCAAGCTGCTCGTCGGTGATCGCGTCGAGGATCGTGAGCGACTCCAACTTCGGCGCGCGGCCCGGCGTCCAGAGTGGTTCACACTCCTTCAAGTTGTAGGCCGTGAGGCTGCGTATCTGGGGCCAGTCGAGCGCGGCCGCTTGCTCGGCCAAACCCACGTGTCCCACCGGAGCTGGCACGGGAGCGATTGGCTCCGCCGAAGTCACCGTGTTGGGGTCTCCCAACCACATGAGCGGCACGAGCAGAGCGAACGCCGCTGAGAACACAACCAGCATCAGCACCAGTTCCCAACGCGTCCAATACGACAACCACACGGCACGCAGGCGACCGGGACGACGGATGGTCTTGGGTTTCATGGCATAGTCTTTCGTAAGGTAAGCCTCCGGCTTGCCCCTGATTTTCAAGTACGACTTCACAGAGTTGCGGCAGCGAGTGTCAGGCATTCCAAGTTCAAAGGATGCGTGGAGTCTGCGAATTTGAAAGTGGACTCACTGAGTCATGTTTTCGTTTTTGCCTTCAAAGTAGCCTTCATCGCTCCGCGTGAAGACAGCCGTGCGCGAGTTCAACGCAGATTGTTCCATCGACACCGCCACTGACTCGGCTCTCTTCACGCGGAGCAATGAAGGCTACTTTGGTGCGTTCCGAAGACTTCACGCACCCTACGTCTTGTGGATGTCTCACCCGTGATGCAGTTCCAAAAAGATGTCTTCGAGGTTCAGGTCTTCCACGCGGACCTCGGCCTGCCACTTGTCTCGCACTTCGTTGAGGACGTTCTCATCGAGATCGGTCACGGCGGCGACCGCTTGTCGCCCGGTCACTTCCGTCCGCAAGGCTCCGCGCACTGAGAAGTCGCGCGGCAGATCGCTCGCCGATGAGATGCGGAGTCGTTTGACTCGATCCTTCACCGCATCGAGTTCATCGAACATCACGATCTTCCCCTCCTTGAGGATCGCGAGATGAGATGCGACTCGTTCGAGGTCCGACGTGATGTGGGTCGAGAACAACACCGTGTGCTTCTCGTCCTGACAGACTTCGAGCAGCGAACGCAGGAACTCGCGCCGCGCAACGGGATCGAGACTGGCCACAGGTTCATCGAGAACCAGCAACTCGGGGCGGTAGCCCAGCGCGAGGACCAGCGCCAGCTTTTGCAACTGGCCGGGTGAGAGCGGCCCCACGCGGTGCTCGCGCGGCAAGTCCCACCGGTCGATCAACGTCTCGGCCCAATCGTTGTCCCACGAGTCATAAAACGCCGACGTGTAAGCCACGACGTGCCGAACCTTCATCCATGGATAGAGCTTCACAATCTGCGGCACGTACCCCAGCCGACTCTTCGCTGAGGCGCTCAGATTCCAAGGGTCTTCCCCCAGCAATTGGATCGACCCCGAAGTCGGTCTCAACAAGCCAAGCAGGCATTTGATCAGCGTCGATTTCCCGGCTCCGTTTGTCCCGATCAACCCCACAACCGCACCGGCCGGGATACTCAGATCGACCCCCTGAAGCACGGCCTTCGAGCCAAAAGTCTTCGTCACACGCTGCGTGGAAATGATCGCGTCGGTCATGGTCAGACTGCTTTCGTGACAGAGAAAGGCCACACCAGAGATGTCGCCTACGATTGGGCGTCAAATTCTTGTTCTCTCAAAGTGGCCGAAGGCCGCGTCGCTTCACCTACGACTTGCGATCCTTCAACACCTGCCGGACGACATCCAATGTCTGGGCATCCGTCAATTTGAGCTGCCACGCTCGCGTGGCCAGTTCGTCGGCGATCGGCTTCAGTTCTTGCTGTCGCTCGGCGACGGAAGCCTTCGGAGCCGCCGCCGCATCGCGCGACGTGGCTTCAGGGACGCGCATCCCCAAGCCACGTTCCCGCTCCAAGACGCCATCCGCTTCGAGCCGCGTATACGCCTTGGAGACGGTCATCATGTTGACCTCCAACTCGGCCGCCATCTGCCGGACACTCGGCAACCGATCTCCCGGCTTCAGCCGTCCGCTCGACACGAGCGAACGAACCTGGTCCATGAGCTGCCGATAGATCGGCACCCCAGAAGTTGGCTGCACGGCGAATTCGAGCGGGTTGGTTTGCATGACTGTATTACGATAGTAATGCACTATCGACGAGAGTCAACGGGGGAGCTGCAAAGAATTTCCGAGAAGACAGCGTTGTCATCCCGAGCGCCACTACTTCGGACAATAGGCGAAGTCGGGCGAGCCGGGTGGCGTCAGCCCCCGGATTCTGTGCTGCAATCCCAAGAGTCCTGGGGCTGACGCCGCCCGGCTCACCAATTCGGTCGGAGACGTCGCGATTCAGATTCCGTGCATCATTTGTGCAGAGACCGATGGACCTCGACCTTGCCGTGCATGGTGTAGAGCAGGAACCGGTCGCCGTCGGGGATCAGCAGGCCGCTCGATTTGTTTTCGCTGATCGGGCGCAGCGGGTTGCCGGGGAACTTGGTCCAGTGAATGAGATCGCTCGACACGGCGAGGCCTGTCGCCCATTGGTTCGGCTGAGTGGGATCGGCGTTCTTCTTCGTCCCGTGAATGACCGCGTAGTAGCGGCCTTTGTGTTTAATGATCTGGTTCATGGCGATCAGGTCGCGGTCAAACTCATCGGGGCCGGGGACCATTACCGGCTCATCCTGCACATGCGTGAAGACCTTCAGATCACGCGACCGCGCCAGCCAGATTCCCCTGTCGCTACGCTCGTAGAACAGATTCCAAACGCCGTTCTCCAGCCAGGCAGTCGGCGTCCCATACGGCCCCTCCGAGATCGGTTCGCCGTTGACGTGTCTCACGTCGAGCTTGCCGATCCGCTGCCAGTCGAGGCCATCGCGCGAGGTCAACAACTGGGCGCGGTCCTGCTCACCCTCGGCAAACATGTGCAGCGTCCCTTCGTGCGGGATGACGCAGACATCCTCGACCCATTGCTGTTTGCAAAGTGGGTTCGCAGGATGCGGCTGCCACGCGAGGCCATCGCGCGACGTGGCGTATCCGAGCTGCCGTCGCCCCGTTTTGGTTCCGTCATACCCGGTGAACCACATCCGCCAGAGATCGCCCTCACGCACGATCCAGCCTCGCTCGCGATGCTTCACATCCCAGTGACCGTCGCCCCGCGCGGTGAAGACCGGGTTCAAGGCGATCGGCTCGAACATCGTCAGCTCGGGCGGGAAAAGTTCGTCGGCCGAACTAATGGCTGGCGTGAGAACGAGTGCCAGAAGAATGAGCAGTGTGTTCCGAAGACCAACCCGCAGCGTCAGCGAGGATGATGAGAAGTGTCGCGTGGAATCGTCCTCGCTGACGCTGCGGGTTGGTGTGAAGAGCGAACGTGAACGGTTCATTGTGGTCGTGTGCTGCGTCGCCATGAGAAGCTCCTTGATGGAGCGCGACTATAGCGGACGAAGGCGAAGTTGACTCGCTCGTCGAATCACCTTTCGTCGTTCCACCGCGTGGGCAATCTTGGCCGTGCGCGGTCTATCGCTGTTTGCCTAAGGCCGAAGGTCATGGCTTTGCAGGAACAGGCTCGGGACGGGGCGTTGGAACCGTTGGAATCCCTGCGCTGCCGTATGGATTTCCTGATGATCCGGCAGGAATCGCAGTGGGCATAGCGGGTTTCACTCCAGCCGGTTGCCCGCCCGTGTAGATAGATGTATTTGTTGGCACGGCTTCCGTTTGAGCGAGCTGAGCGAGCTGATCGAGCAGTTCGAGGATTTCGCGGTGAATTCGCTGCGTCTGGCGAACGAACAACACACTGTGTGAAGCAGCGGTCACGGAACCAGCACCTCCGGCCTGCACCCACGAATCAGGGCTGATGGCGTTTTCGAGGATTACAGTCAGACCTTCCGGAAGGTGCGACAACCGGCGGACGTTGTAGACGCGCGTCTCCATCATCTCATCAGCCCGCTGCTTGGACGTGATGACCAGCACTTCATTCTTGATGACGTAATCGAGTTGGAGTGGCTCTAACATCATGTTCAGGGCGCTGTCCAAACTGATCCCGCTCATCTGGAGGGTGATCGCCTCATCAAAGTTGATCCCATCTTCGGAGAGAGCTTCTTTGTCCACCCAGATTTCGATGCTGTGCAGGTCTTTCAAGAAGTCGACTGCTTCGTGGAGAGGAGTGTCGATGAAGCTGACCTCCGAGTCTTGCAGCAAAGATTGTTCGATTCGTTTGACCAAGGCACTGCGCGGTTTGAAGTCCCAAGGGACCGAGTTGTTTGTCATCCGCGAAGCTGCGTTTCCGGTATTGGCAGGCCCACCTGCCGCACCGACATCGGGAAGGGCGGGTGGCTGCGGCGGGACAGCAACCGGGTTCGCTTCGGCCGGTGGGTTGATCGCGACTTCCGTGTCGAACAGCGTCTCGGCCGCAGTCGGATCGGCGGCGAGGGCCGTCGTGGTCAGACTGTATGAGGCGGAGCTGGCCACGGGGACCGTTGCGATGATCCCGGCGCTGGCTCGGACTTGAAATTGGCTCGCGAGGAATCCGGCTCCGCCCAAACCGAGGGCCAATGCGCCCGTGGTCAGTCCGATGGTCAAGCCTGTTTTTGTCAGAGTCGTCATGGTGGCCAGTTCCTTTAACGTGAGTTCGAGGACTCGATCCGAGATCAGGTCAAGGGGTGGAGGGCTTGTGGAATTCCAAGCGAGGCCCGTCCGAATCGTTTCTTCCAAGAGCTGCTTCGGACACGCCGCCTGAACCGATTGTCGAGTCATCTGCACGGCGATCACCGCCGCGCCGAGTTTCACGCCGCGCTTCATCAACCGTGCCCGCAGTTCCTGCTTGCCGCGTTTGAGCAAGCCTTCGACAGCACCGACCGTGAGCTTCAACTCGCTTGCCACCTCCAGTGGCGTTTTCCCCGCGAGGTACTTCAACACGAGCGGCTGCCGATACCGTTCGGGAAGCGCATTGAGTTCCGCATCGACCAGTTGTTGATCGTATCTGTCGGCCAAATCCGTCAGGACATCGTCGCCCACCGCCGTGTCATCCACGAGACCCGTCTCCCGCCGCTGCTGCCGTTGTTGGGCAACTCGCACGGCCAGCCGATGGGCCACGCCGTACAACCAACTCGCCAACGACGCCTGCTTCTTAACGCGCACCGCATCGCGCACGAAGACGAGGAACGTCGCCTGAAACACGTCGTCGATGTCGTGACCGTCACGCAGCACGCGCCGACAGACACTCATCACCAACCCGCTGTGACGCCGCACCAGTTCGGCGAACGCCGCCTCTTCTTTCGCTCGCAACGAAACGACCGACAAGTTCGGCGTCGCTGCGAGCGACATCGCCTTCTTCCATCACGGCGTCTGGCTCGGCGATGCTCATCGTTCTGCGAGTATAGCGCGACGAGAGACCCGTTTCCGGCGCACTTTTTTGAGAAACGTCGGCAACGGGGGCACCTGTTGAAGAACGCAACTTGGACGCCCTCGTCCGAGTCTTTTCGAGTTGGAAGCGGACGGACGAGGGCGTCCATCCTACGATTTTCAGCGGACTGCTAGACCTCGCTCGGCGGAAACTGGCCTCAGTAGCCCTCATCGCTCCGCGTGAAGACAGCCGATGACGAGGAGGCATGGTTTGAACAATCGGTACGAACTCGCGCACGGCTCTCTTCACGCGGAGCGATGAAGGCTACTGAGGAACAGACCTTTGCTTGCCTTCTCCGTGTCTCTGCGACTCTGTGGTTCAATCCTCTTGATGGAAGGTCATCGAAGCAGGTTTACCACAGAGCGGCTGTGTTTCATTTCAAGAGAAGGCAGGGAGCATTCAGGAGGATTCCTGAACGAGGGTGTGATTCCAATCGGTGCGTGATTTGAGCATGGCGTTGAGCGTGACGAGGAGTTTTCTCATGCAGGCGACCTGGA
>CAMAYU010000186.1 GCA_945862235.1 Schlesneria paludicola DSM 18645
ACGCAACCCACAGCTTTCGCCACGTCGAATGCTTGGTCTGCGGCGACCAAAGTTGGCTCATCTCCGCTGAGGCATATCGCCCGATCAACGGGTTGTCGTACACATCGTGATTCACGCAGCAAATCCTTATTTGAGAACAGGGCCAGTGACAATGGCAGGAACAGCGGTCGCCGCGAAAACTAATCCGCAGAGTGAGCGAGAGCGAACCGTAGGGTGCGTGGAGTCTTCGGGACGCACCATTGTTGCCTCAAACGGTGCGTTCCGAAGACTCCACGCACCCTACAGTTCTCGCTCGCATACGCTGCGGGCTTGTCTTTGCAGTGACCACTGCCTCTGTTCTCAAATAAGGATTTGCTGCGTGAATCACGATGTGTACGACAACCCGTTGATCGGGCGATATGCCTCAGCGGAGATGAGCCAACTTTGGTCGCCGCAGACCAAGCATTCGACGTGGCGAAAGCTGTGGGTTGCGTTGGCGGAGTCCGAGGCCGAGCTGGGGCTGAAAATTACCCAGCAGCAGATCGACGAGCTGCGTGCTCAGGTAGACGACATCGACTTCGCGGCGGCCGCACGTTACGAGCTGCAATTGCGGCACGACGTGATGGCGCACGTTCACGCTTACGGCGATGTCTGTCCGACGGCGCGGCCGATCATTCATCTGGGGGCGACGAGTTGTTACGTCACCGACAACACGGACCTCATCCTGATGCGGCGCGGTCTGGAGATGTTGCGATCCAAGTTGGTCGCAACGATCGACCGGCTGGCGAAGTTTGCCGAGCAGTATCGCGCGTTGCCGTGCCTTGGGTTCACGCATTTGCAGCCAGCACAACCCGTCACGGTCGGCAAGCGAGCGACACTGTGGTGCTACGACCTCGTGCTTGATCTGGAAGAGTTGGAGCATCGCATTGCGGCGATCAAGCTCCGCGGTGTGAAGGGAACGACCGGAACGCAGGCGACGTTTCTCTCGCTGTTCAACGGCGATCATGACAAGGTTGAAGAGCTGGATCGCGTCGTGTGCCACAAGCTCGGGTTCACAGCCGCGTATGCCGTCACCGGACAGACGTACTCGCGCAAAGTTGACTCGCAGGTGATCGACGTGTTGGGCGGACTGGCCCAATCAGCTCACAAGTCTGGCTCAGACCTGCGTCTGCTCCAGAGTCGCAAAGAGATCGAAGAGCCGTTCGAGAAGCATCAGATCGGCTCGTCGGCGATGGCTTACAAACGGAATCCGATGCGGTCGGAACGGATGTGCGGACTGGCTCGATTTGTGATGAGTCTCACGTCATCGGCTGCTCAAACGACAGCGACACAGTGGATGGAGCGGACTCTGGACGACAGCGCCAACCGCCGGTTGACGATCCCACAAGCGTTCCTCGCCACCGACGCCATTTTGATTTTGTACCGCAACGTGGTCGATGGCTTGGTCGTCTATCCGAAGGTCATTGCGAAGCATCTCGACGAAGAACTGCCGTTCATGGCGACCGAAGAGATTTTGATGGCGGGCGTTCGAGCGGGTGGCGATCGCCAAGACTTGCACGAGCGGATTCGCGTTCACAGTCAGGAAGCGGCGCGTCAGGTCAAGGAGCAAGGCCGGGCGAACGACTTACTCAGTCGCCTGCAATCCGACGCGGCCTTCGCGGCGGTCGATCTGACCGGGACACTCGATGCCAGCCGCTTCGTGGGCCGCGCTCCCGAGCAGGTCGATGCGTTCATCGAGAACATCATCGAACCGATCCGCAGTCGGTTCGCGAGGGAACTCGAACAGACGGCGGATGACTTGCGAGTGTGATCAGCGCAGAGATGACGGCTTCGTCAACCGCATCGTAAAGCCACTCAACCAAGCCTTCGTTGCCTTCACCGGTATTGCACAAGGCTCATCCGTTTTTTTGAGGAGGTCGCTCAAGGTGGCTGGGCGACCTCCTCGAAACACCGGATGAGCCTAGACATGAACTTACAGCTCGCCCCGCTTGTTTCAAAGCCGTTTCGACAAGCCTTCCGCCAGCCGCTTCAGGGCTTGGCTGATGTCGTCGGGCTTGAGGTGGACGTTCAGAATGCTGAAAGAATCCTTGTGGGCGAGGGCGGCGTTGAGAGCCTGATCCAAATCCCCTTCGGTGTGAACTTCAAAGCCCCAGCCGCCGCCGAGCAGATCAGGCATCCGGTGGTAGTTCCAATTGAGGATGTCGTTGAACGGGCCATCTTGCAGGAATCGTTCCGTCGTGTAGCCCTTGTTGTTGAGGACGATCACGATCGGATTGAATCCGTGGCGGACAGCGGTGGAAAGCTCCATGCACGTCATCTGAAAGGCCCCGTCGCCGACGAGGACGATCGGGCGGCGGTCGGGAGCGGCGACGTTCACGCCGATGGATGCGGGGATCGCGAAACCCATCGACGTGTAGTACGCGGGGCTGACGAACTCCGTCTTCTTGTAGATGGTGAGATCGGCGGCACCGAACAAGCAGTCGCCCACATCGGCCACGACGACCATGGTTTCATCGAGCATGTCGTTGATGCGGGCAAAAAGGCGGGCGTTGGTGATCGGTTCGGCCGGTTGCAGTTTGAACTTGGCATCGGCCCCCTTCGGTCGGGCGAGCATCGTTCGCTTGGGAACCTTCAACTCCAGCTTGCTCAGCCCGCGCACAAAGTCGGTCATCAGGATGTCGTGGAAGTGGTGGTGCGAGATGCGGGTCTCTTCGCTCGTCGCGTAGATCGACTTGCGCGGATCGAGATTCGCGGTGAAGATCCCCATGTCGATGTCGGTCAGAAATGCGCCGAGCATGATGACGCAGTCGCTCTCTTCGACGTACGTGCGCAACGCCTCGCGACACATCGCGCCTTCATAGATGCCGAGGTAGAGCGGATGCTTTTCGCTGACGACCGACTTGCCCAGCAGCGTCGCACACATTGGGATCGAGTTCTTCTCGGCGAACTTCACCGCCGCATCCGCCAGTCCAAACCGGTGAAGCTCGACTCCCGCGATGATGACCGGCTTCTTGCAGGCGTTGATCGCGCGCTGAGCCTCCGCCAGAGCTTCGTCCAACGCGGCTTTGTCACTGACGGGCGGATCAGACTTCGGAACGTGAGGATGTGGGCAGCGCGAGTGGACTCGATCTCGCGGCAGCTCCAGATAGACCGGCCGCTTGTACCGCAGGGCCGCTTCGAGACAGCGGTCGATCTCACGGAACGCGGTCAGCGGGTCTTCGAGGGCTGCGCTGGCAACCGTGATCTTCTCGAAGACTTCGCGCTGCGTGTTGAAGTCGCGCACGCGGTGATGCAGCAGCGGGTTCGACTTTCGTTCGTCCATGCCCGGCGCGCCGCTGATGACGACGACGGGAGACTTCTCGGCAAACGCCCCGGCGATAGAATTGCAGAGGCTCAGTCCGCCCACGCAGTACGTCACACAGACGGCACCGATTCCGTGAATGCGGGCGTACCCGTCGGCCGCGTAGCCCGCACAGTCTTCGCGCGTGCAACCGATCACGCGGATCGGACTCTCCTCCAGCATCCCATAGAATTGAAGGACGAAGTCGCCCGGAATACCGAAGATATCCGTGAGGCCGTAGTCCTGAAGCCGCTGGATGAGGTACTCGCCAATCGTGGGCGAGGCATCTTTCGCAACGGGCTTCGTGTTGAGTGTCGCCTTCCGCAGACTCGTCTTTCGGGTGGCCATTCGTTCCCTCGATTTCGTGTGTGAACGTTGCAGAACGGGCAGGAAGACTTCCCCCCTCTCCGCCTCACCGTTTGCTCTTGTTCTTCGGCTTGTTGTCGTCCTTGCGGTCGGCATTGATCTTCTGTTGGAGATCATTCTGTTCGCGGCTGAGTTTTTGTCGGGCGTCGGCCAACTGCTTGGCTTCCTTGGCCGATTCGCGGCGAGCAGCGGCGACTTGGTTCTTGGCTGACTCAAAAGAGTCCTTCGCCGACTTCAGCTCCGGATCCTTTTCGACCGCCTTATCCATCGCATCGTTGGCCTTGGCAACAGCCTGCTCGGCGGCTCTCAACGCATTGCGTTCCGACTTGAGTGACTCTTCCGCATCAAGGGCTTCACGTTCCAATCGAGCGGGAAGTTGTTTGGTTTTGGCCGCGTCCGCCATCTGCTTCAGGCGCTCGGCATCTTCCAAGTCTGTGTCATCGCGGAGAGCGGACAAGCGGCGGTCGGACTGCTGGGCCATTTCGACCGCTTCCTGATACGAGGGCGATTCGGTGACTCGCTTCAGGATTGGTGAGCCAGCTTTTCCATAGGCTTTGCGAGCCGCATCGAGTGTTCGGCGTGCTTCGGTCAGTCCCACCAAGTCGCCATGTTTCTCCTCGAGATCGTCGCGTCGCTTTTGAATTTGGCTGGCAGCTTTGGATTGATCGCGGATCGCCCCTTTGAGCTTGTCTACCGCTTGCCTCGCCGACTTCTCGGCATCGCGCATCACCTTCTCGGCCGCGTTCACATCCTTTTGTGCCTTTTGAACAGCGTCGTTCTCACGCCGCTCGTCATTCTTCTGAGCGTTGGTCTTGTTGTTCTTCCCATTCTGAGCCGCTCTGAGCAGGGGCGTTGACGCGAGCCAGACACCGGCCGCGAGGCTGGCGAGCATCAGAATCTTGAGCATGGAATGCTTCCTTTGTGCATGGAACCAAATCCGTATCACGGCCCGCGAACAATGCGGCGACAATGTAACACCGGCCAGCGAGGTCAGTCTCGTTTCAGGCGGATGTGTCGAACTTCAAAGGGGTGGTCTTCGGCCTGAATGCCGATTGGCCCCTCGCTGATGAAATCGGGTTCGCACTTGCTGATCGGCGTATCATTCAGCGTGACGGCCAATGCGCCATCCTTCGAGACGATTTCGAGGCTGTTCCACTGGCCGACGGGTTTGCGAGCCTGCTGTCTCGCCGCGTCATCGTCTTCGACTTTTGCGGGTTCCGCGCCACCGTTCTCTTTGATCGCGGCCATCTGGACGTGCTTGCCTTGCACTTCGAGGCAGATTGGCCAGAGCTTGTGTTCGCCAGTGATGTAGACCAAGAAGCCCGTGTTCCCTTTGAACTTGGCTTCGTCCTTGAGGTTGTCGGGCCGCGGAAAACGGTAATCGAGGCGCAACGTGAAGTTTTGGTACGACTGCTTCGAGTACAGATAACCTTTCGGCTTGCCGCCACACTTCAGTCCGTCCGCGGTGGCAGACCAGGTGCCCGCTTCGGCCGCGAACGCTTCAAAGTCAGTGAAGGCGAGCGAATCAAATCCGTCTTCGAGAACGAACGGCGGCTCGGGTGGGGGCACTTCGACGGCAGCGACTGGTTGGACTTCGGCGGCAGGTGATGTCGATGGCTTCGTCGGTTCGGCAACCTGACCGCGACAACCAATCGCGAACATGATGGTGAGTGCGAACATCCATGACAGGCAACTCGTTCGTGCAACAGATCGAAGCATCGCAGAACCTCACGGGGACAGTCGAAAAGTCGATGTAAATGACGTACACGCCGGTAATGTGTCACGTCTGCGACCGACTCTAGCTCGCGCTGGATAGTGCCGCAACAGGTGCCTCGCGGGCACTGCGTCCTGCTCGGAGTTCCGTGTTTCCGATACTCCACGCGGCTCGCCGAACATGCAGATAGAGCCGTATTTGCTGACGCCACCCCGTAGAAGCGACCGCTTTACGAGCGAAGGAGCCACTGATTCGCGGATTCCGCCGGTCCCCGCCAATCGGGTCTCAAGTTTTGATCAAGCGATGCGCTCAAGGGCCAAAGTCGTCTTGTGAGCCTCGAAATCGTGGACTATGTTCCCGCCGCCTTTCCCCCCCCACTCACATCTCAATCAAGACGACGCAACTTCGGCTCAGCCTGCATTGGCTTGTCGAAACTTGGTCGTTCACGCTTCCATGAAACAGGAGTAGCGAAGCCATGCGCACCATGGGTCAATTCACACGATTTTCGATCTGCCTCGCGCTGTTAGTGCTCTCCACGGGTTGCCGCGCCAGCAACGGTTGGGTCATGAACAATTCCGGGATGGGCTACTACCAAAAGGGGAACTACGCGATGGCGCGACAAGAGTTCGCCCGAGCCATCGCCGACGATCCTTATCACCCCGACTACCGCCACAACTTAGCGATGGCCATGCAGAAGCAGGGCGATCTGCCGGGGGCCGAGCGGGTGATGCGACACACTCTGTCGATCGACCCGATGCACCAGCCAACCTATCACGCGCTGGCTCAAAGCTTGATGCTGCAACAGCGTCCTGACGAAGCTCAGGAGCTGTTGGTTGGTTGGGCAGAGACTCAGCCCTACGCAACTTCGTCGCATGTCGAGATGGCGTGGCTGCAACGTGAACTGGGAAACACGACCGGTGCTGAGCAGTCGCTCCGCCAAGCGTTGCAAGTCGAGCCGAACAACCCAATCGCACTGGCTCATCTGGGGCAGGTCCACCACGACGCGGGGCGTCCGGATCAGGCAGCGGCGTACTACGAACGCTCGCTCGCCTCGCAATGGGATCAACCCGAGGTCCATTCTCGATTGGCCACGGTCTCCAGCCGACGCGATGTCCGACGATCCGCCATGATGCACAACACGAGCCATTCGCAACCGAACACCTTTGCGTCGGGACCGATCTCGCTCGACCAATCGACGTTCGCCGCAATGCCGCTCGAAGACCCAGTGGACACGCGCCGGTTAACTCGTCGTGATCGGCGACACCAACACGGCACTGTGGCCGGAGGTTATCCGCTGCCGACCTACGGAACGCAGACGGCCTTGTGGAGCCCGACCGGGACCGCGATGTCTCAACCGATGATGTCTTACCAGCAGCCGATGCTGGCGGATCAGCAGTTCGTGGAGCAACCATACACGACGCGACATCCGGCGATGGCCGAGCAAATCATGCTGCCCGGTACGATCATGGGCAGTCCTGTGATGACTACTCAGTCGATCTACTCCGCCCCTGGAATCGCATCCGGGTCGAGCATCATTCCTCAAGCCGATCCGGCTCATGCCACGGGAACGGTCGCAGGGTTGCCTGTCGTCTCTCCGTACTGATCGCAGTTTTTGTTTCAATTCCACTGAATAAGAAGTCGCCCGGTCGCTCTGTGACCGGGCGACTTCTTTCGTTTGAGGCCCATCAGGTGAGGATGAGACTTGTTTCCGAAGCGGGTCTCGGTGAGCCGGGTGGCGTCAGCCCTCGGACTTTCGCTCATGAAGTCCGAAGGCTGACGCCGAATGGCACTCACTTTGTCATTCACCCCGTGAGCGGCACGGCGATAGCAGCCGGTTCTTTGCTTGGAAACACAACACCATCCACCGGCGGCTAGCGCCGTGCCGCTCAAAGTGAGTGCCATTGGGCTGACGCCACCCGGCTCACCAAGAACGCCTCTGTTCCGATCGTGCGAAACAGAACCACCCCCACTCCTCAACAGCCTCTCGGGCGACTCGCCGAAAATAGGAAGAGAGTTCTGTACAGCGGGCTACGCCAACGGGTTCAATCGTCGCACTGAATCATCTCTCCGCGTGCAGCGTCTCATTTTGGAGCGAGCCGTGGTGGAAAGTGATGGCGCGGAACACGGGCCAGCTTGGCTCGATGGCACAACGACGATCGTCTCGCACTTCATCTCCTCTCGCCGCACAAGACGCTGCAGTTCGATCGGCCGCATCAGTCGCGCCGGTTGCGAAGCCGAATGAGTCTGCGGTACTCGCCGTACTCGTCTATCTCTGTGGCGACAACCACATCGAGAAGTACACCGACGACGACTTGAAGCGGATGCTCGGCTTCGGTGAGAGTCGTCATCTGCACCTCGCCGTTCAGTACGACTCGGCGGCGGGAGCGAGGCGTTACGTTGTGCGAGCGGGCGATCCCACCACGCGGGAAGAGAAGTCGGTTCGGCGCGACGTGAACACGGGTGATGCCGCCGCGCTGCAGGAGTTTCTCGACGGGGGATTGGCAGAAGTCACCGCCGAGCACTACGTCCTCATCTTGTCCGGCTTGGGGATCAACCCGCGCTACGTGCGACAGAGCCTGCCGCTGGAAGCCTTGCCCGAACCGTTGCAAGACATTCGCGGCGGCAAGCCGGGCGATCCCAATGACCAAGCGTATGTGCAGCAGTTCGCAAAAGGAGTCGAATCACTCTCGTCTGCCAATCGGTCCAAGTATCGGATCGCAGTTCATCAACGACTCTTTTCGGTCTGTCATGACTTCAGCAATTCGGGGTCGCTGGGGATCAGTGACCTGCGGTAAGTGCTGTCCCGTGCCGTGCACAAATTCAGCCAGATCAAGTCCGACCCGCGTTTCGGTTTGGTGCTGTTTGACGTGGGAGAGCGGCTGGATTCGTCGAAGTGTTGTTTGAGCTGGAGGGACTCGCGCGGGTCTTCGTCGGTTCATCGGGACTGCTGCCGGATGAAGGCTTCCCGTACTCCGAAATCTTCCGGAAATGGAACCGGCTTGCGGGAGAAGGCGTTGACGGACAGATCACGGGCAATCCCAAAGCTCAGAACAGAGCCATGCCGCTGGCGGAAACGCTAGCCGCGTCGTTCATGACGCTGACACGAAAACCGCCAGCGCCGGGAAAGCCTCAGTTCGACGGCCTCGTCGCGGTGAACTTGGACACGTTGGACGAGGCGGCTCGCGTCCTCGACATGCTCGCGTTGGCGTTGCTGCACAGTATTGGTGACTGGCATATGCTGGATGCCATTAAGAAGGCCATTTCGATGGTGGAGCTGGAGCAGCATCGCGTCTCAATCGTCGAGCCGACATCCATGGGCAGCACGACGGTCCTCGCTCCTCGACAATCCTCGCGCGGTGCGGCGGCGACTCGCGCGTCCACTCAAGCTCTCGATGACATTGAGTTCCTTCCCGCCATCGACTTGTTCGCACTGCTCGATGCCATTGAAGATGCGTTCGGCAACAAACTCGATCACGACGAATCGCAGTCGCCTGACGACACCAAGTCGCGTCCGCACTCATCCAAAGACGATCGCAACGACTGCGGTGAATGGCTGCAACGACCACGGAGCGGAGGCCAAGTCAATCGCGCGTTGCTGTTCGTGCATGGCACATTTTCCAAGTGTGCGCCGACGCTCGTCGAGTTTGCGAAGACGCTCTCCGGTGACGCGGCCGGTGAAGAGAACTTGTTCAATTGAATGCTCCGACGCTACCGCGCGGTTCTCGGCTTCGACCATTGGACGCTCTCCAAGTCACCCGAAGAGAACACGAAGCTGCTGCTGGAACAGTTGCCGAAAACATGGGCCATGAACGGCGACCCGGACGCGCCGCTGGAACTCGACATCATCTGCCACAGTCGCGGCGGTCTCGCCGTGCGGGCGTTGATCGAACTGCTGCAACCGGAGATCAAGATCGGGCACGTCGTCTTTGTCGGTGTCCCCAACGCCGGAACGCATCTCGCCAACCCCGCCAACTGGGGCGCGATGGCCGATGTTCTGGTGAACCTCGTCAGTCAAGATTCGACGGGACTCTACGGCCGCCTCAGCAGCTTCCTGTTCTACATGCTGGCTCAACAAGTCGGCGAGAACATCCCCGGCCTGCAAGCGATGAACCCGCAGACGGCCGATGAAGGCGACTCGTTCCTCGCCCGCTTGCAACAGCGTGGCTCGCCATCGGACGCGGAGTATTTTGTAGTGGCCTCGAACCACGCTCCGGATCGCGACACGCTCAACGTCGTCTCTCTCTTGAAAGAGGCGGGAGACCAGTTGCTCGACAAGTTCTTCTCCGAGCCAAACGACCTCGTCGTTCACACCGCCAGCATGTGGGCGTTCGACCAACTGGCGGACTGGCCCGATGACGTTCCCGACGAAGTGCGAGATCGTATGCTGCTGTTCAACACTCAACGCGGCGGCCCCGGCAATGTGCGGCCCGATGTCGAAACGGGCGTCCATCATGTGAACTACTTCACCAACTGCCGCGTGCGCGAGTTCATTCGGCAGGTGCTGCCAACGCCGGAGTGAGTGAGTGAGATGACCGCCTTGGCGGTCATCTCATTCTTCTTGAGCGTCAGCTCTTCTTCCGCCTCCTTCCTGATTTTCTGATCGGGGCGGCGTCAGCCCCCTGGCTCTTCGTCTTTTCTCCCGCAACTCGAATTCGGTCGCCGACGAAGAAGGGCTGACGCCCATAATTTCCAGGGAGCTGACGCCGCCCCGCTCAGAAAATCAGCCGCCGCCGCTATTCCATGAACCGAGTTCGCCAGCCTCACCCCGCGCGAGCGAACCGCTCGTGCAACGCGGCGTACACACCCGCAGCGGCGACGAGTTCGTCATGCGTCCCCCGTTCGACGATGTGTCCGTGATCGAGGACCAGCACGACATCGGCGTGGCGGATCGTGCTCAGCCGGTGAGCCACCACAAAACTCGTTCGTCCGGCGAGCAGCACCGCCAACGCCCGTTGCAAACGCTGCTCGGTGGCGGGGTCGATCGAACTGGTCGCCTCATCCAAAATGAGCAGCTTCGGATCGGCGAGCAGTGCCCTCGCGAAGCAGACCATCTGACGTTGTCCCAATGACAACTGGCCGCCGCGCTCGCCCACTTCCGTGTCAAAGCCCTGTGGCAACGACTCAATCAGATCGAGGCAATCGAGACGGCGGCAGACTTCACGCAGCTCTTCATCTGTCGCTTCAGGCTTGGCGAACCGCATGTTCTCGGCCACCGTTCCCATGAACAAAAAGTTCTGTTGCAGCACGAGGCCAAACTGCCGGTGAAGCGATTCCGTTTGCAGCCGCAACAGATCGCGACCATCAATCAGGACGCGACCGCTGTCGGGGAGATAGAACTTTGCGAGCAGATTGATGATTGAAGTCTTGCCACTCCCCGTGTGACCGACGAGCGCGATCGTCTGCCCCGGTTGCACGACGAAGCTGATGTCGTGCAACACCGGTCGAGTCGGGTCGTAACCAAACGTGACGTGCTCGAACTCGACTCGTCCCTCCAATCGCATGATTGCTTCGGCATCGGGTACATCCGTCCAGTCAGGCTGACGGTCGAGCAACGCGAACAGCCGCTCGGCTCCCGCCATCGCCGTCATCGACTGGTTGTATTGGTTCCCCAGAATCGTCAACGGCGCGAAGAAGACGTTCGCCATGAAGAAGAAGCCGACCAACTCGCCCAGCGTCGTCGTGGCATCCGGTTGAAGGACACGCCACCCACCGACGAGCAGCAACAGTGCGATGAAGACTTGGTTGTTCAATTCGACCAATGGCAGAAACAATCCATGCGTGTGCTGCACCGTCGTATTGAACTTGGAGTGATCGGTCACGAGGTTCGAGAACAGCCGCGCGTTCTCCTCTTGCCGGACGAAGCCTTGCGTCACGCGGATGCCGATCACGGACTCGGCCAATGTCGCCGTGACACGACTGAACGACTCGCGCATCTGTCGCAACACGACGCTCAGCTTGCGATGGAAGTACCGGTTGATTCCCCACAGCACGGGAGCCAATCCCAGCACGAGCAAGAACAACCCGGCGTCGAACCAAATCATGCAGACAGCCGCGACGAACATCTGCCCGAACGCCACGAGACTCACAAACAAGACCTCTTGCACGCCGACACGCACGTCCTCGATATCCGAGATCATCCGACTGATGATCCGCCCGACCTTCGTCTTGTGGAAGTAGCTCATCGGCATCCGTTGCAGATGAGCGAAGATCGCGTTCCGCAGATCGAACACGACCGCCTCACCCAATTCCAGTGCGTACCGCTGTCGAAAGTGCATCGTAAACTGAGTGAACAACGCCAGCCCCGCAAAGAGCATCGCCCCCCAAGCGACTCCCGCCACATCACCCTGCTGAATCGGCCCGTTAATCACCGCCGCCAAAACCCAAGTCAACGCGGGAAGCTGCACTGCTCGCAAGACGACACACACGAACAGCCAATTCCGCTGCCGAGCATACGGTCGCATGAAACCCATCAGGCGGGCGATCAATCGAAAATCGAGCGGCCGCGAATCCTCATGATCTTCATCACGAGGCGCGATCTGAGTGAGAGCATTCACAGCCAGTGTGCGAGACATCGGCGCAATCCGTTTCAACCGTGACCAACTTGGAAAGGATTTCGGACTCCAAACAATGGCGACCCGGTACCGATGTTAGGCGAGCTACGACGCATCTTCGACCCACACCAACCCGCAGCGTGAGCAAGGCCAACGTCGAAGGACACATCGCGCGCCCTGTCCGCCGATTTCAGCTCGCTCGCACTGAGCAGCCTCATGCAACCAACGGATTCTCACTCGTAGCCTTCTTCGGCCGACCACGCTTCCGGTTGAAGCAGCCAATCGAGCAGCCCGCTGGAGCCGCAAAAACAAATCATCCGACCAGTCGCTTGATGCGGCCTTGGACCGTCATTAGAATCCCGCCCGTCCAACGCCCCTATAGCTCAATTGGTAGAGCAAATGACTCTTAATCATTAGGTCCTAGGTTCGAGCCCTAGTGGGGGCACTCGAGGAGTCTTGAACACCCCTTGTTTTGCAGGTTTAGCCTGCGAAACAAGGGGTTTGTTCATTTGTGGCGTGGGCCGTTGCGAGGCTGTGCGCACTGCCTGCGGACGCTTGCTGCGTCGGAATGCGCGTCGTC
>CAMAYU010000187.1 GCA_945862235.1 Schlesneria paludicola DSM 18645
TACGACTTATCGGATAGCCACTCAGAGTCTCATCCTGAACCACGCGGCTAAACGACTCAGCTCTGGCCGCTCGCCTCACTGCGGTACGGCTCCGCAAACTCGATCATTGTGATCGATCACTCGCGAACGGATCTGTGTCGTCGTGCGGCACATCGGCGAGCCTAGTCACTTTGTTCCGGGGCGTGGAGGACTGAGTGGCCGAGGCGGGAACGACGCCCGTCGGAGCGCGCGCCTCGCCGCGCGCGAGTTGCGTTCGTAGCGAGTGTTTCAGTGCGAGGCGTTGTGATTCGTCCGTACCGGCGACCAGCAGGATGTCATCCACGATGAAGCGGTCGAATTCGCGCCGCAGCGACACCTTGGCACCGAACCGCGTGTCGCCGAGTTGGACACTGACTTCGTCCTCGCCGATCGCGATCCCCTTCAAGGGTGCTCGTAAGAACGTGTCCGCAGACATACCCGAGTTGGGGACGAACCGACACTGGCTCCACACCAGCCGATTGAAGTCATTGGAAGAATTGGCGCGGAGCTGATCCAACGCAGCGTTCTGTTCCTGCGGCTCGCGTCCCAGAGCAATGGCCGACGCGAAGTCTTGAATCGGAATCAGAATCTCCACGGTCGTCTTCATCGAGGACGGGACGCCGGTGATCTGCCACTGCACGTCATCGACTAAGAACCGGCCGCGCTCGTCACGCAGCATGTACGTCAGTGGGCGGCCACCCTGCCGCACTTCAATGCGAGTCAACGCTCCCTGGAATGACGCCGTGACGAACTCGAACTCATCCGCATCAAACAGATCGAGTGGCATCGCGGTGACGGTGCCACCATTGAGCTTGCTCCAAACGCGCGTCGTCAGGTCGCGCGTCGAACATTGCTTGAGTGCATCGAGGTCACGCAACGAGAGAGCCTTCGCAAACAACTCCAACATCCCTTGCGCGGTGAACAGCGCCGACAACCGCTTTTCTTGCTTGGTGTCCACTTCGTAGATCGTCACGTCGGACACGACGAATTTGGGAGGCGCGTCGAGCGAGGTTTCGGTCACACGCTGCATGTCGATCTGGATGAGTTCCTCATCGTTCTTCAACACGAAATCTGCGCGGTTGCCGCGCAGCTTCACTTGCAGTTCGTGTTCGGACAGTTGGGAATCGGGCAGCTTGGCTTGGCTGAGGTCTCCGATCGACAGGCTCCCTTCGTAGAAGTCGGTCGAACTCCATTCGGCCAGCCCCGCTTTGTCACCGCGACCGTAAGCTGTGAGGAAAGATGTGCAACTGTTGACCGCGCGGGCCAACTTGTGCATCGACGGAACTTGGTCGTCGTCCTTGGACTCGATGCCGATGTCCGAGACTCGCCAGTGTTCGCCTTCTAGCTCCAGCGTGATGACGCACTCACCCGACAGGCGTGGCAGTTTCACCACGGCCACTTTGTCGTCGAGTGAAGCGTGCGGCTTGAACTGAGAACCGGCCGGACGGCCCGATGTGACGGTGCGAGTCATACTCGCCAAGAACGAGGGCGGGAGCTTTTCGAGTGAGGTTCGGAAAGACGGCGTCGCGATACCGAGTACTTGCCCACGATCTCCGTTGCTCCAAGCATCCAGGAACTCGCGCACGGTGAGCAGCAGGTCCATCTGCTCGGTGACCGACTTGTACGCTTCAACACCCTTCTTTTTCTGCTTGAGATAGATGTCGTCCACGACCCAGTGACCGGCGTCATCGCGGGTCAGTTCGTAAAAGACTTCCTTCTTGGATTCACCCACTTGAACGGTGACACGCTTCTTCGCACTACTGACTTCTTCGACTTCGACAATGGTCGATTTGCCATCCGGTAGCCGCAAGATTTTGAGGTCTTCCAGCGCCGCCGTCGTGCGGAGCGCCCGCTGGTGGAAATCATCCGACGTGGACGCTTTGAGGCCGTCGAGATTGGCCAGTTCCAAGTTTTTCGAGAAGGCCGTGATGGCTCGCGTCTCGATCAGATGTGTACATCCGGCGCTGCTGCCGACCACGACGATGGCCAACCCGCAACTGCAAGCGATGGAACGGAACGTTCGAGACATGCGAGGCATCCTTGACCGTGTCTGCAAACGCCGCGCAAGGGCACGCGGGCCGAGACCTGTCATCGTCCATGATCGAATTGTGTGAAAGGAGGAGGGCGGGCTTCTCTCAGAATGCCTGAGAGGGGTCAAGATCAGGTTTCGCTTCGAGCGAGAGAAGCAATTGGAGGCAAACCCGTTTTTGAAGTCCGCCCTATGCCAACAGCTTGGGCATGACGTTGCCGTGAACATCTGTCAGCCGGAAGTTGCGACCTTGGAATTTGTAGGTCAGCTTGAGGTGATCAATTCCCAGCAGGTGCAAGATCGTGGCCTGCAAGTCGTGGACGTGAACCTTGTCCTCGGTCGTGTAATAGCCGATCTCGTCTGTTGAGCCGATCGTCTGTCCGGTTCTCACGCCCGCTCCCGCCAGCCACATTGTGTAGGCTTCGATGTGATGGTCTCGCCCAAGCAGCTTCTCGCGGTCTTCGCCCTGCGGCGTGCGACCGAATTCACCGCCCCACACGATCAGAGTCTGGTCCAACAGGCCACGTTGTTTGAGGTCCTTGATGAGCGCCGCGCAGCCCTGATCGGTCTCGCGACAACGGTCTTCCAGCGACTTACCCAACTCGAACCCCGCGTTGCCGTGGTGATCCCAGTCGGTGTGATAGAGCTGAACGAAACGGACGCCTCGCTCGACCAACCGTCGCGCGAGCAGGCAGTTGTTGGCGAACGAATGCTTGCCCGGTTCCGCGCCGTACAGATCGAGCGTCTCCTTGGTCTCACCTTGAAGGTCCATCAGTTCCGGGGCGCTGGTTTGCATCCGGTAGGCCATCTCGTAGGAGGCGATGCGCGTGGCGATCTCGGGGTCGGCGGTCGCTTCGTGGCGGAGGCTGTTCAGATCGTTGACCGCCGCCACAAACTCGCGCTGTCGGTTGTGATCGACTCCCGCCGGGTTGGCGAGATTCAGGATCGCCTCTTTCCCCGACCGCAATGGCACGCCTTGAAAGTTCGTGGGCAGGAAGCCACTCGCCCACAGTGGTGCCCCGCCGCGCGGACCACGCGGACCCGACTGCAAGACGACGAAGCCGGGAAGATTTTGAGATTCACTGCCGAGGCCATACGTCGCCCACGCGCCCATGCTGGGGCGACCCATGAACTGCGGTGAACCCGTGTTGAGAAACAGTTTTGCCGGACCATGATTGAACACGTCAGTCGCCATCGACTTGATGAGACAGAGGTCATCGCTGACGGTGGCGAGGTGCGGCAACAGCTCGCTGATCGCAGCTCCCGATTCACCGTGCCGTGCAAACTTGCGAGCCGTCCCGAGCAGCTTGGCATCGGGTTTGATGAACGCGAACCGCTTCCCTTTGACGTAAGACTCGGGGATCACTTGGCCGTGCAGCTCGCGCAGCTTCGGCTTCTCGTCGAACAAATCAAGCTGGCTGGGACCGCCGGCCATGAACAAGAAGATGACCGACTTGGCCTTCGCCGGATGATGCAGTCCGCGACTGCCGGGGCTGAAACCCGGCGGTTGCATCTCAGCGGAGGCACTCCGTCCGTCACCCAGCAGTGAACCAAGCGCCATCGCGCCGAGGCCAACTCGACAATCCTCAAAGAAGTGTCGCCGAGTCGTTTCGCGCAGCCCGTATTGTTCGTGCTGATCGCGTTGTTGGGGTTTGAGGTCGGTCATGGTGTCTCCTTGTTGCCTCGCAAGGTCTTCCACTTTGTCTCGGCCTGCGGTCCCCAGGGGGTGTCGCCGAAACGGAAGACGACTTCGCTGAACAGGTTGGTCGCTGGAGTGCGATCTCCGAGCGATTCGAGTTGTTCGGCCGACTGAAAGCAAGCGCGAGCGGCTAGGTGGCGGTCGGCATCGTACACGAGTGGGAGTCGGAGCAAGGCCGCCGCCGCGCGTTCCGGTTGCCGCTGCTTAAGGTAGGTCTGACCGAGGACGAAGTACCCGCCTACACGCAGTTCGTCGGGGAGTTGTTCGATGGCCGATTCCCAGCGTGTCAACTCGCCGGGCGTGGCTGTTCCCGCCTGCATCCGTTGCCGCCAGAGCTGCATTTGTGCGAGTCGTTGGATCCGGATATCGGACTCGCGTGCCAGTGACCTGAGCGCCGCACCCGCTGTGTCGCTCGATGCAGGATCGAACAGGAGATGACTCGCACCGAACAACTTTGAGACCGGCGAACGTCCCGCCAGCCACGACTGTGCTTCCACGCGAATGTCTTTGCTGGGAACTTCCGCTGTCCATGCGAGCGGCGCGACGGAGAAATGGAACGTCTCGGGATCGGAATCGGCGATCGGTAAGAAGCGTGAGACGGCAGTGCGGTAGTCGCCGTTCCACAACGCACACTTGACGAGCAATGCCAAGATTTCGCGCCGCACCCACGCGCGGTCTTCGTCCTTCAACGCGGCGCTCAGTTCCACAGCCGCTTCGTCCGCACGGCCACTTGCGAAGAGTTCACGCCCAGTTTCGTGATGGGCCGTGTACGAGGTCTGAACCTCAATAACCTCTGATCGCGCGTAGCGACGCAGGCTGTTGCCCGTGCGCACATGAATCGTTAACTCGCGCCCGGTGTAGTCCTCGACAAGGCCGTTCAGTGGCAGACGACTCATTCCGGGCTGCTGGATCACGACGCGATCGTCGGCGTAAAGCGGGGATGCGGTTATCGCCGAATGAGCAAGCGGGACCGCGAGTGAAAAGGCAAATAACCACGGGAAACAAAGCGGCGAGAGTGAAGACATTTGACCACGGATTTCGCGGAGAACACGGATGAAGCGGAGGCCGCGAAAGAAGCTTGGTTTGCGTTTGGTCTGCATGAACTGAGACATCTGCGTCATTCGTGGTTCATTGATGTTCGGGTGGAGTCCCGCACGAACTTTTCGTGAGATGTGTAGCCTGCTGAGTATGCGCGGACTCTATGAGTGGCCTCCCGTCGCGTCAATTCGGGATGTGTGGGAGTCAGGGCCATCGCCTTGTTGAAACTGGGAGATTGGGTGCCACGGTTACGGAGCTTCGACGTTGTAGGGTGTCGTCGAGTCTTCGAGACGCACCAAAACAAAGCGAGAATGGTGCGTCTCGACGACTCGACGACACCCTACAACTGGCCTCGCTCCAACAAGGCGCTGGCCCTGCGAACATCGGACGGTCAATTCACCGGCGCGAGCTGCGTCGTTATCCTCCCGTTCGCTGCGGACGGTGCCAACTTGGAGATCGGAATCACATCGCGTTGAGAAACTCGGCGCGATCAGAAAGGAAGGCGATAGCGATGCGAGTGGTCACATTGGGCGAGGTCATGATGCGGTTGATGCCCCCCGGTTGGGCGCGAGTCACTCAGACGTTGCCCGGTTCGCTCGAAGCGACGTTCGGGGGGGCGGAGGCCAACGTCGCGGTGTCGATCGCCGTGCAAGGGGGCGACGCGGCGTACTGCACCGCGCTCCCCGACAATCCGATCACCGAGGCGTTCGCGCGTGAGATGCGGAAGTTCGGCGTCGATGACAGCCTGCTGCTGCGAGTTCCCGAAGGCCGCTTCGGAATCTACTTCGTCGAGAACGGAGCCAATCAGCGGGGCGGCACGGTCATCTACGATCGGGCCGGTTCGTCGATCTCGCTCACGCCGCCCGACCGTTATCCGTGGGACCGCATCTTCGACCAGGCGACATGGTTTCATATCTCGGGGATCACACCGGCGATCAGTCAGATGGCAGCAGAAGTTTCGCAAGTGGCTATCGAGGAAGCGGCTCGCCGCGGCGTGCCCGTCTCATGCGATCTGAACTTTCGCAAGAAGCTCTGGACGTGGCAGCCGGGGACCACGCCCGCCGCGTTGGCGCGACAGACGATGGAGAAGTTGCTCGCGAAAGTGACCGTGGTCATCGCGAACGAAGAGGACGCCGATCACGTTCTCGGCATCCGCGCGGCGGGGACCGACGTCGATGCGGGTGAACTCAACTTGAGCGGCTACGAGGATGTGGCCCGTCAGGTGGCGAAACGTTTTCCGGCGGTGAAACAAGTTGCAATCACGCTGCGCGAGAGCATCTCGGCCAGCCACAACAACTGGGGCGCGATGCTCTACCACGTCGCATCAGACACCGCTTGCTTCGCCCCGAACGATGACTCCGGAAAGTACGCTCCGTTCGAGATGAAGAACATCGTGGATCGTGTCGGTGCCGGAGATGCGTTCGCGGGCGGACTGATCTTCGCGTTGAATACGCCCGAGTTGGCGGAGCCTCACACCGCGTTGTCTTACGCCGTCGCAGCCAGTTGCCTGAAGCACAGCATTCGCGGCGACTTTAATGACTCAACCCGTTCGGAAATCGAAGCCCTGATGAAAGGGGGCGGCAGCGGCCGCGTGAGTCGCTAGACACAGACCTGATGCAAATGCACATCAACTCGAAGCGTAAGCGAGCAAGGGCCGCTCCTCGCTCGCGCTTCGGGTTCGTGTTGGCGAACGGCTCTCGAACGAAGAGGGCTGACGCCCAAGAGCCAAGGGGGCTGACGCCGCCCCGCTCAGAAGAACTTTCGCCGACTCGCAGTTCACGCTTTCAGATTCATCATGCCTCAACGTGCCCGTACCACTCGCCGACTCGAAGCCTGGCTCAAGGACACGGACCTGCCGTTGTTTGTGCTCAACGCGCAGCGGCGGTTGGTCTTCTTCAATCACGGGTGTGAACGGCTGACGGGGTGGAAGGGGGCCGATGTTCTAGGCCAAGTCTGCGACTTTGTTTCGGAGTCGGATGCGTTCGGTCCGGCGGCATTGTTGGCGGCGCTGGCTCCTCCTCCAGAGGTGTGGCAGGGAACGCCGGTCGTGGCGCAGGGACTGTTGCCGCGGCGCGAGGCCGATCCGCTCCAGCGTGTCATCTCGTTCTATCCGCTGACGAATGACGATCAGTCGGTGAACGCGCTGCTCGGTGTGATCGTGGCGGTCGCGGTGACTGCCACTGACGAGCGTGTTCCCAGCACACAGCGGTTGCACGCCGAGTTAGCTTCGTTGCGACAAACGATCCGGCGGCGGTTCGGTGAGGGAGCATTAGTCGGACAGAGTGCGGAGCTGCAACGGGCGTTCTCACAGATCCAGTTGGCTCAGCCTTCGACCGCGTCGGTGCTGTTCGTGGGTGAGGCGGGAGTCGGCAAGCAACATCTCGCCCGCGTGTTGCACTACCAAAGTCCGCTCGCCAAGCGAGCCTTCGTGTCGCTCGATTGCCGCCGCGCGGCGACCGAGGATTTGGAAGCGACGCTCACGCGGATGCGCGACGACCAACAGGCCGATGTCCTGCGAGCCGGTGCCGTTTACTTCGATCATGTCGATGCCGCTCCGGCCGACTTTCAGCGGTCGTTGATCGAGTGGCTCAAGACGAACATCGGCCCGCACGCCGCGCGCGTCCTTGCCGGATCAACGCGCCCGCTGGGACCGCTGGTCGAGCGCGAAACGTTCTCGCGCGAGTTGTATTTCGCGTTGAGCACGCTGGTGATCGAGGTCTCGCCCTTGCGCGAACGGCGAGCGGACTTGGAGCCGCTCGCGCAGCACTTTCTCGAAGAGTTGAATCGTGGTGCGGCTCAGCAAGTGGGGGGCTTCACGGACGAAGTCTGGCGTCAGTTCCGGCGCTACAACTGGTCGGGCAACGCGGCCGAGTTGCGGGCTGTGATCGATGAGGCGCGAGCGGTCTGTGCCGTTCCGTTGATCGCAGTCGAACACCTTCCCTTCCGATTTCGAGCGGGTGTCGGCGCGCAAACAGTCGGCCCGTCGAGCCGTCCGCGCCCCGAGTTGCTCGACCCACTCCTCGAACGGATCGAGCGCGAACAAATCGAACTGGCTCTGGCCGAGAGTCGCCAGAACAAAGCCCGCGCTGCGGAACTGCTCGGCATCAACCGACCGCGTCTCTACCGCCGGATGGAAGCGCTGGGGATCGTCGATCTCGACCCGAAGGCCGATGCGGGCGAACCGACCTCGTGATGCAATTGGATGACCACGGATTTCCCGGCGCGGGCTTTACCAGCAACCCAGCGCGATTGTGGTTGTCGCTCATTCGGGTGGAATTGGTGCCGCCTTTAGTCCGAAGGAGTAACGAACGGTGAATCACCAAGTCGCTCCGACATCACAGCGTGCCAACGAAAAAGGACCGCCTTCCATTGGAAGACGGTCCCGTTGTTGATCGTGTTGAGCGAGTTCGCTCATGGTCAAAGCGACTCAGTTTTCGTCCGAGTAGACCTTGGTCACTTCTTCGCGGACGACGGGTTCGGTCAGGCCGCCGCCGGTCATGCGGACTCGCATCCGATGGCTACCTTCTTCCACACCTTTGACGTGAATCTTGAAGGTGGCCTGTCCGCCGGGAGCGACTTGTTCGAGCGACTTGAACAGGATTTGTCGTCCTTCGACGATCGCGTCTACGGGAGCCTTCGCGGTGATGAGCTGCATTCCGGCGGGGAGTTCGCAGGCGATTGAGACACCGGCTGCTGGCTTCGAGCCTTCGTTCTTCACGCGAATCTCGTACATCGTTTCGACGCCCGTTTCGACCGGATCGTCAATATCCACCAGCTCCATCGTGAGCGAAGCGACACCATCGACCTTGGTTTCGATCTTGGCTTCGGCTCGCACACCCGAGTCGGACAGGACGGCCACTGTGTGAGCGAACTCACCGAGCGTGGTCGCATTCAGTTCACAGACGACTTTCGCGTTCTGCCCCGGTTCGAGACGACCGAGGAACCACTGCACGCTCTTGGTCGAAGGATCGTACTTCCCACTGCGGTCGGCCGAGACGAACTTGAAGCCGTCGGCCACCACTTGCGAGACGCGGATGTTGTTGTTGGCGACGCTGCCATCGTTGCTGACGGTCAGCGTGTACTTGGCGTTGCGTCCCTTGTATCGCAGGCCCGGTCCATCGACGGCGATCTTCAGGCTCGGAGCGATGACGTTGACTTGAGCTGTGGCCGTCCCGCCCGCGTCTGAATCGGACGTGGCGGTAACGTTGATCGTTTGAGGTCCACCCTTGATGGCGTCGAGGGCGAGTCGGACCGTGCGGGTTTCGCCGGGGCCGATCGAACCGACTTCCATGATGAGTTTCTCACCACGCGAGCCATGCTCCAGACCATCGGAAAGCCGGGCTTCGACCTTCACGTCGTGAGCCGTCCCTGTACCAGGGTTGCTGACCGTGATGAACTGCGAGGCGGGATCGCCCAACATCAACTCGGCCGGTCCCTTGAGGGCGACCTTCAGCATCGGTTCTTCGACGCGGAACGAGGCCGTCGCGGCACCCGTGAATCGGACTTGAGCGGTGGCACCCAGATCGCCCCGGCGACTGGGGATCAGCTTCACCACGATCTTGCGTTCGGCACCGGGAGCGATGCTGTCGAAGGACCAAGTCAGCTTGTCGGCGGATGCCGCAGGCTTCGGTTCGGCGCTGGTGATTCGCACCGTCGTCGGGAAGACCGCATCGACTGCGACCTGGCTGGTTGGAACCGAGCCGTTGTTCTTCACATGCAGTTCGACTTGGCATTCCTGGCCGACGTTGATGTCGCCCTTTTTGGTCCACTCGATGGTGACTTGCGGCGTGGTCGGTCCCGAATCGAAGGCCGCTCGGCTTGTCGGAGCCACCGGAACACCCGTCGCTTTGGCCGGAGCACTCGCAGGCGCATCGGCCTTGGAATCGAAGTCGGGCATCGGTGGAGCCGACGAAGGACGCAGGCCCTTGGCTTCAGTGCGAACTTGTTGGATATGTTTCTTTTCGCTGGTCCCGACAGTCTTATCGTAGGTCGCCTGAATCACACGCGGTCCGCTGGATTCCTTCGACTCCTTGTTGCTGGACGCAGACGCGGGAACGACCTTCTTGTCGCTCGTGCTGGTCGAAGGCTTCGCCGCGGTGGACGGCTTCGCCGCCGCAGCAGGAGCCGCCTTGCGAGTCGGTTCCGCTACGACCTCAGGTTCTTCGGCCCAAGCACCGAGCTTCGGATCGGAAGCGGGTTCCGTCTCTGAAAACAGTTCCTTGTGATAGTTCTTTTTGTCGAGGCCAGCTTCGGTGGACGCACCCGTCGCAGCCGTGCGCGAATAGCGACTCGGCAGGCCACCACCACTGGCAGGCGTCGCAGCGATGCGACCGCTCCGCGTGGATGTCTCTCCGCTGGTTCCACCGGTCGATGCGCGACCAACGGTTCCAGAGGCGGGTTCGGCCCCAAAACTGGCACCGTTCACGAGTGCCATCATCCCAGAGATGGCGAGCAACCAAGTCCCGCGTCGCATGTTCGACTCCTTCCGGCAATTCGAGGCCGCCAAGCCAATGAGATCGTTTGAATCTGTGAGTTCGTATCGTGACGAAGTGACCCTTCGACAAGCGCCCTGAAGAGCGCGCTCGCCCCGACGACTCGGAGCTCCCTAGTCGTATCGGTCATTCCAATCGCGGCGACGCAATCAATCTGGCTGACTTTGACGATTTTTCGTATGGCAGCGGTTGTTTGAGGCAGAGCCGGGTCGTGTGCAGTGGCTCACACCGCAGGTCGGCATGAGCTGCCGGAGACGCCAGCTCATGCTGTCGAGTTCACACGCAGGACGCTGTTGTCGTCGTTGAGCCGCGTAGTCAGCGGCCACGACGTCAACGTGCCTTATGGGCGTTAGCCCGCTTGAACAGCGAGCCACGCTTGGAACATGAGGACATCCCAGAGCAAGTAGTGCCAGTCGGTGTGGCCACTGAGATGTTCCGCCCACTTCTGACGGATGGGTCGCGGGTTGAGATAGCCCTCGCGCTTTAACCGGCCTTCGTCGAGCAGGTCTTCGGCCCAGTCGCGCAACGGACCGCGCAGCCACGAGTCGATCGGCACACCGAAGCCGAGTTTGGGTCGCTCGAACAACTCCGTCGGAACATACCGTCCGAGCAGCGATCTCAAGATCCGTTTGCCCTTTCCGTCGAGGACTTTGAATTCGTGAGGCAGCGAACACGCGAACTCAACCACGCGGTGATCGAGCAGCGGCGTGCGGGCTTCGAGTGAGACGGCCATGCTGGCGCGATCGACCTTTGTCAGGATGTCGTCGGGCAGATAACACCACGTGTCCAGCCACTGCCAGCACTGTTGGAATTGGTCCGGTGTGCGCGTCGCTGCGGCGGGCCACTGGCAACCGGGGATCGTTGTTTCATCGACAAAGTCGCCACCGATGACAACGTGATCGTAGGCACGCCAATGAGTCATGTTGCGGAGATAGCGTTCATCGGGACCGACTTCGATCAGCACGTCGGCCGCGCGGCGGAAGAGGTTCGCGACGCGGCCACGCGACACGCAACTGGCGACTCGACACGACTGACCGAGCGGGCGTCGCAAGAACGGCGGGAGCGAACGGAGGAACGCGGCGAGTCGTCTGACCGGCGGGGCCGTGGCATTTGAGTTGGCAGCGCCGCCGGTCGCGGCACTCTGAACAATCAAGCCTTCGAGAGCTTCAAAATAGCGGCGGTATCCACAAAACAGTTCATCGCCGCCATCACCCGACAACGACACCGTGACGTGCTGCCGCGCGAGTTGGCTGACGAGGAACGTCGGGATTTGTGATGAGTCGGCGAACGGTTCGTCGAAGATCGTCGGCAGGAGCGGGATCACGTCTCGGGCCTGTTGGGCCGTGACGTACAGCTCGGTGTGATCGGTCTTGAGATGCGATGCGACTCGTTTGGCGAACGGGGCTTCGTTGTACGCCTCTTCCTCGAAGCCGATCGTGAACGTCTTCACTGGTCGCGACGATTGCTTCTGCATCAAGGCGACGACGAGCGACGAATCGATGCCGCCCGACAGGAACGCGCCGAGCGGCACATCGGCCACCATGCGCCGCCCGATCGCATCCGTCAGCAGCGTGTCGAGACTGGTCGTGGCCGTGTCGAAGGACTCGGGACACGGCGTGCGTAGTCCGAGTTCGACCGCACGGTGGACGGTCCAATACTCGCGCTGCGGGTCGGAGCGCCGGCCGGTCCAGTAGAGATCGTCGTCCAACGAGATCGTCATCAGGCAGCCCGGCCGCAGTTGCCGGACCCCGTTGTAAATCGAGCCGCCGGGAAGGTACGAGTACTTCAACAACTGACCGAGCATCGGCCGGTTGATGCTCGCATCAAACGCGGGATGCGCCCGCAACGCCTTCGTCTCCGACCCGAATACCAGCGTCGAACCAAAGCGTGCGTAATACAGCGGCTTCTTGCCGAGGCGGTCGCGGACCAACGTCAGCTCGTGCCGCCAGTGGTCCCACGCGGCGATGGCGAACATGCCGAGACACTTCTTCACCGTGGCCTCGATCCCCCAGACGGCAAAGCCCTCGACAAGCACTTCCGTATCCGAGTGGCCTCGAAACGGACGGCCCTGCGCGGCGAGTTCACTTCGCAGCTCGCCCGCATTGTAGATCTCGCCATTGAACACGATCACGAACCGCCCGCACGACGACGCCATCGGCTGATGACCGGCCGGCGTGAGGTC
>CAMAYU010000188.1 GCA_945862235.1 Schlesneria paludicola DSM 18645
GTCGCATCTCATCGTCACTGAGCCGACGCAGGTTGCCGAGTTCGACGAGCGGCTTCATCATCCGTGAGACTCGCGACACGGTGGTCTCCATCATGCCGATCTCAATCAGGCTGCGACGCATTTCGCTCAAGATTTGAATCTGCGAGGCGAACTCTTCTTGGAAGCCGCCCAGCAGTTCAAGCGTTTGCACGGCATCAGCGACCGAGCTGGTCTTTCTCGCCAGAGTGTCCTGCAACTTGAGCATCCCGTTGAGGTTCTCTTGGGACGAGGTGACATCGAGGCTCTTGCCGCTCAGTTGGGTGTTGAGGGCGATGAGGTTCTCAGCTCGTTCGGCGGCGACTTCTACGCTCTGGCCACCGTCCGCCAGACGCTGTTCCAGAGCAACCAACTTGTCCGAAACCGACTGCGCGACTTCGATGTTCTCAGCGGCCTTCGTCAGACCCGACTTCAACTCGGTCAGACCTTTCAGTCCGTCCGCCGCTTTCGTCAGCCCGTCGTTCTGGCCACGCAAGTCTTGCCCGATGGCGACGAGTTGAGTCAACGCACCCTTGGCCTGCTCCACATCGGCTGATTGCGAACGAACGGTTTCCTTGATCGCGACCATCTCGTCGAGTGTCTTCGCCGCCGATTCGTTCGTCTCGCGCTGAGCCACCAACTTCGCTTCGACATCGTGCATCTTGCCGAAAGCGGCGTCAGCGATCTCGGTCGCGGCCCGTTGCTCGATCAGTCGCGTCTGTAATCCGGAAACCAACGCCAGCGACTTCGTCGCTTCCTCGTTGCGTGACCCTTCCGCGACCAATTCGCCACGCAGTTCGCGGATCATCTGCAACGCCGTGCGAGCATCCTCGATCTGCCCCTGCTGAGCCTTCAAGCTGGCCAGCAGACTGTTCGCTTCCCACACTTCATCGCGGGCACCGACCAAATCATGCATCCGTTGCTCGACCTGAGTCAGGTCCTGCTGCATCCGCTCCATCTCCTTCGCCATCGGGCGGGCCATGAGGAAATGGAGTCCCACGAACCCAACGGTCACACCCACGACCAGCATCGCCCAGGACTGCTTTTGCTGATCGGCCAATTGATTTTCGATCGACTTCAACTTGCTGCTTTCCGACGTGAACACGGTCGCTCCTTCCAATCCCTCGGCGGGAATGAAGCTTGAAAACGAGGTCGTCCGAGACCGAAAGGGATGTCCTGCTCATGCCCCCCGAAAACGCGACACTGAACGCCGCAGTTGGCCGTTCGTCGGGAGGCGTGCAACTCAGACAGAGCCGAAATGGGAGGCGGTTGCTCCCCGGCAAAGTCTTCTCACAAGGAAGACTATCGCCATTTTAACGCGGCAAGTTTTGCCGAATCGCGCTCACCCGGCACAATCGTCAAGCTCTCACTGCGAGATGAGACGGAACGTAAGGACTGCAACACTTCGCCAGCAGTGTCCCTCGCCCATCACGCTCTCAATCAAGCGGCGTTCGGACGTTTCTAACAGAAGTCGAAATTGGCGGAGTTGAGGCTGTAGTCCGGGCTACGACTTCTGTCGGAAATCTCCATGCTGAGATTCAGAGCCGATTTCGTCGCGCGTTGTGAGCCAGAATGGGGCGAGCGGCAAGACGTGTCGTATCAACCACCGAAGCCCGATGCGCAAGCAAACGACTCGAATGTCGAGCGATCTTCGCTTGCGCGTCAGGCCAGACGACGCGACGTTCGCACGCCATCGCGAAGGTCTCTCAGGGGCAGCGATGGAATCAAATCAACCTCAACCGGCAGACCCGCTCAATTGCCCGTCGCAGGCTCCGTCACGACGGGGTCTTTTTCTTCGTTCCCGTTGGTGAGTTGATCGAGCTTCGCCACCGCCGCTTTTCTGGCCTTGGCGAAGAGAGCCGCGTCGGAAGGCTTTTTCGATTTGGCGAAGACCGTCAGCGCCTTCGCCTCTTTCTCCAACGCGATGTAGACGCCGACCATGCGATTGATGAACTCTTCGTCATCATCCGACAGGTTCGTGTCTGCGAGATTCCGGAGCAACTTTTTGACGGCCTCGATCCCGTTGACCGTGCCGATCATCAGCTCTTCAACCCTCTTCGCGTCGTAGATGTCGAGAGCGAAGGCATCCGCCGTGACACCGATCAAACCCAGCGTGCTTTGAATATGACCGACACCCAAACCACCCACCGCTTGTAACGCGGCGTTACCACGTTCTTCGCTTTCCAGAGTGGCGGGAGCGGGAGCGGGTGTTTCCGTCGGTACGGGTTCGACTGTCTCAAGCTCACTGTCCTGCGAACGGACGGTGCCCGCGAGCGCCCCGACATAAACCACACCACACAGCACGGACAGCCATGTCACTCGACGCATCCACAGCACAGACATTTGTCGCTCCCTCCTTGGAAACAGCACCAGCGCGGCCAACTCACCGTCCGCGCAAAGCGGCGGGATGATAGTGACGGCTCGAAAATCGACCAAGAGGGGATTGAGCCATGCAAAGGACCGCTCTCCGCAACACCACCGCAGTTCACCCTTCAAGCTGAGAGCGCCGTTTGTTGTGTGGACACTCCGCGCCCATCGGGGCAATCGCTGGATTGAAGCCGGGATGTTGGGTGCCACGCTCACGGAGCTTCGACGTGGTCGTGAGATGGGAAAACCGGCTTCACTTCCTCACACGGCCACGTCGAAGCTCCGTGACCGTGGCACGCCAAATTGAGAACGACGATGGCCCTGCGCGATCACAGCCGCCTCTTAATCTTCGCCCAGCGTCACCATGTGAGTTGCCGCCGCCGCTTTTGCCATTGGCCCGCATTCTTGCGGACACGGCCTGTTCGATCTGCATTCCGACCATCTCATCCGCACAGTCCTGGCCTAATACGCAGCGTGAATGTCACCCGATCAGGAGGAGCGTGTCTCGCCGAGCGAATCGCGTCACCAAAACTCTTGCCGAGGAAATACGTGGCGGACTCCGGCTCAATAGCGGCGAACACATGCAGATGGTCTCGCTCCAACTCGGCCCGCCAGCGAACTTCGTAGAGTTCTTCGACCCTCATGGCGATCTCGCGAGAATCGGCCCAGTCGACCATGATCGCTCCAACCTTGTTCTCAAAGACATCCGAAAACCGTGCTGGTGTGGCTGGGGTCCACGCTTCAGTGCTCCCAGCGAAAGAGATTGGCGCTCCACAGAACTGGGGGGGCGAAGCGCCCAGTGCAGTTGGGAGCGATAAAGATACTGTTCACGAAGATGATTGAAGTTGATCGCGGGAATCCCTTTGGACGTAGTTTCGTAGGGTGTGTGAAGCGAAGCGGAACACACCACAGGTTCTCGTGCTGCCTTGCCGGCTCTCACTCGTCTTTTTACGCCTGTCGTCGGTCGCGCCAGTGGTTCGGACGACGACTCGTGTGGGTGATGCTCCAGATCACGATTTCACCGGCCAAGGTTTCGTAGACCACCACGTACGGAAAGCGATGGACCAAGACTCGCTGGATGGCCTCGTTTCCCTGCCATGTTTCCAAGCGGGGCGGCCCGTCGGGAAATTCGGCAATCTCGGTGATTGCGGCGTCCACGGCGGCTACGAACCGCGTTGCCGCTTTCGGATCGCGAGCAGATTACCATTCGGGGCTTCGCGGATGTCGTCGCGGGCGGCGCTATCGAGTCGAACGATCATGATTGGCCAGACCGCGCGCTGATGCCGTGCAGTTCGGTTCGCACAGTGTCCCACGGATGAAGCTGGCTCTCTCCTCGCAAATATCGCTCGCGGCGTGAGCGGACTTCCTGCGCGAGGTCTTCCGCGAAGGCGATGTGTGTGGTTTCGCCCGGCAGGCTCTCCCACAATCTTTCTGCAAGTTCAGCGCGTTCCTCGGGCGGAAGTGCCATCGCAGCTTCGAGCACACCTTGAGTCATGACGGAATCTCCGAAATTGTCTGTCGATTGCTCTCGTTGAAAAACATGCTACCGCGACATCAAGAGAGTCCCGCAAGCGTTCTTTCGCTCCCCCGAGTTTCCGCCGGGGAGCCAGTGATCCTACAAAGGGGAAAGCCCCCTCACCCTCACCCTCTCTCCGCAGAGCCGTGGCGAGGGGCGAATACCGTCGCGGTCACTCGTGAAATGTTGGCACTCGCCTTTCGATCACTACGGTGAGGTCGCTGTAATCCACGGCGAGCCGACATCCGAGCAGCAGCAACACTCCCAGCAGTGGAAAGTTGCCGCGACCCTCGATGACTTCGATGATGAAGCGTTCACCGAGCCAGTCAATTGTGGCTTCATAGGTTTCGAGCCAGCAGCCTGTGCCGTCGGCGAGTTGCGCGTGCGTGGCCGAGGCCTTCCTCAAGCAGAATTGCTGGATCAGGGGCTTTGGAAGAACGAGTTGGCCGGTAAAGCCTGTATCGATCCAAACCGAGAGCTTCGAGAATTCACTCTGCTCGTCGTAGGCCAGCTAGACATCGATGAGCGCTCTTCCGTTCGAATCAACATGTCCGGCAATCACCACGCTCCCCCGATCTGAACCGCAAACTCGTGGCCAATGCGCTTGGTGTAAGTAATCCGATCCGGGTAGGCACGACGAGCGGCGCGAACGGCTTCGGAAAACGTGGCTCCGAGAAAATAGGACTGCGAGTCGGGTTCGATGGCAATGAACTCGCCGAAGTGCTCTCGCTCCAAATCTGTCCGCAGCGACTGCTCATAAAAATCCAAGGCCCGTTGGGTGATCTCCCTGCTGTTGACGACATCAACCACGTTTGAACTCCTCGAATTAGGGAAAGGAACCTCGTTCCGAGCATATGGCACTTGGGGCAAGGGAGCTGGATAGAGAGTCGCTTAAGGTACGGTCAACTCGACCAGATCACCGCGTTTCTCTTGAAGTTCGCGGGCGGTATCGGGATCGACGTAGTCGCTGTGGCAGGAGGCTTTGGCTTCTGCTTCGGCGGTCATCGTCTTCTTGGTCTTGGCGGCGAGGCGATGGATTTCGTCGGGGCTAAGGACGCCGCGCTTGCTCAGGATGTCCTGCTGCTCGGGGGTGAGGGCGGCGGAGACTTTGGCCTTTTCCCATTGGTAGTTCTCGTCCTTGCCCGAGGTGAATTCGACGATCTCTTTGCTGATGCGGACGCTGCACCAGTCGTGGCCGCACATGGCGCAGAAGTCGGTGTCCACATCGAGGTCTTCGTCGTGGTAGGCGCGGGCCGTGTCGGGGTCGAAGCTGAGATCAAAGTGCTTCTGCCAGTTGAGGGCCGCGCGGGCCTTGGTCAGTTCGTCGTCGCGGTCTCGCGAGCCGGGGATGCCCAGCGCGACATCGGCGGCGTGGGCGGCGATCTTGTAGGCGACGCAACCCTGCTTCACATCGTCCTTTTTGGGGAGGCCGAGGTGTTCCTTGGGGGTCACGTAACAGAGCATTGCCGCGCCGTGATAGCCCGCGGCGGTCGCTCCGATGCAACTGGTGATGTGGTCGTAACCGGGGAAGATGTCCGTCACGAGCGGGCCGAGAACGTAGAACGGTGCTCCGTGACAGAGTCGCCGCTGCAGCTTCATGTTGAACTCGATCTGATCGAACGGGACGTGGCCCGGTCCTTCGACCATGACCTGCACGCCCTTACGCCAAGCTCTCTCAGTCAGTTCGCCCAGCGTGACGAGTTCGCTCAGTTGCGCTTCGTCCGTTGCGTCGGCGAGGCCACCGGGGCGGAGGCCGTCACCGATCGAGAACGTCACGTCGTACTGACGCATGACATCACAAATGTCTTCCCAGTACTGATACATCGGGTTCTGTTCGCCGTGGACCAGCATCCACTTGGCGAGCAGCGACCCGCCGCGACTGACGATGCCGATGAGTCGCTTGGCGATGTACGGCAGATGCTCTTTCAGCACGCCGGCGTGAATCGTGAAGTAATCGACTCCCTGCGCGGCCTGTTGTTCGAGTGAGTCGAGGATGATTTGCGGCGTTAGCTCTTCGATCTTGCGACCGATGATCATCGAGTAGATCGGCACGGTCCCGATCGGCACCGTGCTGTTGCGAATGATGGCTTCGCGGCAGGCCTCGATGTCACCGCCGGTCGAGAGGTCCATGACCGTGTCGGCTCCCCATCGCTCGGCCCACTTCAGCTTCTCGACCTCTTCATCGGTGCTCGATGAAACGGGCGAGGCTCCCATGTTCGCATTGATCTTCGTCTTCGAGGCTCGCCCAATCGCCATCGGGTCGAGCTGATACTTGAGGTGCGTCGTGTTGGCCGGAATGACCATCCGTCCCGCCGCGACTTCGTCTCGCACCTGCTCGGGCGTGAGGTGCGACTCCCGCTCGGCCACGCGAGCCATCTGCGGCGTGATGATGCCGAGTCGCGCGGACTCAAGCTGGGTGATCGGCTGGAAACCGGCAGGCGGTTCCCACGCGGCGGCCTGTTCGTAGTTGCTCTCAAAGCCGGGACGAAGCGTCCAGCCTTTGGGCATGAAGTCCCACGCAGTCTTCTCGGAAGGACTTGGCATCCCCGGCGTATCGGGCGAGGCGAACGTGAGTGCTCCCGCGCGCCCCGGCAGCAATGCGGGCTTGAGTGCAAAACTCCCCGGCGTCGTTCCCAAAGCTTTCGTGGACGGATTCAACCCAAGCGGCGGCAACTGATACGAACGATCCATCGAGACGGTCTTCATGCGAGGCAAACTCCAGCAAACAAAAAGCAACGACCGACGAGCCGGTCAGAATGGGTTATCCACGATCAACGCGATCAAGGTGGTTTCAAGCGGAGCGGCATGGTAGTCCGCAGCAAGGGACTTTTCAAAACGGCTTACATATTCCAACGGGATACGTCGTGCCAAAGCCTGATGTCCAGAATGGTCGCCGTTGATGAGTTGCCAGCAACAACGGTTGCGATTGCCACTTGGGCGTTCCAGCTTCTGTGTCGCATCCCAGTTCCCTTGCCCCACCCACCGCGTGAGCCTTGATCCTTTTCGCCTTCTTCGGCGAAGAGGGCGGGACAAGGTCGAAGCATCTGGTCGAGGATGAGGGGGTCGAGTCGCAAGCCGACTGACAGGTCCCGTGGCCTCTCCCCACTCAAACATCTCGATGAGACGGTGGCGCTCCGACGAGTAAGCGAGCTCATCTGATCTCTCGCATCTGACCCGCTGACGTGGCGAAAGAATTCGTTCGTCACATTGCGTAGAGGGGCAGGCGGGCGTGTCCCGCGGATGCGCGGCGGAACACGAGAGACCGGAGGACAAAAGTGTCGCGATCACTTTCCACGCAGCCGACGGAAGTCGATTTGCAGATTCTGAGGATCCTGTGGACGCGCGGCGGCGGCGAAGCTGGTCGGACGCTGGAAGCTCACGCTTCCGGCGGGCTTCGTGCATGAGATCGAACTGAAACAGAACGACGACGGACTGCTGAGTCTGACGAGTGACAAGAACCTTACGCTGCAAGGCCGCTTTGCCGTACATGGGCCGCTGGTGGAACTCGTCCAACCGAATGACAAAGCGATCGACGATTTCGTTTGGGAGCATCAGGCCGACGATTCGTGGAAGCTCATCATCGATGAGAACCACCTCGGCGGGACGTATCTCGGCGCGAAGCAGGAACGGATGTGACTTGCCGTGCGAGGCTGCTATACCACCACATGCGACTATGAGTGAGACGTTTTTCAAGTTCAATTCCCCAGTGAGCCGGGTGGCGTCAGCCACCGGACTCTTCACGGCATGGGTCCGGGGGCTGACGCCACCCGGCTCACTCTGAACGTTTTTTCATCGACAACCGCGACGAGTAAAACTTCAGTGAGGATTCGGGAAGATGCAGTTCGTGTTGAACCAGTTGGGTCGGGCGGTGCCGGCGGGAGTTGCGGTCTGTCTGCTGCTGGTGTGCGGCGGTGTGTATTGGGGACAGAACTACACAACGGTTTCGCGAGCGGGTGACATCACGTTGGCGGTTGAGGCTGACTTGGCGATGGCTCATGAGGACGGCGTGCAGGCTCATGCGACGCCTGCGAATGAAGCGGCTGCACGCGAGTCTCGTCGATCGGTGGCGACGAAGATCGTGACGAAACGGCGTGCGGGATTGGGCCTCGTCAATCGTGGACACAGCACCGTTTACGAAGCCACGTTTCCCGAGTTCCCCTCGACATCGTCCTTCCTTCGTGACGTAAACCGCATCCTCGGGACGAGCCATTCGTCGGACATGGCCGAGTTCACCACGGTCGATTGGTCGCTCGTCTGGGACGAACTGCGCACGCCCACATGGTCGAATCGCGAGTGGTCGGGCATCGTCACGACCGACGTGCTGTGTGCAACCGATCAGGCCGTCAGTCTGTTGGAACATCGTTCGGAATATACCGGTGGGGCACACCCCAACCCGTGGTTTGTCTCTCGCAACTTCATCGACGATCACGGGAAGGCTCGCGAACTGAAGTTGGCCGAGCTGTTTGATCCCTCATCAGGGTGGGCCGACCAGCTCACCCTGTATTGCTCGAACGATCTGCGTCGTCAGGGAGCGAGCTATCTCGCGCCGCTTGATGACACGGATCCCAACGCCGTCACGCGCATCGTGACGCTCGACGCGGACGATTTCAGGACGTTCGGCCTCTCAGCCACCGCCCTCTGGATTTTCTTCGGGCCGTATCACGTCGGCACCTATGCGGAAGGAAACTACTCGGTGAAAGTCCCGTATGAGGAGTTGGAACGGTTCCTCACCGCAGACAGCCCGGCGCGGTTGTTTCGGCCGAGTGAACGAGGATCAAGATGAACTCGGCGACAGGATGCCGACGTTAGGACTGGCGCATCAACAACTGTCTGAATTTGGTGAGCCGGGTGCCGTAAGGCCCCGGACGTGCTGTCGAAGAATCCGGGGCCTTACGGCAACCGGCTCACCAAAGCCTAACCGACACATCACGTCAGTAATTGATGCGCCAATCCTTACGAGTTCGCGGTGCCAAGCATCTCGGCGACGCGCTGTCCGGTCGCAGGTGCCATCGAAAGCCCGAGCATGTTGTGACCGGCGGCGATGATGACGTTCGGGCGCGAGGGGCTGCGGCGGATGATCGGCAGGCTGTCGGGGGTCATTGGACGCCAGCCGTACCACTGTTCGACGACGGGATCGGCGGTCGGTTCGAGCAAGTAGTGGCTCGCTCCCGCACGCAGCATCTCGATCTTGCGCGGGTTGATCGTCCGGTCGTAGCCCGCGAACTCCATGATCGAACCGAGGCGATAGCCCGACTGCATCGGTGTCACGCCGACGCGATGCTCTTCAAAGATCAGCGGGATCGTCGGGCAGACTTTGGGACGAGGCATCGTGATCGAGTAGCCCTTGCCCGGTTGGATCGGGACTTGAAAACCGAGTTCTCGGTTCAGCAGCGGCGTCCACGCACCGGTCGCGACGATGAAGGCTTCGGCGGGCAGCTCGCCCTTCGACGTGAGGGCCGCGGCCGCGCGAGACGACTCGCCCGACGTGAAGCCGGTTAGCTCGCACTGCTCCAGCACGGTGACGCCGCGCGTTTCGAGCAGCCGCCGCCACGACGACATCAGTTTGTCGGGCCGTAGATGTGCGTCTCCTTCGTAGTGCCAGCCCCCCGCCAAACCGAGCTTCAGCGCAGGCTCCAACTTCGCCACGTCATCGCCGTCGTAACGGACGGCGCGCATCCCGAATTGCTCGCCGAGCAACTGGTCGGTGTGCGCGTAATGGTCCATCGCGGCTTGGGTCAGAAACGGAAAGAGCAACCCGCGCGTCTGCCATTCGGCGTCGAGTGACTCCGTCGCAAACAGTTCGTCGTACAGACGGCGCGACGTATTGAGCAGCTCCTGAATCGTGCGGCCCGCCGCCAACATGTCTCGCTCGTTGCAGCGACGAGCGAACTGCAGCAGCCAACTCCACAAGGCGGGATCGAACCGAGGCTTGATCGAAAACGCTGAGTTCGGGCTGAGCATCGCCTTCAACGTCTTGGCCATCACACCAGGACCAGCCAGCGGCAAGACGTGACTCGGACAAACGAAGCCGCAGTTGGCGTGAGACGCCCCGCTCGCAAAGCGGCCTTTCTCAACAATCGTCACGTTCCAGCCGGACTTGTTGAGGTAATAGGCACACGCCGTTCCGATGACTCCACCGCCAATGACAATCACACGCTGAGGCACTGTTAATTCTCCTGTCCTCTCGCCCCGGCCCGGGCACCGCCGCTTCGGTGGTCGGGAGAGGGCTAGGGTGAGGGGGCTTTCGGGAAACGCGGAACTAGGAGCGGGGAGTGCGGAGCGGTTGAACGTCGGAACTGTGTCCTGCTCATGCCCGATGGCAATCATCGTTAAGGAGAACCCCTCACCCTAACCCTCTCCCCGCAAGGCCGGGGCGAGGGGACAAGCATCACACGCGAATGCCCATCTGAAACGGATCGGCCGGGTCGAGCAGCAGCGTCGCTTCGGCAGTGACATACGCGGTGCCGGTGACGCGCGGGATGAGCTGGTCGCCATCGAGTCGCACCGAGCCTTCAAACACGCTGCCGAGAATGCTCTCCTGTCGCCAAGTGTCTCCCGGTTGCAACTTGCCGTCGGCGAACAGGCACGCCAGCTTGGCCGACGTTCCCGTTCCACACGGCGAGCGGTCATAGGCGCGACCCGGGCAAAGGACAAAGTTGCGACTGTGATTGGCCGCGTCTCCGGGTGAGCCGAATAACTCGATGTGATCGATCACGCCGCCCTCGGCCCCCGTGATGCCGTTGCGTTCGAGAGCCTGGCGGATGCGCCACGTGAGGTCGGTGAGCTGTTCGACATCGGCGAGGGAGAATGAGGGGGGAATGCGGAATGAAGAGGTCGAGGGACTGGCTTCGGCTTGCTGCTGACCCTCAACCCTCAACCCTCGACCCTCAACCTTCGGCAGCTTCGCCGCATCGACCAGAAAGAACCAGTTGCCGCCCCACGCGATGTCTCCCGTCACGGGGCCGACACCGTCCACCTCGACGACCACGTTGTGAGCGAACCGGTAACTCGGGACGTTTTCAAAACTGACGCCGTTCGCGCCGTCGTAGTCGAACGTGACGAGGCCGACCGACGTTTCGAGGCGATGCGTTCCAGCCTTGATCCGCCCGAGATGCCCGAGCGTCACGCCGAGTCCAATCGTCCCGTGCCCGCACATCCAGAGTGCCCCGACGTTGTTGAAGAAGATCACTCCCGCGACGTTGGCCGGATCAACCGGTTCGCACAGCAAGGCACCGACGATCACATCCGACCCACGCGGCTCATTGACCACCGCCGAACGGAACTCGTCGAACTTCTCTTGGAACACGAGCCGCCGCTCGGCCATCGTCCCGCGCCCGAGATCAGGCCCGCCCGACACGACCACGCGCGTCGGTTCGCCGCCGGTGTGTGAGTCAACGATTTGGACGCGATGGATGGAACCACTGATTGTCATGTTGCAAATCAACTCCACGGTGATACCTCGCGCGGTTAGTGATGAGACCTCTGAGCGGGGCGGCGTAAGGTCCCCGATTTCCCCCAAGAGGGCTGACGCCCAAGAACCAGGGGGCTGACGCCGCCCCGCTCAGAAATCTCTCAGTTCGTGTCGCGTGAGGTATCGATCACGTTGTCAAATGTCCGGATTGAGGATGTGCCGCGCCCACAAGTAGGCGGTCACGTTCAGCACGATCGACGTGCAGAGAAAGATTTGACCGAGGACGGTCGTGAAGAGTTTCTCGGTGTTGACCGGGTCCACGACGAAGTAATAGAGGGCGAGAATCACGATCGGGACGAGAGCCATGTAGAGGGCCGACGTGCGGGCTTGAGCGGTATCGGCCAGGACCTTTCGCTCCAGCCGCTGCATCTCACGAACGGAGATCGCGATCCGTTCGACGGTCTCGTTCAACTTCCCGCCGCTGTCGCGACTGGCCTGCATCGCGGCGGCGAAGAGGGCGAAGTTCTCGCTCTTCAATCGGGCACGCGCTTCGTCGAGGCACTTCTCCAATGTCTTGCCCATCTGGTACTCGGCCACGATCTGACCGAACTCTTGGCTGATCGGCTTCGGACTTTGTTTGGCCAGGATTTCCAATGCCTGCGCCAGTGAGAGTCCCGCCTTGATGGCGCTTGAGAGCGAGACCATCGAGTCGGCCAACTGGTCTTCAATCATCGCCCGTCGCTGCTCGGTCCACCGCTTCAGCATGTACCACGGCAGCACGAGCAACAGCAGCGACATCATCAAGCCGAGGACAGGGATGTCGAAGACCAGTGCCATCGTCAAAAAATGAGCGATCACAAACGCCCACCACGCGATGATCGAAGCCCGCAGATGCCGCGGATAGACCCGCAATTTCTTGAGCTTCTCCCGATGATCGGCCTCGATCCAATCGAGCACTCGCCGCACAAACGGCTCACCCGCCCACACGAACAGCG
>CAMAYU010000189.1 GCA_945862235.1 Schlesneria paludicola DSM 18645
GCGGGGTAACCCCCAACCCCTGCTGGAGAGACTTGATGGTTCGCCATTGGATGACACGCGCCGCGATGTTGCTGCTGTTCGCTCTGTTCACTCCCGAGCTGCCTGCTGCCGAACGGGACTCCGACTTGATCCGCCGCGAGAACTTGAAGGAAGGTTCACGCGACTGGCAACTGACGCGCGTCGCCTTGCAAAGTGCGACCGGAGTGCGGGCCGCTTACATTGAAGGCTATTGCTCGAAGCAGAGTCTCGCGGCGGGTGAGTCGATCGACATCATGGTCTCGACGAATCCGGTCGCTCGATTTCAGATCGAGGTCTTTCGCACCGGCTACTACGGTGGTCGAGGTGCTCGGCTGATGACGACGCTCGGGCCTTTTGACGGAGTGACGCAACCCGATCCCGCGACCGGTCCCAAGAATTTGCACGAGTGCCAATGGAAGGCGACGACGACGCTGAAGATTCCCGGTGACTGGGTGAGCGGCGTCTATCTTGGTCGCCTCTCGACGCTCCCGCCGGACGAGAACACCGCCTCCTGGCAAAGCTACGTGATCTTCATCGTGCGCGATGAACGACCGGCCGACGTGCTGTTCCAAGTCTCTGACAACACTTGGAACGCCTACAACGAATGGCCCGCGAAGTCGTCCGTCTACACGCATCCCAAGGGGAATCAGGGACCGTGGGCCGATGTCAGTTTTGATCGGCCCTACGGTCGCTATGCCCAGTTCGGCAGTGTCGTCAACGATCCGCTGTCGATCGGCTCGGGTGAGTTCCTGCCGTTCGAGTTTCCGCTCAGCTACTTCCTCGAACAGCACGGCTACGACGTGGCGTATGTCTCGAACAGCGATCTCGTCACGCCTGATCGCGGGTTGAAGTGCAAGACGTTTCTCAGCATCGGTCACGATGAATATTGGGATCGGCGGCAGTACGACAGCGTCGTCAAACTGCGTGATGCGGGAGTGAACTTGATGTTCCTCTCGGGCAACTCCGTCTGTTGGGTGACGCCGCTTCGACCAGGGCACGATGGCCGACCGGCGCGCATCATGTTTCGCGGCGGCCCGTACGGCGGTGACTACAAGTACGCCGTCGATCGCGAGAAGGACAACGGCCCGTTTCCCGAACGTGGACCGGACGAGGGCTATCTGATCGGGGCACGCAACGTCGAACCGGTGAACGGCGGCGGCGATTGGGTCGTCACGAAGCCTGAACATTGGATGTTCACCGGCACGGGGATGAAGGCGGGAGAGCGTGTGCGCGGATTGATCGGCTGGGAATATCACGGCGATCCCCCGACAGACATCCCCGGTCTTGAGATCGTCGGCGCGGGAACGGCTCTCGTCGGCGGCATCCGTCCACAGCAATGGACCGCCACGATCTATCCCGGCCCGAAAGGGAATTTCGTCTTCAATGCCTCAACCATCTTCTGGTCGCAGGGACTGAGTACGCCACCCGGTCACGTCCTGCCGTGGTCACACTGGACCCGACCTCACGGACCCGACGACCGTGTGCAACGCATCACTCACAACCTGCTCCGAAAAGCGATTGGCAAACCGCTCGGCGCGGACTGACCGCCTCAACTCTGACTCGCCCGCCAGAAGTAGCCTTCATCGCTCCGCGTGAAGTTTGCCGAACGGCGAACGACATTTTTTCTGGGGGATTCAGTCGCTGGTCACTCGGCAGTCTTCACCCGGAGCGATGAAGGCTACTTCTGGCGGGCGCATCAACTCTTCGTCGGCCTAACCCGGCGATTTCTGAAAGAACGGCACTTCCCATGAGTACGACTCTCTCTCGACGACTGGCTTGCGTTGCACTGTTCGTGTTTGTGTTCGGGGCAACGCGGTTCTCGTTCGCGGACCCGCCGTCGGCCCACTACTCATTTCCGGCGGGAGGCCAGCGTGGAACGGCGGTCACGACGCGGATTGGCGGGTGCAATCTGAATGACTCGCCCCGGCTGTTGGGCTTGGACGCGAGGCTCACGCCTCCCGAAAAGTTGGCCCCAATCAACGTGCGGTGGTTTGAAGGGCCTGTAATCCCTCAGCCCGAATCACAACAGAAAGAAGACTATCCTCGCGACTTTTCGGCATTGCTCACCATCCCGGCGACGATGCCGTTGGGAATGCAGACGTGGCGCATGGCCACGTCGCAAGGAGTGACCTCGCCGCTCGGGTTTGTCGTGGGTGAGTTCGCAGAGATCATCGAAGAAGAAGTGGACGGAACGGCTCCGGCGATGCCTGTCGATCTGCCCGTCACCATTAACGGCCGCATCTTTCCGCGCGAGGATATCGATGCGTGGAGCTTCACCGTGAAAGCGGGCGAGACCGTGACTTGTGCGGTCGCCACGTCGGCTTTGGGTTCGCCCTTGGATGCTCGTATCGAAGTGCGCGATCCCACCGGACGAGTCCTGGCGGAACAGCTTCCAGAAGGAGCGTCCACGCCGTGGTTGCGGTTCATCGCGCGAACCGACGGCGCGCATCAAGTTCGCATCCATGACACGGCGTTCGGCGGATTGCAGGATCATGTTTATCGGCTGACGATCACCTCCGGGCCGTGCCTGGACGCGGTCTATCCATTGGGTGGTCGTCGTGGGACGAAGACTCGTTTTCAATTGAGCGGCGTCAAACTGACGCAGCCTGAGATCGAACTCGAGCTGCCTGTGGAGGGCGACGAAATTGCCTGGCGGTTGGACGACGCGAAGTCGTCGTGGGGCGACGTTCGACTGGAACTCGATGACTTCGACGAACGGCTGGAAGTCGAACCGAACGACGTGATGGCGCAGACGTGTTCCGTGCCGAGCGTACTCAACGGTCGCATCCAACAGCCCGGCGATGTTGATGTCTGGCGGTTCGCCGCATCCAAGGGAATCGAGTACCAATTTGAAACTCGCACCGCTCGACTTGGCTCACCGCTCGACGCGGTGCTGGAAGTACACGATGCGGAGGGCAAGCGACTCGCCGAGGCGGATGATCTCGGCAACGGGCGGACAGACGCGCAGTTGCGATTCATCGCGCCGAGTGATGGCGAGTACCGCTTGACCGTGCGCGATCGGCTGGCCTCGCGCGGAGATGCTCGGTTCGCCTACCGCGTCCGTGCGACGAGTACCGGGCAGCCCGAATACGCGCTGTCGGTAAGTGTCGATGCAACGAATCTCGAACGCGGGAAGACCGGCAACGTGAAGGTCTCGCTAGAACGCGGGCCGGGTTTCAAGGAAGCGGTCGCATTGGAAGTGGAGGGACTGCCTCCGGGAGTCTCAATCGCCGCTCCCGTAGTGATCGCGGCGAATCAGAAGGACGCGCAGCTTCCGTTCAAAGTGGAGGCCGACGCCCGCGTCACGGCAGTCCCGATCAAGATCATCGGGCGTTCCAAAGTCGGCGATCGTGAACTCGTTCGAACGGCGAAAATCAACGAGGTCGCATCTCCCGCCGGAGTCGCGTCGCCTGCCGTCGAATGTGATTCGTTCTGGCTGGCGGTGATCCCGTCCACACCCTTCAAGTTCGTCGGCATTTTCGAGACGAAGTTCATTCCGCGTGGAGCGGTCTTCGTCCGCAAATATCGGGTGGAACGAAACGGCTTCGAGGGACCGCTCGAAGTGTGTATGGCCGACCGTCAGGGACGGCACTTGCAGGGCGTCACCGCGTCGCCAGTCACTGTCCCCGCCGGGCAGAGCGACTTTGAATTTGCCGTGGTGCTGCCGCCGTGGATGGAGATCGGACGGACCTGTCGCTCGACACTCAGCGTGTCGGGCATCGTGACGGATTCCGACGGCAGCCAGCACACGGTCAGCTACAGCTCCAACGACCAGCACAACCAGATGATCGCCCTTGTCGATCCGGGGCGACTCGCGATCCAGCTTGCTCGCACCACGTTCGTCGCCGCGCCAGGGCATCGCTTGGAAGTGCCGCTGCGACTGCAACGCGACCGGGGGCTGACCAACTCTGTGACCATCGAACTGGTCGCACTTAAGGGTTGTCACGGAGTCACCGCCGTCCCTGTGGAAGTCGCAGCCACTCACAATTCCGGCACACTGATCGTGGAACTCACGAACGCCGCGAGCGGCATCGATCTCCGTCCGCTGACGATTCGAGCCACCACACGCGACGAACGCGGCCTCCCTGTCACCGCCGAAACGCCGCTCACCCTCGTGCCGCCTCAATGAAGTGTTGGTTGTGGTGAAAGCTCTTTGAAATAAATAGCCGACGGGCAAGATGCTCGACCGACAAGGTTGTTCAACGCCTGTTAATGGCTGCACATCACCGGCAATACCAATGATCCGTCCTCATGTCCTGCCGCTTGAACGGTTGCCTTTTGATTCACACCGAATCGCTAAAACGTTCACACGTACTTCGGGATCTTCGGTTCGGGGACTTCATCGAGCAGGCGGGCAATGATGGTCTCGGAAGACATCCCTTCGGCCTGAGCTTGGAAGTTGGTGGCGATGCGGTGTCGGAGGACGGGAACGGCAACGCGGCGAATGTCTTGCAGAGAAACGCTCGGGCGGCCGTCCATCGCGGCCATTGCTTTGCCTCCCGCGATCAGGAACATGCCGGCGCGCGGGCCAGCACCCCAGTCCACGAGGTCTCGCACGAACTTGGGGGACGCAGGGTCGGCCGGTCGCGTGGCTCGCACCAGCCGCGCGACGTAGTTGATCGTGAGCGGCCCCGCTTCGATCGTGTTGATCTGCTTCTGCAAGTAGAGAATTGCCTTCGCCGACAGAACCTTGCGGACCTCTTGCCGCTCGCCTGTCGTAGCAGAAGTCAGAATCTGTTCCTCTTCGGCGAGGTTCGGATAATCGACCTTCACATTGAACATGAAGCGATCGAGCTGGGCTTCGGGAAGCGGATAGGTTCCCTCCTGCTCGATCGGGTTTTGAGTGGCGATGACGAAGAACGGCTCCGGAAGTTTGTAGGTCGTCTGACCGACGGTCACTTCGCGTTCCTGCATCGCCTGAAGCAATGCGGCTTGAGTCTTCGGCGGCGTCCGGTTGATTTCGTCCGCGAGGAGAATGTTTGTGAAGACGGGGCCTTCGACGAAGCGGAACTCCCGCCGCCCGGCATCGTTCTCATCGAGGACGTTTGTGCCGGTGATGTCGGACGGCATCAGGTCGGGAGTGAATTGAATCCGCTTGAACTGCACGTCCAAGATCTGAGCGATCGTCGAAACCGTCAGCGTCTTCGCCAAGCCGGGCACGCCGACCAGCAGGCAATGTCCACCGGTGAAGATCGCCGCGAGAATCTGCTCGATGACCTCAGACTGCCCCACGATGACTTTGTGCAGTTCCTCGATCATCACTTCGCGGTGCTTGCGGAACTTGTCGAGGAACTCGTCGAAGTCAGGCTTCTTGTCGGACAAGGGAGAGTCCTTTATGGGAGTGAATAGTCGGCGAGAATCATTGGCGCAAGAGAAGCCGAACGTGGCGGAGGCAACCTAGACCTTGCGGGGTCCCTGATGAGACATCTGAGCGGGGCGGCGTAAGCCCGCCGGTTCTTAGGCATAAGCCCTCTTGAAAAGAACCGGGGGAGCTTACGCCGCCCTACTCGAAAACCTCTCACTTTGTGCCGCGAGAGATATAAGCCAACCTCTTGGTGATGGAAAGCGACCTCGCGTTGAGACAGATGACAGGTTGCCACGTCCGATCTTGACGATCGCACCATCCCAAGCCGTCTCGCTCCCGATGAATGGCCTTTGCCGGTTGTCGTGGTCAGAGTCAGCAAACCGACCTTCACTGCGACTCCCCAATAAAAGTCTTCGCAGTGGAGTTTCCTTTTCCGTGACGCTCGCTATACTGCCGCCCACTTTGGGAGGACGAGTGTCCACCAGAGAGGAAGATGATCGCTGCAATGAACCGCCTCGTGTTGGGGCCGCTTGCCCCGCATCTGGTGCCGATCCCCTGTGGTGTGAAACCCGTGGATGGTCGAGCCAGTCCCAGGAACGAGCTGGTGCCCGTCGCCGGTTGAGTTGGCACTGTCAAGGTGCTGCGAACTACTCCCGTTCCGATGGTTCTCTGTGCAGAGTGGGCTTTTCAACAGAAGCTCGCGTTCTTAGCAGTCCTCCACTCGACGGGTCGTTCGTATGGCGTCGATCTTCCCTGTCGCTGTGTCAGCGGCAGGCAGTTCACTGTTTCGGCGGGCCGTCTGGCTCGCGAAGGATGACGATGAGCAAGAATCTGTATGTTGGGAATTTGGCTTTTGGCTGCACAGCCGATGACCTGCGAGAACTTTTCTCGCAACACGGTAGCGTGTCGTCGGCCCAAGTTGTATCGGATCGGGAAACCGGTCGGTCACGTGGCTTCGGCTTCGTGGAAATGGGCGATGGCGGCGAAGCTGCCATTTCCGCACTGAACGGTGCTGATTTTCAAGGTCGTGCTATGACCGTGAATGAAGCCCGTCCACGTGAAGATCGTCGCAGTGGCGGCGGTGGTGGTGGCGGCGGTTACGGCGGCGGCGGTGGTGGCCGCAGCGGTGGCGGCGGCTACGGTGGTGGCGGCGGCGGCGGCGGCGGTCGTTACTAAATCCTGCGTTGAGTGATCTCTCGACGCCCAAGGCGAAAGATATGTGCGGGCGGGGGGCGGCAACGCCCCCCGCATCCGCCTTCGCTAAAAGTTGTACCGGTCGTCCCTCATGGCGCGACCGGATTCGAGACGATCTCTAAGAAGCGTCTTGTTGCCAAGTCTGGCTCCTGCTTTGAAAGTGGGTTCCGTTCGTTGGCTGTCTCTTACTCTCACTGAAGCGGCGCGGCGACCATGAGTCGTTTATGCCGCGTGCGTCGCCTCGACTCCGACCTCTCCGCCTACCCGGCGTTGATCGTCGTTGAAGCGACAGTTGAGTCCTTCTCATTGAGTGCCTCTGATCGCGCGTGTCGCGAGGGCTTCGGTGAACCCGTTGGTTTACCGTGAGCATCAGGTGGCCAGACCCTGCGGTGGGCCTATCGGTCCACGCTTTTCACGAGTGGCCATTGAGCCACGATAGGAATTTCGTTTGAACACGCCTACGTTTGCTGATTTTGAATTTGTCGAGCCAATCCGATTGGCACTTGAAGCTGAAAACTACACGACCCCGACGCCAATCCAGGCGCAGTCCATTCCTCACTTGCTCGCCGGTCGCGATCTGCTCGGCTGTGCTCAGACCGGAACGGGGAAAACGGCGGCATTTGCGCTGCCGATCCTCAACCGTCTGGCTGAGTCGATGCGACCCGTTGTCCCCAAGAAGCCACGCGTACTTGTTCTCGCTCCGACACGGGAACTCGCACAACAGATTGACGAGAGCTTCGCGACCTACGGTCGTGGCCTCAAGCTGCGTCAAGCCGTCGTCGTCGGTGGCGTTGGCTACACACCGCAACAGCGGGCATTGGCTCGAGGCGTCGATATCCTCGTCGCCACTCCTGGCCGGTTGCTCGACCTGATGGGACAGGGCGATGTGCGATTGGATGGCCTCGAAACCTTCGTCCTCGACGAAGCGGATCGGATGCTCGACATGGGCTTTCTTCCGGCGATCGAAAAGATCATTGCCGTCCTGCCGAAGCAGCGTCATTCGTTGTTCTTCTCGGCGACGATGCCACCCGCGTTGATGCCGCTCATTCAGCGACTGCTGAAGGATCCGGTCAAAGTCGAAGTGGCCCCGCAATCGACGACCGCCGAACGAGTCGATCATCGCGTGATGTTCGTTTCGCGCGACAACAAGCGAGCGCTGCTCGAAGCGGTTTTGTCGGACTCGTCCGTAAAGCGGGCACTCGTCTTCTCTCGCACCAAGCACGGTGCTGACAAGATCGCCAAGTGGCTGCTCCTCGCAGGTGTTTCGAGCGATGCCATTCACGGAAATAAGTCTCAGACCGCGCGGCAACGCGCACTGTACGGCTTCCGCGACGGGCGGACGCGAGTCCTCGTCGCCACTGATATCGCCGCGCGTGGCATCGACATCGACAACATCACGCACGTCATCAACTTCGACCTGCCGATGGAACCCGAAAATTACGTTCACCGCATCGGTCGCACAGCGCGAGCTGGTGCCGAAGGCTTCGCCCTCACGTTCTGTGATGGTGAAGAACGGGGGCTGCTGCGAGGGATCGAACGGACCATCAACCAACGGATCCCCGTTGTGGAGAACCATCCGTTCAAGCTGAATCTCGCCACATTGCCAATGTCCGAGGGACGTTCCAGTGGCCGTCCGCCTGCTCGCCCCGGCCGACCACAGCGCCCCGCCGGTTCCAGCGGCCGACCCGTCGGTCGTGGAGCTGCGTCTTCCACGGAAGGCGATCAGCCACCACGCCGCCCCGCACGAGGCGGCCCACCGGGTCGTCGTTTCGGCGCGGCTTCGGGACGCTGATTGATTCACATCCACGCAGCGATGAATGAGATACTCTTGGCGAGTCGTGTGCCGTATGGCCACGGGGTTCTTGTCACCTTCAAGACCCCGTTACCTTGCGACGTGCGGCTCGCCAATCTCTCCTTTGTGCCGCGTGCGTTATCGTTTTGCCAGAAGCGGACACAGTGACCTCAATGGAGTTATTCGGTCATGACACAGCAATACGATCTCGTGCCGTCGCGCGAATTGGTTCATCCGCGTGACGAGATCATGCAGGCGATGGAACGGATCTATCGCCACCGCATGACGACGACCTCGGGCGGCAACTTGTCGATCCGAGAATCGAATGGCGATATCTGGATCACGCCCGCACGGATCGACAAAGGGAGCCTGACGCGGAGCGACATCGTTTGCGTGCGTGCGGATGGAACGGTCGAAGGACCACATCGGCCCTCATCCGAGTTCCCCTTTCACCGTGCGATCTATGCGACGCGGCCCGACATCCGTGCAATCGTTCATGCACATCCGGTCGCTCTTGTCGCGTTCAGCATTTGTCGGCAACGCCCCAACACGCGGCTGTTCCCGCAAGCCCACTCGGTCTGTGGCGAGACCGCCTTCGCGCCCTATGCACTCCCCGGCAGCGAGCAACTCGCGCAGAACATCGCTCAATCGTTCGTGGGCGGACTATACGGCGTGATCCTCGAAAATCATGGTGTCGTCGTGGGTGGCAACTCGCTCTCGCAAGCCTATCAGCGGTTCGAGGCCCTCGAATTCGCGGGCAAGACAATCATCAAGGCCCGGCTCCTCGGCGACGTGCGGTACCTTACGGACGATCAACTCGCGATGGCCGAACGCCGTCGTGTCTCCTTGTCTCCCGTCGAGCCTCCCGCCGCGACCAGCCACGAGCAAGAGCTGCGTCGCCAACTGTGCGAGTTCCTCCGGCGCGGCTGTCGCCAGCGGCTGCTGATCAGCACCGAAGGCAGTTTTTCTGCGCGACTCGATGCGGACTCGTTCCTCATCACGCCCGCTCAACGCGACCGCTCGTTGCTGAGCATCGACGACCTCGTGCTCGTCAGTGGTGAGACCTCCGAACCGGGCAAGCGCCCCAGCCGAGCCACGTTGGCGCATCGCGCGATCTATCGCCGTCACCCCGACGTAAAGGCGATCGTGTTCGCTCACCCGGTCAACGCGACCGCCTTCAGCGTGACGAATGTCCCCCTCGACGCACGCACGATCCCCGAGAGTTACATCTTCCTGCGCGATGTCGGGCGAGTCCCGTTCGGCGTCCACTACCTTCCCGATGAGTCTATCGCCGATTTCGTCTCGCCCCGCTCGCCAGCGGTGTTACTCGATAACGACGGCGTCCTTGTGGTCGGGACGAGCATCCTCGATACGTTTGACCGCCTCGAAGTGTTGGAGACCACCGCCGAAGCGATCATCAACAGCCGCCCGATCGGCACCGTCGCCCCAATGCCCGACGCCGTCATCGACGAACTCAAGAAAGCCTTTCTCGGCGAGTGACGGGCTGGTTGAGTGCGTCAGCGAGAGTTTCTTTCCCGCAGCAGGGCCATCGCCTTGTTGAAGCTGGAGGGACTGGGTGCCACGGTCACGAAGCTTCGACGTGGTCGTGAAATCAAGGAAAACGCCTTCACATTCTCACACGGCCACGTCGAAGCTCCGTGACCTAGCACCCCAAATCGAAAAAAGCATTGGTCCTGCTCCAGCAGTGGACCATCTCGGGTTTGCCGAGTACTTTCGTTTCACGCCGTAAAGCGAAACCAATCAGCTCCCGCTCAAAGGAATCGTGGAATGCTACGCCTCGTCTCTCGTGGCCTTGTCTTCGCGCTGGCTTGGAGCCTGTGCCTGCTCACTAATCAAACCGCCACGGCGGGTGAGATCGTCACCATCGCCGGCACTGGCAAAGATGAGTTCTCCGGTGACGGTGGCCCCGCGCTCCAAGCGGGTGTTGGTCAACCATTCGGCTTGGAGATCGGTCCCGATGGCGCGCTGTACTACTGTGAGTTCTCGAACCACGTCATCCGCCGACTCGATCTGAAGACGAACGTGCTGACAACGGTTGCCGGGACCGGACGCAAAGCGGGCTACGCGGGAGACGGTGGCCCCGCCACGAAGGCGGTCATGAACCAGCCACACGAACTGAGATTTGACGCGGCAGGGAATTACTACATCTCTGACATGCTCGCCCAAGCCGTGCGTCGCGTGGACGCCAAGACCAGCGTGATGACCAGCGTCGCCGGAACCGGTAAGGCGGGTTACTCGGGTGACGATGGCCCCGCCTCGAAGGCTCTGTTCGATCTCCCGATCTCCGTCGTCCTCGACCGCTCGAACGGCCTGTTGATCTGTGACATCAAGAACCATCGAGTTCGTCGAGTGAGCCTCGACACTGGCATCGTCTCCACGTTTGCAGGGACCGGCGAAAAGAAGGCGACTCCCGACGGGTCGCCTCTCGTCGGAACGCCACTGAATGGACCGAGAACGCTCGCCGTGGAAGCCGACGGCAACGTCATCATCGTTTTGCGTGAAGGGAACGCTGTTTACCGTGCCGATCTCAAAGCAAAGACGCTCAACCACATCGCGGGGACCGGCAAGTCTGGCTTCGGCGGTGATGGCGACGACGCCCGCAAGGCTCAGTTGGCCGGCCCCAAAGGGGCGACGGTCGATCACGCCGGAAACATTCTGCTGTGCGACACCGAGAACCACACGATCCGCATCATTCACAAGGCGACCGGCGTGATTGAGTCTCTGATCGGCGACGGCAAGGCGGGCGACGGTCCGGATGGCGACCCGAAAAAATGTCGCCTCAACCGCCCGCATGGCGTCTTCGTCGATGCCAACGGCAACATCTACATCGGCGACAGTAACAACAACAAAGTGCGGAAACTCTCGGTGAAATAGCTCTTCCTCAAGCAATGCGAGGTCACAGGTTAGCTACATTGAAAATCAATCACACGCCCTTGCCGCTTCCCACCTCAGCTACTATCCTCTCGGCCGCTTGGCCCAGGTGGCGGAACTGGCAGACGCGCTAGGCTCAGGACCTAGTGGTAGCAATACCGTGCAGGTTCGATTCCTGTCTTGGGCATCCGACGATTTCGCAACTTCTGGCAAGTTGCGGCAGACCCCTGCTATGCAGGGGTTTTTTCGTTTTCAGAGAGACTCACTTGGCGGCAATCCACTGACTCTCCGGCCATCCCTCGCCCGCAGCGTGATACCGAGAGCCGTCAGCCAAGAGAGTCGCTCAGTCGGACTCAGGTCACACTCTCTCCCTCTCTCAGCTCTTGGATTTCTTGCTCCGTTGCGTTGGCGCATCGGCTGCGCGTGCATGTCGCAGTCGTTCCAAGAGCGCGGCAGCGGTTTCGTAATCCCGGCCCTCTCGCGCAGCGAGGGCGTGTTCGGTGGGGACGAGTTCGCCTCGGAAGGCTTTGGCCAGGAGCGACTGCGTGAGGCGGTCGACGTGCGTTTGCGCCTGCCTCAGACGGACCTCGATCTGGTCCGCGAACGCGAACAGCTTTTCGACTCGACGCACGATTTCTTGTTGCACGGACAACGGGGGGAGTGGGACGCGGAGATTTCTTGCTAGACGCGTGTCTTCGTAACGGAGACGTTTGAGTTTTGATTGCGATTTTGACGAGTCGAGTGCGTTGTTGGTTCGCGGCGGGGGCGGGTTAGGCGGGGGCGGCTCGCCAGAGTTTGAGGAGGTTGTGGGTCAGGCAAACGAGTTGCCATTCGGCGTTCATTTTGGCGATGCCCGTCATGGCGAATTGGCGGAAACCGCCCGTCTGCTTGATCTGACCGAACACTGGCTCGACTTGTCCTTTGCGTTTTTTGTAGATGTCACGCCCTGTTTTCGTCCGCAGCGTGCGGGCCATACGCTGCTTCGGGGTGAGCGATTTCGGGATGCGTCCCTGCGGGTTGGGCGGGAGTTGTT
>CAMAYU010000190.1 GCA_945862235.1 Schlesneria paludicola DSM 18645
CTCGGATGCGGCCCGCAACCGCCACAAGGGGACAGTTGTTGTTACGCCGGCCCCAAACGAGTCAATTCAAGCGGTGCGCGGCATCTACGTTATCCCCTCGGACCAACCGTTCCAACCTCTCATAGATCGGCAAGCCATGTCCTTCCCTCGCATGATTCGTGTTCGTCAGAAATTCGATGCTCGTCGCGTGGCCGATGTCTCGGGCGAAGTTCACCTTCAGCTCGCGACGCTCAAGCTGGCGGAAACGATTCGCGCCGGACAGACGGTCGCGATCACGGCGGGGAGTCGCGGGATTGCGAACATCGGGCAGATCACCCGCGCGGTGGTCGATCACGTGAAGAGCCTCGCAGCGATTCCTTACATTGTTCCCGCGATGGGGAGTCACGGCGGCGGAACGGCCGAAGGGCAGTCGGGCATCCTCGCCGGGTACGGCATCACTCCCGAGACGATGGGCTGTGAAGTTCGGGCGTCGATGGAGACGGTCATCGTCGATCAGACGCCGCAAGGAATCCCCGTTCACTTCGACAAGCATGCTTCGCTGGCCGATCACGTGCTGATCGTTGGTCGAGTCAAACCGCACACCGGCTTCGTCGGCGACATCGAGTCGGGCCTGCACAAGATGATGCTGATCGGACTCGGCAAACATGAGGGAGCCAAGATTTACCATCGAGCCATCGCCGACTACAGCTTCATGGAGATCATCACAGCGGTCGCCTCGTCAGTGATTCAGAAGTGCCGCGTCGCGGGGGGCCTCGCCATCGTGGAGAACGCTTACGACGAGACCGCACTGCTCGAAGCGGTCGCTCCGTCGCGGTTCTTCGAACGAGAGAAAGAACTGCTCAAACTGGCCGTGCAGTGGCTGCCCCGTCTGCCGTTTGCTTCCACGGATCTACTCATCATTGACCGCATCGGCAAGAACATGAGCGGCACGGGAATGGATACGAACGTCATCGGTCGCAAGTACAACGATCACGCGGCCACCGATAAAGATGTCGCACGCTGCCGCCGCATCTTCGTGCGTGGACTGACTGAAGAAACGCACGGCAACGCGACGGGGATCGGCATGGCCGAGTTCACCAATCAGCGGACAGTCGATTCCATTGACCGCAAGATCACCGCAATCAACTGCCTGACCGGGTTGCATCCCACCGCCGCGATGACCCCGATCGCGTTCGAGACCGACCGCGAAGTGGTCTCGGCCGCGTTACTCACGGTCGGACTGGTTGAAGCACCGCAGTCGCGCGTCATCCAGATCGCCAACACGCTGCAACTCGCCGAATGCCTCGTGAGCGAAGCCTATCTTCCGGAACTCGCCGGACGGGACGACCTGACCGCGCTCAGCGAACCGCTCGACATGGCCTTCAACGCACACGGCAATTTAGACGACGTGGCTCCCACGGGACACGGTGCCTCACACGGCTGATGAAGGTGAGTACGAAAGATGCCATGTGAGGGGAGTCGGGTACCGTAAGGCCCCGGACACGGCAACAAGAGTCCGGGGCCTTACGGCACCCGGCTCACCTCTTTGTTTTTAGTTCACGAGGAGCCAACCATGACTCACCTCTACACCGACGACCGGTTCCTCGATCACGACACCGGCACGCATCGTGAGCGGCCCGAGCGATTGAAGGCGATCGCGGCCGAGTTGGCTCGCACGGGATTAACTGCGCGGTGTAAAGCTGCTGCGACGCGCGTGGCCACGGTGGACGAGTTGGCACAGATTCACGGCGTGATGTACGTCGGTCGCGTTGCGGACTATGCCAAGGCTGGCGGTGGCTGGATCGAGTCCGACACGTTTCTCTCACCGAAGTCTTACGAGGTCGCTTGCCGCGCGGCGGGAACGAGTCTCGCAGCGGTCGATGCGGTGATGAAGGGACCGGACAAGACGGCGCTGTGCCTCATTCGCCCACCCGGTCATCACGCGCTGGCGCACGATGCGATGGGCTTCTGCCTGTTCAACAACATCGCATTGGCGGCCGACCACGCGGTGAAGCAGCACAAGCTCGAACGAGTCCTCGTGATCGACTGGGACGTGCATCACGGCAACGGCACGCAGGACATCTTCTACGAGCGCGACGACGTGTGGTTCCTCTCCGCACATCGCTTCCCGTTCTATCCGGGGACCGGCAAAAAAGACGAGACCGGCACGGGGAAGGGACTCGCCACGAAGTTCAATCTGCCCGTCGCATTCGGCACATCGAGGAAGGATTACCTCACGCAGTTCGAGTCGCTGCTGACCGACGCGGCGTCGAAGTGCAAGCCGCAGTTGATCCTCATCAGCGCGGGTTTCGACGCTCACGCGGAAGACCCGATCGGATCGCTCGGCCTACAAACGGAAGACTTCGAGACACTGACAAAGCTCGTCCATCAAGTCGCCAAGACCTACTGCCACGGTCGTGTCGTGAGCTGCCTCGAAGGTGGCTACAACGTGGACCGACTGGCCGAATCGGTCGCGTGTCACCTTCGGACGCTGCTTGATGCGACAAAGGAGTAAGGCAAGAGACACGAAAGACAGAATGATGGGGCACAAAATGATGAGAGCGGAGGAGTGAGTGCAAAGTCAGAAGTGATCAGTGCAAAGTGTCTCCCAACGAAGTCCTTCTCAAATTTTGCACTTTGCACTGTTCACTTCTGACTTTGCACTGTTCTCATGAATGACGGCTCGGCTGAGTTAAAAACAAACAGAATGACCCTCGCTCCCCGTCTTCATCATTCTGTGCCCCATCATTTTGTCTTACCGCCCGTCAGTGAAAGTGTTCCCGCACGAGCCGCTTGAATTCGTGAACGGTCTTCACACCTTGCACGCCATCGCGGAACGAGGCGAAGTCGGGGAGGAACTTGGCGAAGTAGCAGGCGACGCGCGGGAGTCGTTTGGCGGCGAGATGGCTTCCGTAGAAGTCGAACTCCCCTTCGACGAGTTGCAACAGGACGCGGGCACGTTCGCCGTTGTTGGGCGGCGCGATGGCGGCTCCTCCGAGAATGAGAGACCGTGCCTGTTGAAAGATCCACGGGTTGCCGAGACATCCGCGTCCGATGGCCACGCCGTCGGCACCGGTCTCTTTGAGGAACCGGATCGCATCGACCGCCTCGCGCACGCCACCGCTGCCCAAAACCGGAATCTTCACGGCCTGCTTCACGCGTGCGACGACCGTCCAGTCGGGACCGCCGACATAACTCTGCGCGACGCTTCGCGCGTGAACGTCCACGGCCGACGCACCCGCTTGTTCGGCGAGTCGCGCGATCTCAACCGCCGTCTCGCGTTCGGCATCCGGGCCGCTCCGAATTTTGATCGTGACGGGGATGTCCACGGCTTTGACGACCGCTTCGACGAGCCGCGCGATCGCGGGCGGATCGGCCATCAACGCGCCTCCTTCTCCGCGACCGATCAGCCGTCGGATGGGGCATTCAAAATTGAGATCGACGATGGAGAAGCCTTGCTCCGCGACGACCTTCGCCGCCTCGGCCATCACGTGTGGATCGTTGCCGCTGATCTGACCGACCGCCGGTTTCTCGGTCGGTGTCGTGTGGAGCAACTTCAACGCGCGACGGTCTCGCTTGGCCACGTCGGACCCATCGACCCGCTCACCGCAAACGAGACTCGCTCCGAGCTGCTTGCACAACAACCGAAACGGGTAGTTCGTGTGCTCCTCCATCGGCGCGAGGGTGATGGGGTGAGCGATGGAGACGTTGCCGATGCGCATTGCGGATTGAATTCTCTCTGGTCTGCGGACTTACGGGAGAGGGCTAGCGAGGCACTGCCTCAGGCCAAAGTAGCCATACTCAGCCACGTCCTTTGCGCCGCACACGCATGTCGAGGAACGCTCCCAACGCTTTGCTGTACGGTTCGTCGGTCCTCAGTTTCACGTAATCGACACCCGCGTTGCCGCAGTGGCGGGCGAGGTCTTCGCAGAACAGGCGGTACTTGTCGAGGTACGCCTTCCTCAGCCGGTACGGATCGGCGAGGACCTGGTGCCCGAGCTGCTCCAGACTGCGGAACTGCGTCGGATGCTGGAACGAGAACCCTTCTTCTTCAGGTGCGACCACTTGGAAGAGGACCACTTCGTGACGAGCCGCGCGGAACAGTTTCAATGCTGCGGCGAGCGGCTCGATCCGGTCGAAGCAGTCGCTGATCAGGAAGATCAAACTGCGACGCTTCAACGTGGGGAGCATCTGCGTGAAGACATCCGTCATCGACGTCTCCTTCCCCGGCCGACGCGCTTCGAGCAACTTGACGATCTGATGGAAGGACTCGCGGTTCGACGACGGCTCCCAGCGGTCGGCGATCTTCGTGTCGAACGTGATCAGCCCGGTGGCGTCTCGCTGAGCCAACAGCAGGTACGCCAGAGCCGCCGCCAGTTGGCGGGCGTAATCGAACTTGGAGATCGTCGCGCCGTGATAGGCCATGCTCCCCGAGCAATCGACGATCAGATACGACCGCAGGTTGGTCTCCTCTTCGTATTCCTTGATGTAGTAGTGACCAGTCTTGCCGTAGGCCCGCCAGTCGATGTGCTTGATCTCGTCGCCGGGGTAGTACTGCCGATGCTCGACGAACTCGACCGACGAGCCTTTGAACGGCGACTTGTGCTGCCCGATCATGTAGCCCTCGACGAGCAGCTTGGCGACGACCTCAAGCCCGCCAAACTTGGCGAGCGCCGTCGGATCAGCCAGCGATTTCGAGGAACGAGCCGCCACGAGAGACCACCATGCCCTTTGGAGTAGCCGTCATTTCAACAGTGAAACGTGTGCGTAACTGAGAATCTTGGCGTCCGCCGTGAGCAGCGGGATGCCCAAGATTCTCGCCGTCGCCACGATCAATTGGTCGGCGGGGTCGGAATGAAAACCGGTCGGGAGTTGAGTCGCGTCAACCGCGATCTCAGGCGTCAACGAGAGCAGCGTGATGTGTGGTCGTGTCAGCGCGGTCGCGATCCATTCTCCAACCGGCTGCTGCAACGTGAGACGCCCCTTCTCCACCAGCTTGGCAACTTCCCAGCAAGAGATGACACTCACCCCCAAACCATCGGCCCCATACTGGCTGAGCAATTCGCGTTGCCTCGGCCGAAGTTGCTGTGCATCGCTGACCAGCCAGACCCAAATATGAGTGTCGAGCAGGATCACTGATTCGCCTCCCACTCGTCGGCGGGTACGGCGGGTTCAAACGGATCGTCGTAGCGCAGGACCGAGCCTGCCAACGGATTGATCGAGTCGTCCACATCGGACGCGCTCGGAGCAGCCGCGTCTGCCGACAACACGATGATCTCCACCTGCCGTCCAACTAACGGAAGCAACTGCGGCAAGTAGATCGTGGCGGAATCCAGCGTGCGGGTCACTCGAATGGCTTGCATGACGGATCACTCCCGATGCTTGCGAAGGACGTTGCCAGCGGCAGTCTACAGAAAGTCTGACAGACTCTCGACGTGAGAGTCATAAGAACCATCGTCAAGGTAGCCTTCCCGCTCCGCAAGGATGATGCGAGAGGCTTGGGTGTTTGGGTCAGTGTGCTGAGTGGTCGTTGATGGAGCCTTTGAGTGAGGACACGAAGTTTTCGATCAACACCACAGGCCGGGGCATCGCAAAGACACTTGTGCCGCAGCCATCCCGCCAAAGTTGCCAAAGGTCAATCTGATATGTTGTTCAAGTCACATTTCGCCGCTTTGTCTTCATCTCTTTAGAGTGGATGGTACGCCGAATCAATTTTGCATCGGTGGGGCAACCGCTGTTCTCGAGTCTATTTTTGTTTGAGTTTGAAGGCAGTTTTAGTTTCAGGTGCAAAGTCCAAATTAAAATACGATTGGTACTCTTATGGCCCCTGATCGTCCGACTGCTTGGTTGAGGTCGTGAAACGAAAAGCCCGGCTGGTTGGCTGTGGGGGGCTTTCCCCCCCACACGCTGGGTAAAAATGATTGGTCAACTCAGAGTCGGTGTGCCACACCTGCTTCCTCACTCGGGGCGCTGTGGCTGGGGTTCGGAGAGTTCTCGCAGCCAGATGTTGCGGAAGCGGACCGGGTTGCCGTGGAATTGCAGGCGGATCGGACTGGGGCCGTGGGCGTGATAGGTCGGCGGCTGCTCGTAGTCGGTGTCGCCGAGCAGTTCGGTGTGGTTCTGGATCAGCACGCCGTTGTGCAGCACGGTGAAGTAGCCCGGCTTGGTGAGTTGTCCGTGTTCGTTGAACTTTGGCGCGGAGTAGATGATGTCGTAGGACTGCCACTCACCCGGCTTGCGACAGGCGTTGACCAGCGGCGGCTTGGTCTTGTAGAGCGAGCCTGCTTGGCCGTCGAAGTACGTCTTGTTCTCGAACGAGTCGAGCACCTGAACCTCATACTTCGAGCCGAAGAAGACGCCGCTGTTGCCGCGACCCTGTCCGCTCCCTTTGACCTCTTCGGGAGTGGCCCATTCGATGTGCAACTGGCAGTCGCCGAACAGGGCCTTCGTGTGGATTTCGCCCGCCCGCGCCGTCGCGCAGCCGTCCTGAACCAGCCACTTGTCACCGCCCTGCCACTGCGACAAGTCCTTGCCGTCGAACAGCACGATCGCATCGGAGGGAGGCCCGCCGACCGGACCGGGATCGACGACGGCTGGCTCGGGCCAAATGATGCCGCTCACCCATTCCTTGCTCATCACAATCGAGCCGATGGCGAGAACCGTCCCGAACACAAACAGACGAGTAACAGAGCGTGAACAAGACCAACCGGCATGCGACATGGCGAGCGTTCCTAGGAGAAGAAGGGGACGAGGTCGTGCCACACGGCAACGACGGGCGATGATCGTAACTGTCGTTCTCTCGGCTTCACAACGAACGTCATGACGACGCAGGGCAAATGCCTTATTAGGTCTGAGAAATCTGTAGGGTGGGAACTGCGGTGTTTCGGCGCACCGGCCCGCCATGATTACTCGACAATTCCAGGTGGTGGGCCAGCACTCGGAAGACGCCTGCAACAAGCGAGTCGGGTGAACCTGTTTTTCAACAGCCTGTTGGCTTCGGACGGACGAAGGCATCCGTCCTACCTCTTTCAACAGGTTGTTACCGTCCCAACTCCACGAGCTTCCCGTCTTGATGGGCCGAGGCGAGGCAGGCGTCCATCACTTGCTGGGTCTTCAATGTGATGTCATCCCACGCGGTGTCGGGTTTGCCGGAGAGGGCGAGCTGCGAGAAGTTGCGGAAGAGGTTGGTCTCCTGCGCGTTCGGGGCACCGTTGCCGTACTCGGGGACGGAGACTCGGCGGGTGTGATCTTCCATCGCGAAGTCACAACCGCGCGGAGCGAACCGGGCGTTGGTCACGTCGAACGAGACTTCACTGCCGAAGAACGGACAGACGAAATCGGGCACCCGAATGAAGCCCTTCGAGCCACTCAAGACCGCCCACTGTTGGTTCTCGTTCAGAAACGAACAGTAAAAGCTGGCGGAGACATCGCCGTCGAAGAACAGTTCGCCCGAGAACTCTGTCGGCACGGGCGAGCCACTGTCGGCGCGACGAACTTGGGACAAGAGGCGGCCGCTGACTTTGGTCGGCATCTGGTAGTTCATCGCCCACAACGTGAAGCGGATGTTGTACCAGCCGAGATCGCCGAGACAGCCGGCCGGTTCCAGCTCGCCACTCGCGCGGATGTTCCCTTTCACGAATTCGTCGGACCCCGCAAAGCTGAATGACGAACTGATGCGACGGAGTTGGCCGACGCTTTGTCCGTCATTCAACGCGGCTCGCAAGGCGTTTAGCCGTTGACTGTGCATAAACATCACGCCGTCCATGAACTGCACGTTGTGCTTGGCACAAGCGGCGGACATCTCGCGGACATCGGCCGCTGAAATTCCGACCGGCTTCTCGGCGAGCACATGCTTCCCCGCAGCCGCCGCACGCAGCACCCATTCTTTGCGGAGTCCGGTCGGGAGCGGGATGTAGACCGCGTCGACGTCGGTTCGTGCGAGCAGTTCCTCATAGCTGCCGAGTGCGGCAGGAGCTTGCTCGAACGGCGCGTGAGCCTGGCAGTCATTGATGAATTTCTGAGCCTTCTCAACGTTGCGACTGGCCACGGCGACGACGGTCGCGTTGCCCGAGTTCTTGATAGCCAGCCAGTTCTTTCGGGCGATGTCAGCGGTCGAAAGAATGCCCCAGCGACAGACGGTGTTGGCCATGAGATCGGTACTTCCTAATGAGAGTCGAGGAACAATCGGTCTTAGTTTGAAGATGAACGTGGCTGGCGGATGCCTGAGTCGTCGCGGGCCTCCAGCACGGCTACCGATTCAAGTTAGTCGTGTTGTTCCACAACCGGAAGTCTCTCGATGATGCCTCGCACGGCGATGAATGAGATCTTCGAGGCGAACCGTGCGTCGTCAGGCCACGAGTTTCCTGCGACGATGAATAACCCGCAGCCTGACGGCAAGCGGCTCGCCAATCTCTCAACTTGGGCCGCGTGGGGTATCTGCGTGACGGAGGCCGCGTCACGGAAGCCGACGAGGCCCGAGTCCCTTCATAGCCGTTTAAGGTTGGGCCGATAGGATCCCGCCGCCACTGCAGTTCTGCGGTGGTTGCACTCATCTGATTCACTCGCTTAGCCCATCAAGGAGCCGCATCATGCAGGTCGCTTGGGGAGCCGACTCTCGGCACAGCACGAATGCGATTTCTGAACGTTTCGTTTCACCTCCGCGCTCGTTGGGCCTCACGCCGAAACGCGCACCGATTAAGGAATCGACCATGCGAGTTCTGGTGATTGAGGATGACCCCGACGTGAACCACGTTGTGGCTTTGTTCCTGCGCGAAGAAGGTTATTCGGTGGACACGGCTAAAGATGGCGAAGAGGGTCTCTACAAGGCCACCGCTTGGAACTACGACGCCGTACTGCTCGATGTGATGCTCCCCAAGCTCGACGGTTGGAAGGTACTGACCGAACTGCGTCGTGCGAAGAAAACTCCCGTACTGATGCTCACCGCACGCGACGCCGTTCCAGATCGGGTGCGCGGGTTGAACAGCGGTGCCGACGACTATCTCGTCAAGCCGTTCGAGTTGTCCGAGTTGGGGGCGCGAGTCAAGGCGTTAATTCGCCGCGCGGCCGGGCAACCGCAGCCGATCATCAAGATAGGCAATGTTGAGGTGAACACTACGACGCGAACGGTCACGCTCGACGGAGCGGTCGCGCCGCTCACGGCCAAGGAGTACGCGCTGCTCGAATTCCTAACGCTGCACCGTGGCGAGTTGGTGACGCGCATGGCCATCTACGACCATCTGTTCGATGAGACCGATGACACGCTGTCGAATCTGCTCGACGTGTACGTCTCCAATCTGCGACGCAAGCTGCGTCACGATTTGATCGAGACCCGGCGCGGCCAAGGCTACATGATTCACGAAGAGGTTCTTGCCGCCGATGGATGAGTCCACGCGATCATTGAGTCCCGCGACCGTGAGTCGCGATTCCGTGCGACGGCCGTTTCGTTCACTGCGCTGGCGGTTGCAGGCGTGGCACGCCCTCGTGCTGACGAGCGTGCTGACGGTGTTCGGTCTGGTGGTCTATGCCCTCGCGTGGGAGAGCCGGCTGCAGCAGATCGACGCCGAGCTGGATCGTTCGGCGGAAGTCATCGCGTCCCGTGTGCGACGCCTCTTTCCGGGGCCTCCGCCCGGTTTGTGGCCACAGCCCGGGCGTAATCGCATGCGTCCCGAGAACGGGCCACCCGGTCGCAACGACGCACGGCACGAAGAGTCTGCAGATCGCAACGACCGTCCACCGCGAGGCCCGCGTTCGCACGATAACTCTGAGACTGAGTCGGTCTCGGCGCTGGCACCCGCCAACGTGGAGCGTGCCCCAACTTCTCCGGCCGGTTTGCGTGAGGCCTCATTACACGAACCTCACTTTCGCGACTTTGCCCTGCGTGAGCCGCCGGGACCGCGTGACGCAGGCCGATCGCGTGAATCGGGTGCGGGACGCGAAACGCCCGTCCGCGATTTTCCGTCCCCGCGCGAGGGAGACATGGGCCGTGGGTTTCGTCCGTTTGAATGGGTCGGTCCCGTCGAATGGCCGACGCCGAGTCTCGGGTTGCCGGAAGATTTTCTCGAACTATTTAAAGGGGATGAAGACACGCGGTTGTACTTCGTGGTCTTTGCGCGGGACGGCCAGGTCTTGCAGCAGTCTCCTTCTGCTTCTGACGTTCCGTTTCCCGGTGTCCGTATCGGTGAGGACCGGTTGCCGGTGCGTGTCGTGCGTGGGCGCGGCGTGCTTCGAGAAGTCGTGCATGTGTCGAGCTTTGAAAACACCGTGCTGGTTGGCCGGTCGTCCGTGAAGGATCGGGCGGCTCACCATCGTTCCGGACTGTTGCTGGCGGTGGCCGGGTTGACCGTGCTGGCGGCGGGACTGGTCGGCGGGTGGTGGACTTCGTCGCGGGCCATTCGTCCGATCGCGGCGATGACGGCGGCGGCTGAGTCGATCTCGGCACAGCGGCTTTCGCAGCGAATCGACCTGCAAGAAACAGACAACGAACTGGGGCAGTTGGCGTCGGTCCTGAACGGCACCTTCGATCGGTTGCAGGCGGCCTTTGAACGCCAGACGCGATTCACCGCCGATGCGTCTCATGAACTCCGCACGCCGGTGGCCGTGATCTTGGCGCACGCCGATCTCGCGCTGTCCCGTCCGCGCAGCCCGGAGGAATATCGCACGACACTGGACACCTGTCGCAGTGCCGCACGCCGGATGAAGTCGTTGATCGACGGCCTGCTCACGCTGGCCCGATTCGATTCGGATGCGGACGGCTGGCAGTTCGAGTTGCTGGATTTGATGCCGCTCACGCAGGAGTGCATCGACCTCGTGAAACCACTCGCGACGGAGCGAGGCATTGTCATCGAGTCCGATCTGACGGGCGTCATTGCGCGTGCGGATCGCTCGCGCGTGGCTCAAGTCATCACCAACCTGCTGACGAACGCGATCCGCTACAACCGCGAGGGGGGTTCGGTGCGGGTCACGGTGAAGGCGGAGCCGGGCGACGGACAGCAACCGGGGTTCGCGATTCTCTCCGTTGCTGACACGGGAATCGGGATCGCTCCCGACGAGTTGCCGCACATTTTCGACCGCTTCTATCAAGTGGACAAAGTCCGTTCGCGAGCCGACGGAAGCAGCGGGCTGGGACTGTCGATCAGTCAAACAATTGTGACGGCTCACGGCGGCACGCTGACGGCGCGCAGTGAGCCGGGGACCGGAACAACAATGGAAGTGCGATTGCCGCAGCGCGCGTCTCCGGCGTGAAGCTGAGTGGTGGATTTGGTTTCAGGGCTTCGACGAAATCCCCCTGCCGAGCATGTAGGCTCGGCGTCGATCGGAGCCAGTGAGTTTCTGAAAGGACGGACGATGAAATTGACTTGGTGGAACAAGTGTCTGATCGCGGGCCTCGTGGCCTGCACGCTCGTCGGTGCGGCCCATGCTCAAGCTCCCGGTGGACAGGGCGGTCGCGGGCGTGGTGGACCGGGCGGACCGGGCGGTGGGTTCGGTGGCCGAGGCGGCGGCACCAGCTTGATCGCGCTCGCTTCCAACGAAGCGATCCAAAAGGATCTCGGGGTGAATGATGTCATCAAGGATGCCATCAAGGAGATCAATGACGCCTACACAGACGAAGGCCGCAAACAACGTGAAGCGGGCGGCAACGCGTTCGGCAACTTCCAAGAGATGTCCGAAGAAGAACGGGCCAAGGTCATGGAAAAGTTCGCCGCTCAGCGTGCAGCGCTCAGCGCCAAGTTCACGCCCGAACTGAAGGATGCCCTGACTGCCGAGCAGTTCAAGCGACTGAAAGAGATCCATGTCCAAGCGATGCGCGACCAGGCTTACACCGACGCCGATGTTGTCAAAGCGCTGGAACTCAAAAAGGAACAGACCGACAAGATCGCCGAGATCAACAAGGACTTCGTCACCAAGTCGCGCGAAGCATTTCAGCCCGGTGGCGGCGGTGGCGAGCGGCCTGACTTCGCTGCAATGCGGACCAAGATGGAAGAAATGGGCAAGGCTCGTGACGGCAAGCTCAGCGACGTGTTGACCAAGGATCAACAGGCCAAGCTCAAGGAACTGAAGGGCAAGGAATTCGACATCGCTCAACTTCAGCCACGCGGCTTCGGCGGTCCCGGTGGAGCTGGCGGCGGTCGTCCCGGCGCGGGAGGTCG
>CAMAYU010000191.1 GCA_945862235.1 Schlesneria paludicola DSM 18645
CTGCAAACCCACCGCGAAGGAATCCTCAACTGGTACGACCACCCCATCTCGACCGGACCCTTGGAGGGAACCAACAACAAAATCAAACTCCTCCAACGACAAGCCTACGGCTATCGTGATCTCCCCTTCTTCAAACTCAAACTACTCGCCATACATCACACTCAGCACGCATTAGTCGGATGAACCAAAGACATCACCTTGGAAAGATTACCCTGAATGCTGCGGTGTGTTTCAGCATTGTAGTTTACGCTTTGAGTTTTGCATGACGACACAGCCGACAACGCATCGCTTTTCACAGGGAGTACGATCAATCAGCGTACTCTCGTTTCTGGTTTTGATTTCGTCCTGCTCGAAGGCTCCAGCACCACAACCTGCACCAGACAATCCTCCGTCTGTCGCCGTAGTCAGTCCTGCCCAAGCACAAGTTGCTGAATTACAAGCCAAGGTAAAGAAGCGGGAGGAAAACCGTGCAAGGCTGACAAAGCTGATCGCTTCGATGCAAGCAGATCGCCTTGGATTGCTGAAACGAATCGACGTCTTGACGGAACAGTTTAAGCAACTGTTGAAACAGGACTACCCTTCGTCTGCTGCTGTTGTTGGTAACGTGCTTTGTCTTCGTATGAACCCCGACGCTTTCGGAAATGATGCTCCAGTTACGTTGGAATGTATTTGGGCGGTGTAATGATTGTGGCCAACAGTCGCTCACTTCCGCTCAAATCCGGCAAAAGTCGATCCAATTGACCGTGATCGACTTCGGATTGTCCTCGAAGAACACCTTCGGCAACTGCATCTCGAAGAAGCCGTCCTTGAGTGGAATCTCCTCGGCTGGTTTACCATCGCTGCCGACCATGCGAATCGCCATCCAGTGCGGACTCTTGGAGTCCAACGGCGAGTCCTCCTTGCCGTCCTTCCACAACCGCACCCGCTGATTGTCGTCGGAACTCGACACCGCTGCATCGAGCGTGACTTTGCCGTTCGATGCTCGGAAGCTCTCCAGACCTTTCAAGTGCAAACGCAGCACCACGGCCTCCGACCATTTCTCTTGTGTCCGTTCGATGACCGCTTGGCTGATCCCCAACGGACTGTGGATTGAGAACACCGTCTGGTCCTTCTCGAATTTGACCTCCACCTTTTCGGTGTCCCGCTTCGTCGTGATCTTGAAGCTTGTCGTCCCCAATGGTGACGACGTTGCTGATGCCCATGAGTACCAACAGGACTGCAAATGCCGGTGGTTGCGACATGGTGGTCATACCTTCCCGATCTTCCTGAACGTCAGGTTGATCCTCTCCCCGACGTTCTCCGTGGTCTTTGGGAATTCATGCTTCCAGAATTGTTGCATGGTGCCAGCCATGATGATGAGGGTTCCATTGCTCCGCGATCACGTTTGCCGACGCCCGATGCAGAGCCGGTATTGCCATCGCTGAAACGGTTCCGATCGCGGTCTGGAGAAATTCTCGTCGCTCGTTCATCGTGATTGAAGATCCTTCAGTTTGAGAACATTTCTCGCCGCACACGGAGAAGGCCTGCCCATCTCTGACTGGTGTCAGTAAAAACGCCAGCAACACGTTGGTTCAAAAAGTGGCATGCCGATCTCTGGTCCATTCTTGATAGGCTGAGATGATCTTCTTCGGCAACGTCTGGTAGACAACCGTCAGATCCCACTGCATAGGCCATGGGGCAGAAGATTTGGAATAGTTCCGTAAAACAGTTGTGATGAGAGTACACAGGGGTAATCAACACATGGAGCCGTTTGTCCGCAAGACTATACGTTTCCAGTCCATCAGGAATTAGGAACAACCACCAATCGACCAAGTCGTTGGTTGTGCTGACTGACTCGTCTCGCCCCTGCCAGTTGGATTGTTGCATGAAGAGATGGTGCCCATTCATGTGACCATAGAAGCCACAGAAGGAGCCGGCAAACTGTTTACACCACCGTTCAGCTTGGCTGGGGATTCCGTAGCTTTCAGTCAGAAACGCGGCACAACAAGCGATATGAGCCAACGTTGCTGGGTCATATTGGAAATCTATGTTCAACCCGTCTAGGTGCCTGCCGGTTCGTTCAACCAAATGAGAAACCATTGGGTGCCGGTTGACTTTTGTTGAGTTCAGAACCAGGGTTCTTTCCGGTGAGAAGGGATGAAACCCTTGGCGAACGCAGGACCATGATTTCGGGATCCCGAGCCAATCAAAGTCGCGAGTGGCTGTAAGCCCCCGTTCGTATTCTGATGTCCATGGTGGATGAATCTCCTTTGCCATCGTCGTGGCCGCATGGCAAAGGCTTGGCATCGCCATCACTGAAACGGCTCCGATGGCGGTTTGCAGGAATTCACGTCGCGGCATGAAAATCGTTCGTTTCCCTTGAGATGATTCACTTGGAATTGCCCTGAGCATTGTTGATCCCGAGTCCTTCACGTTCAGAGATCACCTCGATCAAAAGCTCTTAGAATTCTGAGTCCGGCCACGAGCCACGGGACCAAAGACGACTTAAGTCAGTCCAAGCCATAGAAGGCTTCGAGGGCCTCACCTGTCAGGTAGTGCTCATCCAGCCGGGCTTCCCACCTCGGCAGTCGAAACAGCTTGGCCAGTTCTTGAAGCACGTCTGCGGGGGTGGCGTTTCCGTGATACAGAATTCCGGAACAGTGAACGGTGTCCCAGACGATCCGACCACGCGGAATGTCGAAGTACTCGGACTCCTCGCGACAAGAGAGTTCGTGACGGGCCGTTTCCCAGGCCGAATCGTGGGAGAGATCCGAGTCGATGAGTTGTCCGACGGGTTTGATCTCAGAAATCGATTGCAGAAACGCCACCAGCCGCTCGTCATCGTGCCACCAGATTCCGACATGAAAGCCAGGAGCTTGTATGCGTGTGATTCGTGTGAGCTTCTGCTCGTCATAGAGAAACAAGACTGATGGCCAAGACTTTCGTCGGGGCATGAACGTCTCCATCGCCAGCGGTGGCAAATCGTTGTACTCGTGTCAGAAAAGTACCGGCTCCCGGAGAGCTTGGGTTTGTTCATGGCTTGTCGTCGGTCGTCACCCCTGAGTTGTTGGTCCGGTCTGCTTGGTGAATCGCGAGGATTCACGGCAGGCAGCCAACGGGATTGTGCCGACTCGCCTCCCCTGAGCGGGGCTTGCATCTCTCCGGGATGCCAGTGGCTTCTATAGATACCCGCAGCAACTGACACGGGCGGGTCAGACGTCGCCAGAATGCCGATGATTTTCGTGGAGGTCTTCGGCGAGAACCATCGGGACAAGTTCTCGGCCTCAGAATTGTTCCGTCACGTACCAACGCTTCTCAGCGACGTTCCACGTCAGTAAGTACCTGGTCACGTCCGTCATCGGCGATCCCTGCTCGGACTTCCATTCGATGGCAACGTTCACCTTGTAGGCGGGCCATGTTTTCCAGTCCTCGGGAATTTTTGACGCGTCTTGGCATGCAAGAAGGTCGGGTTCACCGGGGACAATGCTGCGGATGTCATGACTGATTGGGGGAGCGAGCAGCCTCCATTTCGATTGTTTGGTGGCGACGGTGTTTGTCTCACCCGCCATCCACTTCTTGAATTCGGCATCAAAGTACTTTCGGGCAGCAGATTCGGTCCCCTCGGTTTTGACCGAACACCCGAACATCAGCAGTACAGCCAGCAAACTCCAGCGGCAACTCGTCGTCACGGTTCTTCCTCCGTCTCAGTGAAATGAGAGCCTGGGAGTGATCTCGCATGAGACCAAGTACGTGCCCAGCTTCGTTCCACCTGATACCCGAAGAACCTGACAGAGATGGGTCAGACGTGGTCAGCCATCGCCTGCATTTGGATCGCGTCTTCCAATGCTTGAACGAACATGGCTTTCAACTCGTCGGGTTTCTGCACCCGAACCTGGCCAGCCCAGGACAGAATCCAATTCAGGATTTCGTTCAGGCCATCGACCTGAAAGCTAAGGGTCAGGCTGCCGTCCTTGTGAGTGCTCGCCTTCTGAGTATGGTGCCAGATGGTCTCGGTCACGACCTTGGCAGCAGTCGGCTTGAACTTGAGTTCGATGTCATAGGACTGGTCACCACGAAAGACGGCCCAGGCGTTGCCGAAGTAGGTCCGCAGATCAAAGTCTTCCGGAACGGTGGCGAGTTCCGTTTGCATTCGTAACGTCTTGAATCGGGCCACACGAAATGTCTTCGGGACTTTCTCATCTGCCATCGTTCCAATGACATACCAGGCATTCTTGATCAGGCAGAGCCGATACGGATGGAGTTTCAATCTGACCGGAGTCGGTTCGTAGGGACTTTCATAAAGGCCGCTGATCTGCTTTCCCTGCAAGAGGGCCAGTTGAATCGTTCGGATGGCTTCGTGGTGGCGACTGTGGTCCACCAGCTTGAGGTCCAGAACGGACACCAGTCGCATCGCATCGTCGATCAGTTCCTGTGTCTTCTCTTTCGAGACCGCCGCCAGCTTCCGAGTTGCCGGGACCGCTCCCGCCGTGACATCCAGTCCCGGTGCCTTGGTGATGGCCGCCGCGAGTGACAGCCCCAACACTTCGTCATCCGTGAGTGTCATGACGGGGAAGCGAAAGTCGGATCTGACTCGGACGAACTGCTGGTCTCCCTCCCGGTAGTAGGGAATCCCCGCAAACTTCAGAACGTCCAGGTCACGATAGACCGTTCGTTCCGAGCATTCGATTTCGTCCGCGATGGCCTTCGTGGTCCAGCGTCCACGGCTCTGAATCAGCTCCAGAACTCGCAGTACGCGGGCCAGTCGATCCGCCTGACGAACCCGACGGTCTCGATCCGGTCGAACTTTCTTCTCGGGGGATGGCCCCGAGGATCTCTTTGCGTTCGTTGCAACTGCTTTCTTCTTGGCCATCGACTTCAGTAACTCCTCACGGCGAATCGCTCGGCCAGCGCCAGAAGGGGGGCTGCGTTGCCCTGAGGACGAAGCCCGTCGAATGTGCTGTCGCTCATTCCACTTCCTTGCGAAGCCGCTTCTTCATCGCCCCACTGAGTTTCCGCCGGTCCTTGCCCTTTAGACCCGCCGTCATCGCCCACAACAGTTTCAAACTGGCTTTCGGTTGGCATTGCTTAACGAGCCGGTAGACCGCGACCGGTCCCTGTCGTTCAAGGTCAGCGATGGTGTGGACCCCGGCTTCTCGAAGCCATTTGGCGCTCTTCGAGCCAATGTTTCGGAGAGATTCGATGGCGATGTCAGAATCCTTCTGGATTCTCTGGCCCATCGTGATCCGCAATTCCTGTAATCGCTTTAACAGTGCCACGATGTGCCCGCTCTCGAACATCTCCGCAAGATGCCCCTCGCGAAACCGTTCCTTACGAACATGGGTTGTCAACAATTTCCGGATCGTCTTGATGTCGGCTGCGTCAATTCTTTCTGGCGACTTCACATACTCCTTCGCCGTTTCCTGCCATTTCGGCCAATTGAACGACGGTGTGACCCATCCATTGTCGTAAAGAGTTTGCTGAAACTGCAGTACCGGCTTGCTGTAAGCGAACCATGGGAACTCACCGGGAGGACCGTGCAAAATGCCAGTCGAAAAGCCATCAACGGTGAAAATCGCAAGGTACGGAAGGATCGCGTCGATCTGTTTTTTCGTAGGCATCACTTCACCTTGCTCAGCTATTGTGCCGTCTTCTTCGCATCGCAGGCTTCAAGATTGAGAGGCTCGGCGATTCCATCATGTCAATGTGCGGTTGATGTTTCGAGTCGGTGATGGCGGCAAGGAAATCGGAGTATCCCCAAGTCCCGCCACAAACTTCCGGGGCGACAAACTCGTTGCCAGTTTGAGGCACCGCAGGCATTTCGCCTTGGGTTGCTGGGCAAGGACTTCGCGAATAGGTATCCGTGCCGTCTGCCAACCAGAAAGTCTCCCCGAAATCTACGTCCCTCGTCCCAATCGGCCCCACACCGGCCGACCGCATCAAACGCAACTTGACCGATCCATGGCAGTAGGATTTTAGAGGCTCCTTTTCACTGAATGCTCCACTGATGTTTCCAGAATCAACTCTTCACATTCGGCTGACGCGCGAGATACCAAGCCCCAGAACCGACGTTCCGAGTGTCAATGAATTTTGTGGCGGCCCGGAAACACTACTCGGGTGGATGGAGACTCAACTCGGTTTGGCGTGTCCCGGTACGCACAAATCGAATCGTGTGACCGAGTATGCGAATGCGCTGGATGCGGTTTCGGACGCATTGTTCAGCGCCAGCATGAAAACCGATCGCTGGGCCACCGCGTCGGAACTTCTGTCTCGTCACGACGAATTGCTCCTGGCGGGGTGGGACGAAGCTGATCGAGATTCACTCCCTCAGTTGGTACGAGACTTATCGCGTGCTACCCAAGGTCAATCATTCTTGTTTCCCGGTGAGGCCGGAAGACTACGACGAGTGCTGTCCGCCCTTGAACAGGGGCAAACACTACCGGCTCATCGTTGCATTCTCTCTGATACTCCCGATGTCTGGCCCATCCTTTGGCGTGCGGTTCTGGCCAAGCTGACAACCGCTGTGGCAGTGAAACATCGCCCGCGAGCGTTGGAGGGCACGGCCCTGCACTCGGCGCAAACGGTCATCCGAGGAATGGCTTCGTCAAATATCGTGCAGGATAAAACCTTCCGCTTCGTTGCAACCCGAAGCGAAACGGCGGCCTGTGAGTTTGTCGCCGCATCGTTGGCGGCCGCAGTAGATAAACTCGCGGACACGGTCATTTACTGCGAGGATGACAATGTTGCGATCCGCCTCGACGCATGTCTGCAACGCGTCGGGTTGCCAACAACAGGAGCTTCCACTCTCTCCAGAGCACACCCCGTACTGCAAGTGCTCCCACTCAGCCTGTCGCTGTGCTGGAGCCCGGTCGATGCGCAGACGCTGTTGGGGTTTCTGACTCTGCCAGTCAAACCGCTTTCGCATCATGTCGCCGCGCGACTCGCGAGCTCACTAGCCCAAGAGCCAGGTCTCGGAAGCAGCAAGTGGGACGAGGCGGTCAATGAGTTGTGCAGCAAGACCAACGACCCCGAAGGCAAGATCCGGGAACGCATGGAGACATGGTTACTGTGTCAACGGGTCGCACGCGGCAGCACCATTCCATCGATAATGATTGGCAATCGCTGTCGTCTTGTTGCTCAATGGGCCGCAGGTCGAGCGCTGAGGCTCGATGATGATCCGTCGTCGCCTGCCGGCCTAGCCCACGCATTGCGGATTGCGGCGGGGCAAGCGTCGTTGCTTGGCAAGCTCGTTCAGAGTCAGGGCAAGGAAGTGTCAGAATCGCAGCTTGCGCGACTTCTGGACGAGGCTATGTCCATCGGTATTGAAACCACGCCATGTATTGAGGCCGATGGTGGTCCCCGGCGTGTCCGGTCGCTCGCCGAAATCGTTGGCCCGTGCAAGCGTCTGATTTGGCTGGGTCTCGGGACGACCGATACGCCGAGTTGCCGATGGACCGCGAGCCAGCTTTCACAATTGCGAGCAGCCGGACTCGATCTCGACGACGGCAGCCGTCAACTTTCGGCCCTCCGGTCTGCCGAGGAGCGAGGCTTCTCGTCGGTGCAAGAGTTTTTTCTGGCGGTGCTTGTTCCGAAAGATCGGGAACAGCGCTGGCACCCGCTATGGCTGGCCATCCGGACGTTACTCGAAGGCTGCGACAGCCCATCGGCACTTGAGGATCTGATTGCAGCCAACGACGGTCAAGCACTTGCGCCAGCCCGTTTCACTCTCAATGAACAGAGTATTCAACCACCCCAGAAGGAGCGTCTAACATGGACGGTGCCACCGGGACATCTTTGTGACCGCACAACGGCATCTGCGACGGAATTGCAAGACCGTTTAGCGTGTCCACTGAAGTGGGTGTTGAACTATCAGGCGAAATTGCGGCCGAGTCCTGTCGCCGATCTGCCAAGTACACATCAGTTGAAGGGGACGTTCTGTCACAGTGTCTTGGAACGCGTTTTCGGTTCGGGTGGCCCCCTACCGTCCGCCGCTGCTGCCGTTGAGCGGGTTCGGCAGATATTTGAAGAACGATTGCCCCTCGACGCGGCCCCTCTGGCGCAGGCAGGTCGGTTGATCGAGCGGCAGAAACTTCGAGACGAGTTATTGAATGCAACGCGTGTCCTCGTCGAGGCTTTATCGGCGGGTGGATATCACATTGTCGGAGTTGAAGTCGAAGTTTCAAAAGACGCCTTCGGCAAAACACTGAACGGATCAATCGATTGTGTCGCCGCACGCGACGACGGAAGCGAAGTGATTGTCGATTTCAAATATGCGGGACGGAACAAGTACCGCGAGATGATCCGTGATGGAAAAGCCGTGCAGCTTGCCACCTATGCGTACAGTCGATCATCCGATGCAGGTGTATTTCCTGCGGTGGCCTATTTAGTCCTCTCTGACGCCCAACTCCTGACGCCGTCCGGAAGCCCGATGATCGGTGCCAGCAGTTCCGAAATCGCGGCACCGTCTAGTCGTTCTGTGTGGGAGGAGTTCTCCAAGGCGATTGATTCAGCAGATGGCTGGCTGACCTCCGGTGATCCCATTCCGGTAAGGCCACTTCAATCGTCTTCGCAGTGGCCAAACGGTGCGAGCATCGTATTGGACACGGATCTCAAGAATGACGAGTCGCAGACGGTCTGCCGTTATTGTGACTACTCCCGTCTCTGCGGCCTACAGGAAACCCTCTGATGTCGATTCTCGAAATTGTTCGCGCCGGCGCAGGCTCGGGAAAGACCACTGATCTTTGCAAAACGGTGTCGGACGCGGTCATCGCAGGTTTGGACCCTTCTCGTATTCTTGCCACGACGTTCACCAAGAAAGCCGCCGCAGAACTGAAAGGGCGAATTCAGGCACAGCTCTTGAATAGCGCGAGCGGTGATTCTGCCGCCGCCCACAAGCGCGCGGATCGGCTGGAGTTGGCAGCTATTGGTACCGTTCACAGCGTTGCCCACCAGCTCTTAAGCCGCTATTCGATTGAACTCGGGCTGTCTCCGCGACTCGAAGTGATCACCGAGACTGCGGGGATGCGTGCGCTGAACGAGTTGCTGGGGGCGATGCCGGTCGAATCGTGGCGGGAGCTCAATGTGAAGGCGGAGCGTTTGGCCGCCACTGACCTACAAGATCGGATCTTGGCTCTGCTTGCCGCAAAACGCGGAAACCGAATCGACGACGGCCGCTTTCGGAGCGACATGGCGAACAGCGCAGGCCGCGTCTGTGCATTGCTGGCACCACAAGGCGTGGCGGCCACATCCAGTTCGGGTTCGTTTTTGATCCAGCTTGTGGAACAGGCTCTGGCAGCTTTCGATACGATTCCGAACGATACAAGCAAAGTCACCGAAGACGCCCGACAGAACCTTCGACGCCTCCGGTCAAAATCGAACCCGGCGTGGAACAGTTACCTTCAGGCCGCACGGCTGAAGGCGGGCGTGAAGTCGGGCGCGAATGCGATGCTCGATCCACTGAGAAACCATGCCACCCAAGTTTCTCAAGACCCACAATTGCATGCTGACATCTGTGATTTTTCAGAACTTCTCGCCACGGAAACGATCCGCCTTGGCGAACACTTCCAATCGTACAAGTCGGAACGCGGACTGATCGACTTCACCGATCTGGAAGTCCTCTTTCTCGAACTGCTGGAGAATGACGTTCTCTCGGCGAGTCTGTCGCAGGACTTCGATCTGATTCTCGTAGATGAGTTTCAGGATACGAATCCACTCCAGCTCGCGATCTTTCAGCGACTTCGTCGGATCGCCCCCCGTAGTCGCTGGGTCGGAGACCCCAAGCAAGCCATCTATGGGTTTCGAGATACGGACCCCGAACTGATCAACGAAGTCTGGACGAACGCGACAGATGCCTCCCGGACAGATTTGCCGAACAATCACCGCAGCCAAAGAGGACTGGTACAGCTTGTCGGCCACCTGTTCTCGCCCATTTTCGGAGACACGGCAGTTCAACAACCTCAAAAGGCTCCTCTCTCGCGTGGTGTTGAGCGTTGGCTGCTGAATGCCAAAAATCAACAGCAAGACGCACTTGCTCTCGCGTGTGGTATTTCGAGGCTGCGAGCCGAGGGAATTCCGTGCGGCCACATCGCGGTCTTGGAACGTACGAACAGGCTACTCATTGAGTTGGCGAAAGCACTCGAAGCCGTCGGCATTCCCTATCTACTCGGCAGTCCCGGATTGCTCTCGACGCGGGAAGGCGTTCTCGTGATGGCCGGATTGCGCTTGGTCGCTGACCGCAGCGACTCGCTGGCGGCAGCAACGATTATCCACGTTCTCGGTGATCCCCAAGCCGACACTCCGGAATGGCTCGTAGCGCGGTTGGTGTCGCTCCGTGCCGCAGAGCAGGCCGTTGAACGCGGCGACCCCGACTCTGGTCGAGCGTGGATGCCGTGGGAAGGAGATGCCCGGTTGGTCGCCATTGAACGCATCGATCGGCGTACGCTCTCCCCAATGTTGGTTGTCCAACAACTGATCGAAGCCCTTAGTCTTCCGACCCTGGCCCAACGATGGGGTGATCCCGCGCGACGCTGCGCTAACCTAGATTCATTGCTGATTCACACGAATGAATATGAAGAGACCGCCTTGAAAACGGGTGCGGCCACCACGATCACCGGCCTGATCCTGTATTTCGAGAATCTGCTCGACAGCGACTCCGATGTCCGACACCCTCCTCTGGGCCATGACGCCGTAACGCTCATGACCTACCACGCCGCAAAGGGCCTTGAATGGCCGGTGGTTGTCCTGAGCGGACTGCACGCCGAGCGCGACGCAAGCATGTGGCTGCCCGTGGTGACCGGCGGCAATTCAGGTGAGGGCGATCCGCTCGACGGCCGCACGCTTCAGGCGTGGACGTGGCCATTTGGGTATACCGACGGAGAGTATGCAGGCCGCACCACGGGCAGCGGGCTTGAAGACGACGCGTTGCTGTCGCCAGAGGGGATCGAACGAGGCAATCGGGCAGTGAAGGAAAGCCTTCGACTACTCTACGTCGGGTGTACACGGGCGAAGGACAAGCTGATCTTCGCGCACCGCATAGGAAAAAAATATGACTGGCTACGCCGCGTCGCCGCAGTCGATTCGCTCCTCGACGCATCTCAGGGAGAGGGTGAGCACTCGATCACCGACATCGACACGACTCTTGTGATCAGATCGTTGAGTGCCGACATGGTTCCTGAGTGCCGGTGCCCACCTGCAACCACCGAACGTTGGATTGCTCTTCCGAAGGTGTCTGCTACTCAACCAATGCGATCTCGATTTCATCAACCAAGCCAACTTTCCGCATCTGCGGAAGCCGATTCGTTCAAAATCCAGGAACTCACCGGATCGGCACATTTCCCCACGGGTGCAAAGCAGGAAGATTACAGCTCCATCGGCAACGCGGTTCACGCGTACTTCGCGGCCCTCCCCTCCATGCTCGCTTTCGATAATGTGCAAAAGGAAGCGGTAGCCGCCCGCTGTCTGTCTTCGTTTTCTGTGTCCGGGCTATTGGCACCCTCCGTCATGGTGTCGTCAGGAGATCGATTCTGTGTGTGGGTCGATGCAGAGTTCCCCAGTGCCCGCTGGTTCACTGAAGTTCCGGCGACCGTGTCCCGCGCTGACGGCGGTCATTGGAACGGTGCCATCGATCTGCTGCTTGAGCTCCCTAGCGGCCAACTTGTTGTCATCGACCACAAGAGTGCGCCGATCCGGCGAGAACATTGTGCGGTCAAAGCCGCCACGTTTTCAGCGCAGCTACAGGCATACCGTGAGATGCTGATCCGAGCCGGCAACGAAGTCGCCTCATGCTGGATTCATTTTCCCCTCGCAGGCATTGCTGCTCGGCAAGACTAACTTGGTTGCCGCTACTAGCGGGCATTTCAAAAATGCCGCAGTGGAATGAGCAGATAAGCGAGTTAAACAAATCCGCGGAGAAACTGCGGCGACTGTTCTACGTCGCCCTCACGCGGGCGAAGTGCCACCTCCACGTCCTGCCTCCGCATCGCTACTACGTCCACAATCACCGCAAGAGCGACCAGCATTCGTACTCGCAGCGAACGCGGTTCATCCCCGACGAACTGCTGCCGTGGTTCGAGCCGGTGACGATGAGGCGATCCACGCTGGAGTTCCCGCAGAGCGGTGGGGTGAGTGACGTGACGACAGCGGATGT
>CAMAYU010000192.1 GCA_945862235.1 Schlesneria paludicola DSM 18645
GCGAACGCATCGGCTACATCGTTCGGTTCGAGGATGTTGTCGAGTCCCAGTTCGTGGCGAATGGCGTGCTGGACTTGCTCCTTCGACGCCTTGCCGCTGCCCGTCAACAGCCGCTTCACTTCGCGCGGGGCATAATCGACGACCGGCAATCCAGCCTCGGCTGCCACGAACAAGATGGCCCCGCGCGCGTGAGCCATCAGAATCGCCGTCTTGGGAAACTGCACGGTCGAGAAGACCTGTTCGATGGCCAGCACTTCGGGGTGAAACTCGGCGATCACTTCGCGCACGCCCCGGCCGAGTTCCAGCACACGCTCCGCCAGCGACAACGTTTTCGTCGATTGAATCACGCCTCCCTCGCGCAACACCGGCCCGCGACTCGACCGTTCGAGAATCGCGTACCCAGTTCGATTCAGTCCGGGGTCGATTCCCAGTACGCAGTTGGCTCGCGCGGACTGATCGAGATGGGGAATGGGTGAGGCCATCGTCTTGCATCTTTCCGTGGCCCTCGTGGTATCACGACGGGACGTTCGACGAGAACTTACTCTTTGTTGCAGGCGGCCCACGTCAGAACCGGTTTGCGGGTCGCGTTCACTTCTTCCGGGCGGCTGACCGGAGTCGAATGCGGAGCCGTGTGCAAGAGGTCGGCGTCCTCGGTCACGATCTTGTGAATGGCGTCCGAGAAGGCGTCGAGCGTCGCTTTCGATTCGGTCTCGGTCGGCTCGAACATCATCGCGTGCGGGACCACGAGCGGAAAATAAACCGTCGGTGGATGGAAGCCGTAATCGAGCAGTCGTTTGGCGATGTCCATCGCCGTGATGCCGCGTTCCTTCGCGAGTCCATCGGCGGATGCGACGAACTCGTGCAGACAGTGTTCTCCGTGCGCGGACGGCAACACGTCGGCGAGCAGCGCCTTGAGATAGTTCGCGTTGAGGATCGCCTGCTCCGCCGCTTCACGAACGCCAGCCGCTCCGAGCGTTCTCAGATAGCAGTAGCCACGCACAAGGATGCCGACGTTGCCGAAGAACGAGCGGACGCGACCAATCGTTTTTGAGGGCGTGGCCAACTCGAACCGCTTCTCATCGGAACCGGTGTCGCGTTGACGGACGATCGGAGCCGGGAGGTAGTCCGCCAGAAAATCGCGAACACAGATCGGCCCCGAACCGGGACCGCCCGCGCCGTGAGGGCCGGTGAAAGTCTTGTGGACGTTGTAGTGCATCATGTCACCACCGAAGTCGCCCGGCCGCGTGATCCCCATGATGGCGTTCATGTTTGCGCCGTCGATGTAGACCAGCCCACCGACATCATGCACCACCTTCGCGATCTCGGCGATCTCCCGCTCGAACAGTCCAAGCGTGTTCGGATTGGTGACCATGAAGACGGCGGTCTTGTCATCCAGGTGCTGTTTCAGTTCCTCGATATCGACGAACCCGTCACTGCGTCCCTTCAGTTCGACGCAGTCAAACCCGGCCATCGCCGCACTGGCGGGATTCGTCCCGTGAGCACTTGCCGGGAAGATGACCTTCGTCCGCGACTCGCCCTTGTCCCGGAAGTAAGCCGCCGCCACAAACAGAGCGGTCAGCTCGCCGTGAGCACCAGCCGCCGGTTGCAGCGAGACCGCAGGCAGTCCCGAGATTTCGGCCAGCATCTCCTGCATCTCGTACAAGAGTTCGAGGAGTCCCTGAATGTTGCCCGCGGTTTGATGCGGATGCACATCGACGATGCCCGGCAACCGCGACAGCCGCTCGTGCCGCTTCGGGTTGTACTTCATCGTGCAACTTCCAAGCGGATAGAAGTGCGTATCGACCGACATGTTGAGGGTCGAAAGATTGACGAAATGCCGCACCACGTCCGGCTCAGCTAACTCGGGCAACCTCGGCGGCGCAGCGGCCATTGCCTCGGAAGGCAACAAATCTTCGAGCGGCCACTCGGGCACATCAGACGGCGGCAGCTCGGCCCCCCGCCGTCCGGCGTGAGACAATTCAGAAAGGAGTTGCGTGGCTTGTCGATTTCGCATGGGGGGAGGCCAAAGTTTGTAGTGCGGCCCCCTAGGTCCGCACGAATGAAAGTGGAGTATCAGGCGTCCGTCCTACGCCAGCGCTGTGACAAGTCGATCAATCTCGTCCTTCGTCCGCGATTCTGTCACGGCGACGAGCAGGCATTGGTCCCGAACTTCCTGCGGGAGCCAGTTGAGGTTCGGGAAGCGGCTGAGCATTGGACCGATATCGACTCCGGCGGCGGCCGCTTTGCGAATGGCCGAGTCAGCACCGTGTTCGTACTTCAACACGAACTCCTTGAAGAACGGGCCGGTGAAGAGGAGTTCGCAGCCTTCGATCTGCTTCAGTCGGTCGGCGGCATAGTGGGCTTTGCGGCAGCTCAGTTCGGCAACTTCTTTCAAACCTTGCGGACCGAGCAGCGACAGATAGACCGTCGCGCGCAGAGCCAGCAGGCCCTGATTCGTGCAGATGTTGCTCATCGCTCCCGCGCGGCGGATGTGTTGTTCGCGCGCTTGCAGGTTGAGGAAGAAGCAGCGTTGGCCGTTGCGATCGACCGTCTGACCAATCAATCGGCCCGGCATCTTGCGAACGAGTTCTTTCTTGCAGGCAAGGATGCCGAGGTATGGCCCGCCGAACTGGAGTGGCACTCCCAACGCTTGGCCTTCTGCGACCGCGATGTCTGCGCCGAGTTCACCCGGTCGTTTGAGCAGCCCCACGCTGATGGGGTCAAAGGAGTGGATCAACAGCGCGCCCTGTTGATGTGCGACAGCGGCGATTTGCTCGACATCCTCCAGCTCGCCGAAGAAGTTCGGGTGCTGAATGACAATGCACGCGGTTGTCTCGTCGATGTAAGACTCCAACTCCGCAACGCCAACCTTGCCATGACGAGTCGGCAGCACGAGAACTTCCGTCGGTTGATCGGCCAGATAAGTCGTCACGCTCTGCACGGCTTCGGGATTCACGGAACCGGCCACGACCACGCGGCCCGTTCGTCCGGTGCAACGCATCGCCATGAGCACCGCCTCGGCGACTCCACTCCCTCCGTCGTAGAGACTCGCGTTGGCGATATCGAGACCGCTCAACTCGGCGATCAGCGACTGGAATTCAAAGAAGGCTTGCAGCGTTCCCTGACTCGCCTCGGCCTGATACGGCGTGTAGGCGGTGTAGAACTCGCCGCGTCCCGTCACTTCATCAACGACGCTCGGGATGTAGTGATCATAGGCCCCGCCCCCCATGAAGCAGACGCGCGATGCCGCCCCCACATTGCGCGAGGCCAACTCGCGCAGATGCCGCTCTAATTCCAACTCGGTCAACGCGGGAGGCATCCGCAACGGTCGATCGAGTTGCAACTGAGTAGGAATCTGATCGAGCAACGTCGCCAGCGAATCGACCCCGATTCGGCCGAGCATCTGCTGCTGTTCGTCGGATGTCGTGAAGAGGTAGGACACAGGATGCCTTAGGAAGGAAGACAGAAGTCAGAGGTCAAGAACAGCCGGGGACAGGTGGTTCAAGATTATTTTTCGATGACGAAAAACGAACTTTGAACCACCTGTTTCCTGATCGTGAGCGACTCAATGCTTCTCTGTTTCGCAGTGAGCTTGATACGCGGCGTGGTCGAGCAATTTCGACAACTCCGTCGCATCGGCGACGCGGACCTTGATCATCCAGCCCGCGCCGAACGGATCCTTGGTCAGCAGTTCGAGATGATCGGGCAGCGTGTCATTCCGTGCGATGACCTCACCGCTGACGGGCGCGTACAAGTCGCTGACCGCTTTCACGCTCTCGACTTCACCAAACGGCTGGCCTTGCGTGATCTTCTTGCCGACGACGGGCAAGTCCGCATAGGTAAGGTCGCTGAGCAAGTGAACGGCAAACTCCGAGATGCCGATCGTGGCTGTGTCGCCCTCCACAGCAACCCACTCGTGCGTCTTGGTGTACTTCAAGTTTTCGGCGGTCATGGCGGGGAACTCCGGGATCAGGATTGAGGCAATTGATGACGTGCGGACAGTGAGAAAGACGCGGAGTAGACGGGTAGCCCGTGCTTCGGGTTCTTCAGCGGGCCACTAACAGCCTGTCGAAAAAGTCGTCGCACAGGTGGCTCGCCGGTGTTTATCAACTAGAAAAACAAGCAGGCGAGCCGCCGACTCTACGTTTTTCAACCGGCCGCTAACACGGCGGCGCGGGGTCGATCGGAAGCCCCGCAGCTTGTTGTTCGTATTCGGAAATCTTGCCAATGCGGCGTGCGTGCCGGCCTCCCTGAAACGGCGTCGAGAGCCACAGTTCGACCATCCGTGACGTGATGCGGTCTCCGAGCAAGTCGGCTGATAAGCAGAGGACGTTTGCGTCGTTGTGCATCCGGCTCATTTCAGCCGTGAGATCATCGTGGCACAGCGCCGCGCGAACCCCTTTGAATTTGTTGGCGACGATGCACATGCCAATACCCGAACCGCAGATCAGGATGGCGCGATCCACCAGCCCTTCAGAGACCGCCTTCGCGGCTTTGGCTCCGAAATCGGGATAGTCGCAGATGTCAGCCGAGTCTGGACCGAAGTCTTCTGCTTCATGTTGAAGCTGCTGCACCTGAGACAGAATCTTGTCTTTGACGCTGAAGCCCCGGTGGTCACTCGCGACGGCAATTTTCATGGGTTCTCGTTTGAGGTTGGAGTGGGATGACTCGTCGCTTCGTCCAATTCTCGCCCCCACCGGGCTTGAGGACTGTCGGTTTAATCGCGATTCGATCGTTTAACCGCAAGTCCCCAAGCCCGGTGGGGTTCGATTGTTCAAGGAGCGGGTTGCTCGGCAGATATGGCATAACTCTTAGCGACTCAGCGGAATCTGTTCGATCAGTCGTCGTACATGGCGTTCGATCTCTTGCTTGCAGTCTTGGTACTCGCGCGGCCCGCCGCCATAAGGATCAGAAACATCGTCTCGCTCGGGAGACAGTAGACGAACGCGGGCGGAAAGTTCGGGATGTTCACCCAAGATCGCCTGCTGATGCCCGCGCGTCATGGTGATGATGTGATCGGCCTGTTGAAGGAGGCGACTGGTGACCGGCTGGCTCTCGTGCGACCTCAAGTCGATTCCATCATCAGCCAATGTGGCGATCGACTCTCCGCTGGCAGGCCCGCCGGGGCGAGCGGACAAGCCCGCCGACAAGACGGCAAAGCCACGATCCATCAGGTCATCGTCCGCACATTTCAACCGCTCTGACAACTGGCGACGAAACAACGCCTCGGCCATCGGGCTGCGACAGGTATTGCCTGTGCAGACGAACAGAAAGATCTCGCTTGTCAGCCGGTCAATGTTCAGAGTTGAAATCACACCTTGGTCGATGAGCCGCCACTGATCGCCGTCAAACCGGATGGTGGTGGTCGGTTCGCCATAGCGGCACGAACCATCGTCGATGATGAACGATACGGCATCACCTTCACCAAACCGTTCGACGACTTCACCCGCAGTGCGAGGCAACGGTCGCGCGAAGTTCTTGTCGGCGATCGCAATCAATGGGACTGGAAACAATCGCTGAACGTGCAGCAATGCGTCGTGAACGGCGACACGCAACCCCACTCCACCGCGTTCACTCGCAGCGGAGTCCTCGTTGGCGACAACAGTTTCCCCCGCGAGCAATTGCTGCGTCGCAATTGGCAATTTGAGAAACAGCCCCCCCATTGAGTTCTTGGGAAACTCCATCGTGAGCGGCCCAGGCCAAGCACGTCGAGCCAACTTGTCCGCAGCGACAGGCAAACGGATCACATAGTCGTGAGCTTCCTCGGCCGACTTGAGAATCAAGACCACATGTCCCTTGGACAGCGACTTCAACCGTTGTACGCCTAACTCGCTGGCCGAGCTTGCGACAACCACGTAAGCCGTTTCCGTTGGCAACGCGACGAGTTGCCCCTGCGCCAAAAGCTGGCAGGCGCGGTGAATGACATCGCGCGGATCGTCGGCTTTGCGAATCTCGACAATCTGCGGCATGACAGCTCGCGTCCGGGGTGAATTGAGGAGAGAGAGGGAGTGGACAGAACTCATTTCTTCCACCAAGCGCCGGACATCCCGCACCGACGCGGGCGGAGTGTACTCGTCCCCGATTGGCCCTTCAAGCAGCGGTTGCTGATGCCAATGCGGTGTCTCCATCGCGAAAATCTCATCCGCCAACGCTCATTCGAAGTACAGAACTCTTACGGCCCGGAACATCGCACTCATGGTCGTGCGACGTAATAATCGGCGACTGAATCAGAGCCTTTCCAGAAAGTGTTTTCAATGAGCCACCTCGAATCGCAAACCGCCGTTCTCCTCATCGCGCACGGGAGTCGGCGCGCGTCGGCGAATGAAGATCTCGTGCAGTTGGCGCAGTTGGTCGTCGAGCGAGGTCCGTTCCAAATCGTCGAGGTCTCGTACTTGGAATTGGCTGAGCCAACGATTGAGACCGGTGGCCGGGCCTGCGTTTCACGCGGCGCGCGGAGAGTCCTGATGTTGCCGTATTTCTTGTCGGCGGGGGTCCATGTCGTGACAGACTTGGAGAACCATCGTCAGCAACTTGCGAGCGATTTTCCTGAGACCGAGTTCGTACTCTGCCCACACCTCGGCCTGCATCCGTTGATGGCTGAAATTGTGCTGGCCCGCCTGAGTGAAGGACGCTCTTCGGCAACCGGGACCGAGTGACTCATACGAACACGCCTCGAACATTTCACTCATGGCCGTCCGATGTCCTTGGAGCAGCCAGCTCGTCGGAGCATTCGTTACAGACGGCAGCGTCCCTAGCGACCGGTGCGATTTGCCGAGTCGTCAGGCTTTCACTGGCCGGAATCTTTTCGACCGGCCGATACCTCCAATCAACGGATGTTTCGCAGGTTCCTGTGACCGACAACTTGTCGTTCTAACGCTGTAATGATGGATCAAGCCATGATGGCCAGCCGTGTGACTTTGCTGCTGCTTGTGACCGGGTTGTTCGCGGCCATGTGGTCGGGCGACCGAGCGGACGAACGGACCACCGCCCAACTTTTGTTGACTCGCAGGACGGCCCCCCCGTCCGCGAATCAGCGAAGCGGAGCGCGTCCCATTTCGACCGCCGCCCGGTCTGTGGCTCTCCATCGTGGCGAGCAGTCACTGCAATCGGTCCCGCTCCCGACAGGCATCGCCGTGGGAACGTACCTCGTCGTCGATGCGACCGGTCGCAGTGAGACTCGCATCGTGACTGCGGCCGAAGCATTTCCGAATGACGTGATTTCCGGACACGTCGCACGGGACGAGTACACCGTCCGAAACGGTTCCTCCCGCTGGCACTTCATTCGGCTGAGTGAGACGGCGAATGTGGCGACATCGCGGCGAGTGACTCCGCGGAAACCTACCGCACCACGGGTTCAGACGGCGGCTCGTTCGCTGTCAGGCCCAGTGCGTGGGGCAAGCCTGCGATAAACGACGGAAAGTCCAGCGTCAGTCCCAACTCGGCGCGGGCCTTTCTGTTCGAGCAGCATTTGTTCAGTCCACCCGATCCCCGTTTGGCGGGTTGATCGTCGAGAAACTGCGGTGGCGGCGCGGCAACCAGCCGCGCGAGTTGGCTGTAGTACTCATCGCGTCGCATCGGGCGGTCATCGGTGATGAGATACGTCTCGCCCGGTTGACCTTGCCGCTCACACGCCAGCACAGCACCGGCGGCGTCATCAACATGAACGAGGTTCAACCACGCATCGCCTCGACCGGCGAGCGGCTCCCTCGCACGCAGGCTTTCGACGCGCGAGAGCAATCGTCCTGGCCCATAGATGCCGCTGAGTCGCAGGATGTTGGCGGATGGCCGCGCGGGAGCTGTGGCATCGGGAAGCGGGAACGTCGCACGAACCAACTCTTCAGCAGCGAGGCAACACTGGCCACCCGATTGAACCGGCTCGCACGGCGAGGACTCATCCACCCACTCGCCCGAGGACTGGCCGTAAACACTACTGCTGGAGATGTAGATCAGGCGTTCGCAACGCCCGGCGACTTGCTCCAAAACATGACGCAGTCCCTCGACATAGACCTCGTGCTGCGAGCGTCCCGACGTGCGGTCGTAACCCACGGCGAACAACACCGACTGCACGACGGGCAACGCAGCAAGTGACTTCGGATCGCAAACGTCTCCGATCACAGGCGTGATCCCCAGCCGCGACAACTCCGCCGCGTTGTTCTCCGAACGAGTCAACGCGGTGACGGAATGCCCCGCCTGCAACCACGCCGCAGCCACGCGCCGCCCGAGATACCCGCAACCGATGATCAACTTGTGCATGTTTGACGCCCCGTTCGTTTCAAGTGTGTGACAACACTCAATACAACGTTCGCCTGCTTCAATACCAGCGATTGAAGTAAGGAGTGAGGTCGCAATATCTTCCCGAAGTGAAACAGGCTGCGATTAGCCGCAGGGCGTTAGCCCCGGTTTGTGTCGTCCAAACCGGGGCTAGCGCCCTGCGGCTGATCGGCTTCGGAAAGTCCAGCTCGGCTCGCACGAACACCGCTTGTTGTGCGGGCGTCAGCTTGACCATGCCCCAGCGCTCCTCAGGCCCGAGCGTCGCGAAGATCTTTCCGCGCACCCGAAAATCCGGATGGCTCATGTGCTCGTCCACCAACGCCTCGGGAAGACTGAGCGCGATACTCCGGAACTCTTCGGCGGTCACGCTGGCTCCTCCGGTCATGTCAGGCAGCGAGACAGCCCTGCTCTGCCGAACTTGGAAACTACGGAAGACGTGCCACTGTTTCGGAGTCTTCGGAGAAGCAGTGTTCTTCGAGACATTGACACGGTATCAGCACTGTTTCTCCGAAGACTCCGAATCAGTGGCACCGCCCTGGGTTGTTGATCGCATCGTGCAGGGCCACCCCGCCCACGCAGCGGGAGTAAACATTGATTTCACAAAAAACGCAGCGACCGCCACTCCGATACATGGCATGGTTCGGCATCGCGTGTCCTCAGGACGGAGGAACTTGCAGCAACCCTTTCTGGGCTCGATCTACCAGTGCCCGCCCCAACTCCACAGCTTGCGATCGCCAGATATTTGACGCCGGACAGAACAACTCCGTGAGCCGTTGTTTGGCCCGGATCGTAGACGCCGCCTTCGGGGTGCCCCAATGATGAGCCTGATTCTCTGCACGCAATCCAGAAAGTACCTGTACCGAACCGTACGTACCGAACTCCGCGCAGCCGAACAGGTAGTTGGGGGCCAGCCCGCTTGACACACACCATCGCCCGAATCCTCCGCGAGCATCATAAGAGATGCCGGTGGAGTCACACGCTTCGAATGAGTCGGTCCCAAACCAATCCGTCAGCCAGCCTCGCTGCGTCTCATTGAGGGGGTAGTCAATGAGTAACTTGCAGGCACCCTGCCGACCCAACCCGGTGTGAAAGTCAAGATGGACGACACACTTACTTCCTCTGAGCCAACGGGGCATGTTCTCGCCCAGAAGTTGCTGCGTGCGCGAGGGCCCATTGCCCCCGAAGAAAAGCCCACGCGGGAAATTGTACTGGCCGCGCGCAACGGCTTGCCGCAAGGCAGGCATCCCATGCCTGGCGATCAGCCACAGTGCCTTGAGTGTGAACGGCTCCCACCGTGACGGCGGTTGGCGGGGGTTCAGGAAATCATCAAGTCCTGCGTAGCCATCCGGGGCACCTTCAAACCGTTCGCCGGGCAGCAAGAAGTTCCGGTTGGGATCGACATTATTTTCGTCAAACCGCCGAAGCCACGCGAAGCCGAAGGGGTTCAGCCCGTGGAGGAACACGCACTTGGTTGACGGCGGAGTCACGGAGGACCATTGCTCAAGCAGGGCAACTTGCACCGCCGACCCGAAAAAGCCCTCGACACCATGGATGCCTGACGAGACGACGAGCACCTTCTCTGGATCGCCACCCAGCGAACAAGCGACATCGAAGGCCAACTCATCACCATTCGGTCCGACGACACCAATGGGATAAGACTCCAACTGCCAACCGAGATGTGACGCCGCTTGCCGAAACCGCTGACGGGCGGATGAGTGGTCAGGTGAAAATGTTGTTGCGGCATTGCTCGCCACCGTCGCTCTCCTCTGCCGAATGACAACGCTCACCTGCACCGGCCGCTCGGTGAGCTATGAACTCCCAGAAACGAGGTCGCGGCCGGTGTCAGGTGCCGCGCCTGGTTCGGCGTTCACCGTTGAAGCTTGTAGCCAATGCTGCCACCGCCTCTGCCGATACCGGTAAAACAAGGCGGCAAACAACCACACCAGCGGAGTCACCAGCCCCGCCTGCACCTCGATGCAGTCGGTGTAGCGGCACTCCACACCCGAGACCGGCTCGACCCGCATCTGGTGATTCCAGACCCGAACCAGCCCCCCGCATTCCTTGGTCTCGATCTCCCCCTGAGCATCGTCCACTCGGACCACTGCCACCTTGTGTGGCGACGACGGTCCCCAACCGAACAAGCGAACTCGGGTCGTCAGTGTCGTCCCCTCGGTGAACAGTCTTGTCGGCCACTGATCTGTATCGGTGTAGCTCATCATGCCGCGAGTGATATACAGAAACGTGTCCTTGAGCGGCAACAGCCCCCAAACCCTGCTCGCCGGGGCTGGTAGAATGGTGCTCACCCGCAGAGATGCGCCGTCGCAGACACACCCGAGAGTCATGCCCGCGAGAGCATACTGGGCCAAACTTTGCGCGATCCAAGAGAGCACAACATCCGGCGAAGTTTGGAACGAGGCAAAAGCCAGTAGGTACACTGGCAGGCTCCCCACCGCGAAGACCCCTGCGCCGTAGACCAGCCCAGCACGCACGCCTGGAGGGAACGCAGACCACCTTCTCAGGCCAAGGAAGACAGCCGCAAACACGAACCCGTAGACGAGCGGGTGAGCCACCATGTAGGTGCGGGTCCATCCTGGCCAGGGACGATAGAGGGTCGGGTTATTCTCGAACTGCGGCGATATGGTCGGAGCGACGACTGGCATGAGAAAGTAGAACGCGGCACCAACGAGGAACATCGTTGCCCCTGCGGCCAAGCTGCCGGATACCCACCGACCCCACCAGCGCATCTGTCGCCTCCCGCCGCCGAACAGTGAATTGACCCGCACGCTGGATAACTCGGCCAAGCTGATGACGCGGGTCTGGTCTTCACGCGACACACCATTGTGTTCAGAAAGCGGTTTGTCAACAACAGCGTTGAGTTGTCTGTTGCGTTGGGTCACGTGTTATCCCGCGCGCCGGATATCTCTGATATCCCGGCGCGCGGGATATCTCTGTTATTCGCGCAGGCAAGGACTGATGCCTTGGCAAGTCAGGCACAGGCGGCTGAACTGGGCAACGGATCCTTCGCTGGCGCGTCAGGCTTCAATCTGTGGTCAGACAACTCTTGCCGCTCGCACAAGCGGCGTGACTGTTCGCTGACCGGACAGAATTGTTTTGACTTTTGGTGGGATTGTTGGCAGAACATCGTCTGTGCATGTCACATGGGAACCATTCTGGTTCACTTCCATCGCCTGTTTCGTGGCACCAATTGCATTCCGTGCGACAACAATCGCATTCCAGACAAAACCAAAGGCACTCCGGGCGACACCAAACGCATTCCATGTGACACCAAACGCATTCCATGTGACACCAATTGCATTCAAGGCGACACCAATTGCATTCAAGGCGACACCAAATGCATTCCGGACGCCACCAATCGCATCCAAGGCGCCACCAAACGCATTATGCCATTCACCAATCGCATTCCGTGTGGCATCAAACGGAGTCTGTGGAACATCAAGCGGAGTCTGTGGAACATCAAGCGGGGTTTGTCAGACCTCAAGCGGACTTTGGCTTTAGCGGGTGCGGTGTGCATCCGAACGATCTGTTTCTCGCGTACTTGCAGGAGACGCCATCATGCCTTTGACTGACCTTGGTTCGTATGTGCCTACGATGGATGAGGTTGTGTTGCATTGGGCGGACGTGGACGCCGAATTGGGAGGGGCTCCCGCGAGCGACTTGAAGCTGGAGGGAGGATTCAGCCGGGCGGACCTGATCGCCGCGCGG
>CAMAYU010000193.1 GCA_945862235.1 Schlesneria paludicola DSM 18645
GCGACGGATCGACCAATGCCGCCGCCTGCTTGAAGGCCGACTCTTCGAGAGCCTCCAGCTTGCCATCGGCGGCAAACGAAACTCTGCAGAGCAGCGCAACACACATCAAGAATCGAAGCAACTTCATCCGCATCCTTCTCCCAACACGAATCGAAAGATTCATAGCGAAATTCCCGCCTGCCGAGCGGCGGCGGTCAACGTTGCCTCCAACTCGGTCAACTCGGCAGCAGTCATCGCCTCTAGGCGCTCGTCTGTCGTGACCGGCTGCTTCAGTATTCGTTGCAAGAGCCGAACTGTCCCCACGGCTCGACCAATACGCCGCTCGGCCCTCATGTCTGTCGTGTAATCGAGCTGCCCCTTGCGGCGTGCCTCGTATTTTTCCCGCTCGATCTCTGTTTGAGCAAGCATGGTCAGTTCCTTTCCGGCCCGTTGCCACGGCGACTTCGCCAACTCGACGGGCCAATGATTGATGTCCAGTGTGGCGGCATGTCGGAGGAAGAACAACCACTTGTCCAGATCGTCGGTCAGATCGGGCAGCGGCTTGTCGAACTTCGGCAGTTCGAGGACATGGAGTTCGATCTGATCCGAGAAGAGGATTCCGCGCGACTCTTCGCACAGCCGAAAGCGGTGGTGCGGACCGGCCAGTTCCGGGAACAGGATGTCGTCCACCACCAGCACGGAAATGGTCGGCCTCAGTTCTGCATAGTCGTCGCCCTCAGTCAACTGTTCGGTGTAGAGCTTCGCCCAATAGAACAGCACCCGTTCCCGCAGAGCATGGTGCAGCCGAATCTGCATCTCGATGTTGAACATCCGCCCCGATTCGTCGCGAGCCTTGATGTCCAGCACGGACAACTTGTCGTCGAATGCCTCCAGCGGAAGAAACGGATTCAGAATGACGACCGACTCGATTCGCTCTCCCACCGGCCGCCGTAGTACCGCGTTGAGCAGCGAACAAAGACTCTCCTCATTCTCTTGGCGACCGAAGACCCGCTTGAAGGCGTAGTCTACGGTGGGATCGATTCCGATGGGCATGGGTCACTCCTCACCCTTCCTCGGCGTCACCATTTCGACGCTGACCAGCACGTCGCCTCGACGGACGATGACTTTGAGCGGATCGTTGGCTTCGAGGCGACCGAGTTCATCCCTCAGCATCCGGCACGATTGGACGAGGTCTTCTCCGACGAACAGGATCAGATCGTTGGGGAGCAGGCCGACCTTTTCCGCCTGCGAGCCGGGAAGGATGCGGTCGATGTAGGCTGGGGTTCTGGTGACGACATCGGGGATGGTGACGATGCCGAAGTCGAGGGCCTCGTAGCGGCGCAGCTTTGGTTTGCCGGGGCTGTCCTCGTCCGGATCGTCCTTCTTCGTCCGGCTGAAGCGGCCTGTGATAATTTCCTCAGTGGTCTGCTTCAGTTCGCTCATCGGCATCACGTAGTTGAGCCATGTGTTCGACTGCGTGTTCCGCAGTTCCTTGCCGAGCATCCCGAGCAGCCGTCCGTCCCACGTCGTCAGCACTCCCCCCGCAGCTCCCGAGTTGTTCGTGATCGCATCGACCACGTAAATCGGGCCGGTGTAGGGTGACTCAAACGCCCCGCGTCGCGCAGCCAGCGTCGTCTTGGCCGAGATCACGCCGTGCATCACCGTGACCGGCTCGTCACCCGTCGCGACTTTCCACGCATTACTAAACGCCAGCACGCGCGTCCCCGGTCCCGCCGCAGCCGCCTGCGCCAGATCGAAGTACGGCAACCCCTCCGCCTCAATCTTCAGAACCGCCATGTCGAGCGGCGGCTCGGCCCCGACCACCTTCCCCTCAAACCGCCGACCGTCGTGCAGCACGACATTCACGGTGTCGCCATCCAAGATGTGACTCCACACGGTGACGATGTGCCCCTTGTCCGAGACCAGAAACCCCGTGCCATACGCATGCAGCTTCGCCCCGCCGCCCGCCCCAAAGATTTTGACAACCTTCGGAGAGACGGACGCGATCGTCTCACCTGACGACTGCGCGAACGCTGAATGATTGGCGGTGAAGACATTCAATCCGGCGATGATTAACGCGACACGCATCAACGCCGCGCGAGACCGTCCAAAGTTTGTACTCACTCAACTTCCTCGCTTTTGTCCGCTGGTGTTCGCTTGAGCTGTTTGTGAAGCTCGGTCTGTTCGATGAGAAACGCAGTCCAATCTTTGCTCGGAACGTAATCAATACCTCCCGACACGCGGCAGACGTAATGTCCGCCGTCCGGCAACAGTCCACCGTTGTGATTCATTCCCACCTTGTCCCAAAACAGTCCCAACCGCGCGTCATCATCGCTCCGCAATCCCTCCACATAGTGCCAACCGCAGGTCGTGGGACCGAGCAACCCGCCACCCTCAAGAATCGCACGGACAGTCGCCTCGGGAACGGTGTTTCCGGGAAGGGTCGAAAGGATGTTTGGGTCATCCCGATAGAGCAGGCATCAGTGATGCTTCCGGGCTGGATTCACCCTTTGGAAACCAGCCTTCGTGCCGTTCCGCGTAACGCTGCAACTCCGATGCAAGAATCTTGTCACAGCAGTGAGTCATCCCAAACGGATACTGCTGATGAAACCGCCAACCTTGATAAGCGCAAGCCCCAACCAACAGAACGGAAATCGCAGCGATGACCCGAACGAACGTCCATCGACGCAGCAACGGCTTGTCCGGCTTCCAGTTGGACTCCAACGCTCTGTCGAGTGTCCGGCCCACGATATACGGTTGAACGTCCACGCTAGTTCGCCCCTTCCGTAGCCGCAGCAGGACCCACCTCCATCGTCAGCACATCGAACGTGGCGAAGTCGGCGTCTCCGTGGCGGATCGTGAAGCGGGACGGAAATTTCTTCCCAGCGAAGTCGCCGAATTGCAGGAAGCGGATCTCGCACGCATCGACATCTGTGCCGAGCGACGAGTCGAAGCCGACGAAGGTTGCGTCGGCCTTACGGAAGTACCAGAGCGTTTCGACTCCGCCCTTGCGCGTGAGCAGCACGTCGACCGACGCACCTCGCCCGTCGAGTGGCTGGCTGCCGACATACGAGAACTCGGTGAAGACCTCCGGACCGTTGGTCAGCAGCAGCTTGAGTTGTTGCAGCGCGGCGAGCAGCCCTCCCGAGCCGGGCGGCTCGTCGAGGAAGTCGGCTCCATTTTCCAGCGGCTGCAAACCGGGGCGGTTCGGCAACAGCAGGCCGAGCTTGGTCTCGCTCATCGTCAGCGAAAAGTCTTCGTTGGCGACGGTCTTACCCGTCAGCTTCCACTTGCCCGACACGGCCTTCCAACTTTGCAGCGAATCTAACCCGCGCAATACGCGCTGCTGCTCCTGCTGATTGAAGTAGTAGTTCGCGTAGCCGGTCTTCTTGACGAACAGTTTTTTGTATTCGTCGGGCAACTTTTCGTCGGGCAGCTTAGCGGTAGCTGGGCCTTCACCATCCGGACCTTCAGGCCCCTTCTTCCCTTTCGGTTGAGGACGCGGAGCCTTGGGAGTTGCCGGTTGCTTCAACTCCGATGCGCGGTGCAAGGCTCTCAGTTCGACCACGATCTCCTGCTTCTTGCCATCGCGCCGGTAGACCAGCGGCAACGACCAGCCCTTCGGATAGATGCCGAGGATGTTCTTGTACTGATTCACGCTGCCGATCGGTCGACCGGCAAACGCGACCAGCTCATCGTCCTCGCGCAGCCCGCGTCGATAAGCATCGGACTGTTCGAGGATCGAGTCGATGAGCACGATGCGATCCGCTCCCGTTCGGACCGTCGCACCCAGCGTCGCGTGATCGACAACGTGGCCTCCCTTCAGATGGTCGAGAAAGTGCTTGATCTGGTTGATCGAAATGGAGTAGCCCGCCCCGACATTCACCCGACCTCGCTTTTCGACCGAGATCCGCCCGTTGATGCCAACCAGTTCTCCCGCCGCATTGAACAGCGGCCCACCCGAGTTCCCCGGATTGATCGAAGTATCGACCTGAATGCAGTCGGTGTATTCGAGCAGCGTCCCGGCCGGGTATTGATACCGATGCAGCCCGCTGACGATCCCCGCCGTGACGGTTGGCTGAAAATCGGTGGCCAACAGAAACGGATTCCCCATCGCGTAGGTCCAGTCTCCCACGGCGAGGGCATCGCTGTCCCCCAGCGTCGCGTGCGGAAAGTCATCTCGCCCGAGCAGCTTGAGCACCGCCACGTCGCCGGTTGGATCGATGCCAACAATCACGGCGTCATACAGCTTCCCATCGTTCAGCCCGCATTTCATAAAGTCGCCACAAGCGCTCGTCACGTGATAGTTCGACAGCGCATACCCATCTGCCGAGATGAGCACCCCCGACCCTCCCCCATTCCCATCCGCAGAAAAGATCGCCACGACAGAAGTCGCCACTTTCTGCACAACCTCAACCCGAGCCTGCTGCGCTTTCAGCACGTCGGTCTCTGCGGCATTGAGAGCTTGAAGCATTGGCAAGCACAGGAACCCCAACGCACATCGAATCCACTTCGCAGTCATGTTGCTCTCGTTTCTTCCCTCGTAGCTAACAGCCAATCGCTAATCGCTTCCCCGCTACTTCACCACTTTCGCGTCGGCTAGGTCGAGGCAATCGCCGACTTCGTTCTGCTCGCCGAAATCGACGAAGATTTCCAGTTCGACGACGCCGGTCACGTCGAGGTCCAGTTTGACTGGCTGCATCAGTTTGCGTTCGGTCGCGTTGGTCGAGCCGGGTTCGCCGCGCTCGTGGATGCTGACTGGACCCTTGAACAGCGTGCGACCGTCTCCCTTGATGACGACCTCTACATCGCCGCCGACGCGCAGCGTGTCGTCGATCCCCATGATCGCTTGGAAGCGGCGATAGTCTCCGCCGATGCGATACTTCAGCAGCGTCCGCGAGTGAATCCCGAGACCTTTCGCGTACGTCTTGTTCCCCACGCTGAGCGGTCCGCCGTGGACCATCCGATCACGTCGGTACTCGAACATGAAGTCGTACTGAGGCGTGTACTGCACGTCGCGCGGTTCGAGGTTCGACAGGTACGCGATCTTGCCGAGACTGAAGTCGATCGTCGCGACTTGGGTCTGCGGGACCGAGACCTCGGTCCCCGACGCCAGCTTCACTTTCCAAGTCTCCTGCTCGAATGAGACGCTTCGCGCGGCGAGCCGATCGCCCGACACGAGGTCCACTGCCGAGAGGGCTTTGGTCGCGAGGTTCTCGCGCTTGGCATAGATCAGCCCGAAGATCCGTTCGCGTTTGACGGGGATCGCGTCGCCATCGAGTTGGAATTTCAACGACGCTCCGTCGAGCGACCCGATCACGCCGTCGAGGTGATCCAGCACATCGCCCTTCCGCACCGCGACCTGATCCTTCTTCGGTGTTTTTTCGAGCAACTGGTTCCACGCCGCATCGACCTTCGCATCGGCCACCGCGAACCGCACACTCTGCACGACAGACCGCGGTAGCTTGAGCGACCCCAACTGAGGATGCTCGACCGTCGCGGAAGCCGCATCCGTGACGAAGCTCGTCACGCGCAACCGCGTTCCATCGACCAGACGCACCTCGACGGTCGCCTCAACATTGGCGGGAACGGCCCCCGTCGCAGGAACGCGCACCGACAACAACTCGGACGCCGCGAGAGTGAGATTGCCGGTCGGAGTCTTCAGGACGATCTCGTCCCCCGACAGCTTCTCGATCGCCCCGACATGCGACTCCCCCTTGAGCGTCGCCACTTCAACCGACGGCCCGGCGGCCAGACAGAGAACAAGTAATGACCAAGCGGGCATGGAGTGAGCATTCTTGAAAAGTGTGATTATGTTCGTCACCCCACCGGGCTTGCCCCGGTGGATTCAGGTCTTTGCACTACTTTCGTCGTCCAGTCTGAGTCGCGTGAATACAGATGCCATGAGTAGTGCAGAAACCCGCGAGCCACCGGGGCAAGCCCGGTGCGGGCGCGTTGAGGTTTACGGCTTGTTCTTCGCTGCCCGTTCCGACTGCTTCCGAAAGTACTGGTCGATCGCGCGGCCATAGTGCGACGGGAAGTTTCGGTTCAGGTCGCTCTTCGCCTTGGCTTGCTCCTTGGTCGGGAGGTTGCCCCAGTTGCCGTCCTTCGAGAATTTTTTCTTGTCCACGTCACCGGGAGCCTCGGCCCCTTTAACTTGGCTGTCATCGGCACCGTTGCTCGATTCGTTGCTATTGCCGCCCCCGTCCCCGCCACCTCCACCGCCTCCCTGCTGCTGTTCGACCTTTTTGATGATCTCATCGAGTTCCGAGATGATCCGCTCCTGAACGCCCTGCACTTTCTCACCCGCCCGCCCGAGATCGAGCCGCCGTTCCGAGTCGCTCATCAACCGAGCGATCTCACCGAGCGATTTTTCCTCCAGCCCCTTCAGGTCTTCGAGCATCAACGTCCCCGTCGCCGAATACCGCACGGGAACCCGTTCGACGCTCTTCAGCAGCGTCTCAAGCGACTCCAGCGCGGCCTTCACGTCGAGCGTCCCTTGCGCAGCAACCGCCTTGAAAAAGAAGAGGCTCGCCGGATCGACGACGCGGTGAGCATCAACCGCATTCAACTGATCGAGGGCTTCATCAAACATCCGCCGCTCGACGAGAAACCGTCCATAGAACAGACCGAGGTTCGCGACCAGATACGGATCGCGACCCGCCTGCTTCAGAAACGCGCCGTCCGGCGGCAGCAGCCCCGGTGAGGACGAATTGCACGCGACCAACAACTTCGCCACATCGGCATCGACCGCAGCAAACGACCGCACGACAAGCTCCAGCAACCGGTCGGCCTCCTCGGTCAATGCCCCCGCCACCCACAACGCCGCCAACTCGCGCTGCTGCTGCTCCGCCAAATTCGGCTGAGACGCCGCCCAAGCCAACACCTGGCTCTTCGCCTCTTCCACCTTCATCGGCGCGAAGACATCGCCCGCCGCGAACGTATTGGAGCACGCACAATATGCGAGGCAAGCCGCGATGATCGGCAAGATGATCCCTGTTTTCATAATTCAAATCCTCACTTGTCATCTAACACGAAGCACTCGCTCAAGCCGAAGTACGAAGACACTCGGAACGCTAATTCGCACTGATCGGCGCCCCTCAAAGTCAGTGAAGATGAGCGGAGATCAGTGTTCCAAAATTTCTTCCCGCCTTTGCCTTCATGCGCGTTCTTCAGTCCGTCTTCCCAGTCGCCAAGTCGTGAGTCGCCTTCTGAACCTTGGCCTGTCGTTCCGAGAGTTGTCTTAGTTGGCTGACAACATCTCCGTCGAGGGCCTGTTCGCCTTCGACCAGCCGGCCCATCTGTTTCGTGCGGCGGTTCACTCGGTATTGGAGCGACCGCAGCATTTTCAGTTCGGCCAGTTTGTTGACGAGTGCTTCCTGCTTCTTTTGTTGTTGCTGTTGTTGCTGCTGCTGTTTCTGCTTCTCGTCCTTCAGCTTTTCGAGTTCCTTCTGCATCGCCTCCAGAATCTCTTTGAGCGATTCGACGATGTCGGCTTCGATGTTCTGCGTGATCTCACCGACATCGGCTCGTTCGAGGCGGCGGGCAACGGTCAGCATGTCCTCGCGGATTTGTTCGACCGCCTCGGGGAACGCGACCGACGATCCTTCCTCTTTGAGTAGCGTCAGCGCCTTCGCGGCCAACAACGAGATTTCATCCTCGTTCCGCGCCAGTTCGACCGCGCGGTTGCGATGCCGATCGGATCGCTTGTCGAGCGGGACCGCATGAATCGCGAGCGTGCCGTTGTTGACCGCCTCTTGCCGCAAGAGCATGTCGCGGAATCGAGCCTCCAGCGCGGCGAGGACCATCGCTCGCTCTTCCTCGCGCAACTGACGGAGGATTTCTTCGAGCTTCTCTTTCGCCTTGAGCAACTCGGCCAGCGCCTGGTCTTGCTTGTCGGACGCCTTGGCCTTGCGGTTCTTCTTCAACTCCTCGATGGCCCGGTCCATCTCTTGCTTGGCTTTTTGAACCTCTTCGCGGCCGGGAGTCTTGTCCGGCTTCGGCTCGTCGCCATTCTGATCCTGCTGATCGGGCGAGTCCTGATCCTTCGGCGAGTCTCCTTCCTGAGGCGGCATGTCCTGTGGCTCACTCGGCTTCCCCTTTTGCGGCTTGCCATCTTGGGGCTTGCCGTCTTTCGGTTTGCCTTGTGAATCACTCGGCTTGCCATCTTTGGGGTCGCTTGGTTTGGCGTCCTTCGGATCGCTCGGCTTGCCATCCTTCGGTTCACCCGGCTTTGCATCCTTTGGCTTGCCGTCCTTCGGATCTTTGGGATCGCCCTTGCCGTCTTTGTCATCGCCCGGCTTGCCATCTTTGTCCTTGGCGTCCCCCTCTTTGGGGTCTCCGTCTTTAGGGTCTCCGTCTTTGGGGTCTCCCTTGTCGGACGGGTTCTTCGGTTTCGCGTTCGCGTCCTTCGGCTTCCCCTCCTGGTTGCGCTGCTTGGCCGCGTTCTTGAGAGCATCCTGCCCTTCGATCTTCTGCACGAGCTTCTCGGTTCCGTCGGCCACCTTCTTTTGTTGCGACTGCAAATCATCGGGGTCGCCACCTCGCTCGGTGTTCGCCCGCGCATCGGTCTGCTTGCCGATGAGCCGATCCACATCCTTGATCAGATCCTTGATGCGAGCCTTCTCCTGCTCGATTTCATCCTTGCGGTCTTCGCTCATGAGCAGGTCGAGCATCATCTGCATCTGCTTGATGACCTCTTCCTCGCGCTCAATCGCATCGCCGAGTTGGTCGTTCTTGAGCAGTTCGGTCAGCGCCCCGAGCTGGTCCGGGATGCGACCTTCCTTACTCTTCCCAATCGCTCGCACGAGCAGATCGGCTCGCTGAGGATCGGCCTTGCGCAGGTACTCGGAGAGTTGCTGAAGCGTGTTCTCAAACCGCAGGTACCGCGCCCGAATCGCCTCCTGCGAAACCGCGAGCGGCGCGGGAGCCTCGACGGCCGGAACAGCCACTGCGGGAGCGTTCTGAGCAGACGCCGTCTCCCCGGCCAACGACCAGCACGCAACAGCGATGGCTGACAGGAACCAGCGGGACAGGCAAAGTCGAATCGTCATAGAACCGTCTCCGAACGGACTGAATGAAGCGGCGGCAGTATACCCTCGACCAACAAGAGCGGGCGATGCACGTTTCGTAAGGTAAGCGTCTCGCTTGCCCGTGGCCTGTGGAGACCCAGCGATCTCTTCTCTCGTCCTCAAACAATCGACCCCACCGGGCTTGCCCCGGTGGCTCGTGGGTTTCTGCACTACTCGCTTCGTTAATTACTCGCTTCGTTAATTTCGGTTGAACGCAAAAGTAGTGCAAAGACCTGGTTCCACCGGTGGGGTTTGTTTGGTTGAGGTCTAGTGAATGCACCGCAGAAGAACAGAGCGGGCAAGCGAGACGCTTACCCTACGATCATTCCAACGCCTTGATCGCGTTTTCCTTTCGTTTCCGTTTGGTCTCTTCGAGCAGGTCCTGTTGAGCTTTGATGTTTGCTTTGAGTTGTTCGACCACCTCGTGAAACTTGGCCAGTTCACGCATCTCGGTCAGGATCAGTTCCATCTTTTCGATCATGCTGTCGAGAGTATCGGTCGCCTCGTCCATCGAGCCGGTGGGGTCGGTGTTCTTCTCCAGCGCGAGCTTGAACAGGCCGAGTGAGCTATCGGCATTCGGGAAGTCCTTCGTGTTGATGCGACGCAGCGGCCCGAGGATCTTTCCGTCGAGCCGTTCCAACAGCAGCGGCGTGTCGGCGGCGTTGTTGACGAGTTCCTCGCGAATGTCGGCGAACGACGTTTCGACCCCGGCGGTCTCGACCGAGTTCTTACGGACCGCCTGCAGCGACCGATCCGCCGCCGAGGACAATCCCAGCGCGAGCGTCGCCAGTTTCTCATCGTCCGGTTTGGCTCCGCCCTTCTTCAGCGTGGCCGCTTCGTCCGCCTGGCCGCGTGCCTTTCCGAGCACCTCGCGCGTCTGCTTCATCTCGGTGATGATCTGCTCGAACCGCTTCCGGATGTTGATCTCGCGGACATAGAGCATCGACAGCAGCTCTTCTTCCGAGACGATGTTGAAGACGTACTTCTGGCCCAGCGCGCGGTGAGCCTCACCGACGTTGCAGCCATCCAACGCCGAGACCGCCAACGTCAAACGCTGCTTGATCGAGAGATCGAGCGGCAGGACATCGAACCGCTCGAATGGCTCCTCCTCGGCGCGACGCAGTGCAAACTCGCGCAGGCTGCGCGGCGGAGACGTTTGGAATTCGCGAGGCGACCACGTCTCGGCATCATCCACCTTGTAGTCGAAGCGGGCCGAGACGACTCCGTAATCATCGGTCAACATCCCGGCGATCGGGATGCGTGCCTTGCGCGTGATCGATGAACCGATCCCCTTGAGTTCCGTCGTCACCAGCGGCGGTTGATCGACGATCCCGTTGATCGTGAACTTCGCCGGAGCCGTGCTTTGAATCTGATCAGTGTCTTCCAGCGAAATGCGAATCATCGCGTCGGGCGGCAGCGGCAGCGGGAACTCCAGCGGCTGCTTCGACTCGGCCGCAGCCCTGATCTTCTCAGGCAAACTCGTCGCGCCATCGGGGGCGAGAACGAATGGCAACGCGACGGCATCGTGCGTTGAAGACCAGATCGCTTGCGACGCAGCGGCCACGAACGGAACGCGAATCTCCGGCCGTCCATCCTGAGACTTGAGGGCAATCGTTTCGGGGGGCCACTCGGGACGCGAGACCGATGCGGGGCCGTTCGATGAGTGCGGCGCACGCAGTTCGATCTCCCAGCGATCAGCTCCCGCATCCCCTTCGATACGGACGTGACTCAACGCCTTGTTCGCCGTCAGGTCGAGGACGAAGTCCGTCGCGAGCGGCAGCGATGTTTGAGCACCGTTGACTTGTTGTTTCGCGCGGACAGCCTTCCCCTCGACCCGCTCGTTCATGCCGGTGTACTCGGGATAGAGACAGTGCAACGCGACGGATGAGACTTCCGGAGGCTGGACGACCTGCACGCGATACGGCCGCGCGTTCGTAAAGTCTCCCCCCGTGACCCAGATGTCGGCGTCATCAAGCAGCCCGGCCAGCGTGTGCCGGAACGGCTGATCGCCGACGCGCGTCAGATACGCCCGCACGTTGCCTCGCCCGTTGGCCAGCCGCGCATCGAGCCGCACCTGTTCGGGGGCCTTCTTCCCCGGCGCGACTTCGATCTGGAGCGACAGGTCCGATCCCTTCGGATGCTTGTAGCGTCCGTCGGTGAACTCGCGCACGCGGTCGCCCGGCTGGACGATGACCTTCACAATCAGCTCGGTCTCGCGCGGCCAGTAGCCGTCTCTCAGCCCGAGGTATCCCGCCACCCACCGCTCCATCGCGGCCCCGTTCGTCACGGCGAGGCCCAAGATCGACGCCACCAACACCGACGCCGTGACCACCGCGCGACGCAGCGGCTTCCGGTCAAACACGCTTCCCAAATCCAACCCACTCGCCGTTCGAGCCGCCTCGACAATCGTCTGCCTGAGCATCGCCGACGTGATCGGACTGGCATCCCGCTCGTGACTCTCCGCCGCTTCCACCGCCGTGATCAGCCGATCATCCAGCTCCGGAAACCGCCGCTCCAAAACCAACGCGAGAGCCTTCGTCCGAAAGGCCCGAAACAACCGCAACCCAATCCAACTCACCACCCCCGCCGCGATCAAACAAATCCCGCCCACCAGCACCGTCGCCCGAAACCACCTCGGCAATTCAAGGCGACTTAACTGGAAGTAGCCCCAGTCCACCAAGAAGCTCCCCCAAAACAACGCCCCCAACACGACCACCACTAAGGCGATCCCCTCGAACAACACATACGAGCGGATGCGAGAACGAAGCCGATCCAAAACAGACACGGCTTCGGGAGGGAGTGGATTGGACGGCATGGCGGGCGATCACTCGAAGGCATCGACGGAATGGTCACAAAAGTACGGCGGCAGTCTATCGAAAGTGACGCGGGATGAGACAGGACGCTTTCCAGAATTTGGGC
>CAMAYU010000194.1 GCA_945862235.1 Schlesneria paludicola DSM 18645
CCACCCGGCTCACCAAGACCGACGTTGGGCAGAGGCCTCACTTCAGGCCGCGTGAGGTATAAGAAAGTTGAGTCAGATCCAAGGAAGTTCAGGACGAGCGGGAGGCTCGATCCGTCGGTATGCTGGGCAGGGAGGTCGTTGGATGTGAAACACTCTCTGTCTGTGGGATGGCTCGTGCGATGAACACTTCTTCTCGGGACACGTCAGATTCAGGCGTTGGCGTCGCGAGCGATTCGTCGGCGATGGCTCGTCGAGAAGACGGGTCGAATCCCGAACTTCAGCGGCGGCCGCGTCGCAAGCGGCGGCGGTGGCCATTGGTCGTGATCGCGTTGCTGACGATCTGCGGCGCGGCGGGTGGAGCGGCGGTTTACACGATGCGGAGCGACGCGATCGTCGATGTCACCACGCAGCGGCCGGTCGTCGGCGAGTTCTTCACCGACATCGTTGAGCGGGGCGAGTTGGAAAGTTCCGCGAACGTCGAACTGCGTTGCGAGGTCGCTTCCTCTGAAGGCGTGCGCATCTTGGAGATCGTCGCCGAGGGGACTCCCGTCGCGGTGGGCGATGTCATCGTGCAGTTGGATGACTCAACCCTTCAGAAGGATTTGGCGACACAGAAAATCGCCGTCAACACCGCCGAGGCCGCGTTCAGTAAAGCGACCAACGATCACGCCGCCGCCGAGATCGCGCGGAAGGAATACGAGCTGGGAACGTTCGTGCAGGACGAGCAAAAGCTGGAGAGCGAGCTGTTCGTCGCCGAAGAGAACTCGCGTCGCGCCGCGAACTTTTTGAAGCACAGCCAAAAGCTCGCCTCGCGCGGCTACATCACCGACGTGCAGCTTGAGAGCGATCGGTTCTCGGTCGAGAAGTTCAGCAAGGACTTGGCCGGAGCAAAGACGAAGCTGAACGTGATCCGCATGTACACCAAACCGAAGACGCTGAGAAAGCACGACTCGGACATCAAGACGGCCGAGGCGAGTGCCTTCGCGGAGAAGTCCAAGTTGGAGATTGAACGCGAGAAATTGAAGAACCTCGAAAGCCAGCTCGGCAAGTGCGTCATCAAGGCCCCGTCCGCCGGACAGGTTGTGTTTGCGAATCAGAACCGGTGGCGCGGCGATGAGTTCCTGGTCCGCAAAGGGAACCGCGTGCGCGAACGGCAGGTGATCGTGATGCTCCCCGACTCGAGCAAGATGCAGGTCAAAACGAAGGTTGGTGAAGCGCGCGTCGATCGCGTGAAGCCGGGGATGTCGGCCGTCGTCCAGATCGAAGCCTTGCGCGGCACGGAACTCAAAGGGACCGTGAAGACCGTCAATGCGTATGCTTCGGATCAGAACTGGATCAATCCGAACGTCAAGGAGTTCGACGCGATCGTCACGCTGACTGATCCCCCCGCGATGCTCAAGCCGGGGATGTCGTCCAAGGTTTCGATCCGCGTGGAGACGCAGGTCAACGTGATGCAGGTGCCGGTGCAAACGGTGGTCGAACGGGGCGAGAAGCATTACTGCGTGATCCGTGACGCGACCGGCAAGCTGGCTCTGCGCGACGTGCAGATCGGCTCGACCAACGACAAGTTCATCATCATCCAAGCGGGGTTGAGTGTGACAGACGAGGTCGTGATGAACCCGCGCGCTCATCTCGCCGCCGTCGGCTTGAAGGAGGAGGACGCCTCGAAGAAGAAAGACAAGCCCGCGTCAGACGGTGCGCCGGCTGAGCCAGCGGTGAAGACGACGAGTGCGGCAGTGAGCCGGAGCATCAACGTAGGATCGACGCCCCGTCCGTCCTTACCTACTCGAGTTTGGGGTGATCAGAATGCGATTGATAATTGCAAATTGGTAATTGCAAATTGCAAATTGGAAGAGAGAGAAAGGCGCTCGCCGACTGAGGGCTGTTCCTCATTTTGCAATTTGCAATTACCAATTATTAATTTGCAATCGCCTTTCCTCAGCGAAGCTAATCGATCGGAAGCGGAGCGTCGCTCCGGTATTCGGAGCATCCGCACGCGAGGCCACTCGTGAACCCGCTCGCGTGGCTGGTCGGCGGCTTCGGATGGAGCAGTCTCAAAGCGCTATTTCTCCATCCGCTCCGTTCGATGCTGACGATCCTCGGCGTGGCGATCGGTGTGGCGAGCGTGATTTGGTTGCTGGCGATCGGCGAAGGGATCGGTCGCGCGGTGCAGAAGCAGATTGAAGGACTCGGTGCCGACAACATCATCGTCCGCTCGATTAAGCCTCCCGCCGAAGCGACGGCGGGGCGAGACGGCGTCTTTCCCTACGGCATCACGCGCGACGATCTGGCGCGCATCGTCGAGACACTGCCGACCGTCAAACGCGCCGTTCCAATTCGCGAGGTGCGGCGCGAGTTCCGGTTTCTGGATCGACTCGTCGATGGACGCATGGTCGGTTGCACTCCCGAGTACGCTGAGCTGACGCGACTCGAAATTGATCGCGGCCGCTTCCTGTCGCAGGCGGACTGCTCTGATCGACAGAACGTTTGTGTCCTCTCTGCCGAGACTGCGGAGAAGCTCTTTCCGTTTGAAGACCCGCTCGGTCGAGCCATCAAGATCGAACGCGATTACTACCAAGTGGTTGGCGTGCTGAAGCCGCGTGCGCCGTCAGCGGGAATCGGCGGGTCGCTCGAAGCACAGGACTTCTCGCGCGACGTGTACGTGCCGATTGAGACGCTCTGGCTGCGTGTCGGCGATCTGGTCATCACGATGCGCAGCGGATCGTTTCAAGGAGAGAAGATCGAACTGAGTCAGATCACGCTGCAAGCGATCGACGTGGCGCATGTCGTCGAGACCGCCGAGATCATCAAGGCGACGCTCACCCCGCATCACCCGGCCCTCGACTACGGAATCACCGTCCCGTTGGAGTTACTCGAACGGGCGCGAGCGATGCGGCTGATGTTCATGCTGTTCCTCGGCATTATCGCCGTGATCTCACTGCTGGTCGGAGGCATCGGCATCATGAACATCATGCTGGCGACGGTGACCGAACGGACGAAAGAGATCGGCATTCGACGGGCACTCGGCGCGAAGCAGTCGGACATCACGCGACAGTTCCTGCGTGAGACCGTCACGCTGTCGATGCTCGGTGGCACGGCAGGAGTCCTCGCGGGACTGGCGTGTCGTCCGGCGATCAACCTCATGCGCTGGGGGATCGAACAACTGATGCCTCACGCCGTCTCGACCCTGCCCGACATCATTCGCACCATGGAACCGACCGTCGTCAATTGGTCCGTGCCGCTCGCATTCGGCATCTCGGTGCTGGTGGGAGTCGTCTTCGGCCTGTACCCCGCCATCCAAGCCGCGCGGCTTGATCCGATCGACGCGCTCAGGAACGAGTGAACGGTTCGTTCGTGCCAAAGTCCGTCGTACTACTGTCTCCAAAAATGTTGTCGGGGCAAACGCATTTGGATTGTCTGAAAGTAGCCTGCATCGCTCCGCGTGAAGCGAGCCGATTGGGAGTGGGGCGATGACGATGCCAATTCATGTCCGGATCACACTCGGCTTCCGTCACGCGGAACGATGAAGGCTACTTTGTTTCGACCAATGGTCGCGTCGTTGAAGTGCGTGGGCAACGCCCCGCGCGTCGAGCGATGTTTGAACCGGTCTCTCCATCGACGCGCGGGGCGTTGCCCACGCGGTTAAACGAAAAGTCCCAACACGCTGATTGACGGTCCCGGATGCCTCGACCACAATCGGCCGCGTTGATGCTGGTTTGTCCCGTTTGCCCTCCCATTAGGAGCTTGCTCATGCGTCTCATCGCGTCCCTTTCGATGGCCTTCGCACTGGCTGCAACCTCGTCGGTTCAAGCCGCCCAGATTTCGGGTGAGTACATCGAGGCCCGGACCTGCGATGTCTACACCGGTCCCTGTTTCGCTAACGCCGAGATGGACCTCGCCGGCAAAGAGGCGGTCATGGCGTGGAAGGTCGATGAGGGCGGCTGGAACGGCGTGGCACTCGAAGGTCTCGGCGTGGCGATCGTTGTCATCTCGGAAAAGACGATGGGGGCGAGCGAGTTCTTCCACATGCACGCTGGCAAAATGGCGTCGATCATTCTGGTGGACGAGCGTGCAACGAAGGCTCAGCACGACGCTCTCGTCGCGTTCGCAAAGCACACGGCCAAAGAGTTCACGACCGACGTGAAGAAGATCGTCAAAGCTCCCATCAAGCTGGAGAACGACCATCTCTCGGGCAAGGGAACTTTCAGCGCGGGCGAAGTGGCAAAAATCGAAACCCGTGGCCTCAAGAAGGGAGACTGCGTCTGCTCGAACGAGGCCATCTTCTATCAACCGCTCACCAAGGTCAGCGACATCAGCCCGGCCTACTCGAACACACTCAGTTACACCGGCAAGGATTTCGACCGGACCTGGACGACCCACGGCCAACGCAACGCGTTCTTGGCGACGTTCCGGCGGTGACCCGACGCCGCTCAGTTGATTTTCGACTTGACCTTCTGTTTGGGAGAGACCTTGATGAACCGTTGGACCTTGGTTGCTGCTTCGTGTTTCACCCTGTTGACTGCGGCGATGGTGGCGGCCGATGACGGCAAACTCACCGTTGCTGAGAAGGCTCCGGCGGGAGTATCCGAGAAAGTCGCTGCGGCTTTGAATGTGAAGGGCCAACAGATCGAAGCGGGTGGAGCGGCGATTGGCTCGGTCTGGCTGGTCAAGCAGTTGGATGCGAAAGCTGACTTCAAGCCGACGTTGGCGGTGAAGTACCCGCTCGCGCCGGGGCAGCTTGTTGGTGTGATCGAGATCGTCAAGAAGTCCGAGTTCACCGACTTCCGTGGCCAAGATGTCGCGGCGGGCGTTTACACGCTTCGTTACGGACAACAGCCGGTGGACGGCAACCACGTCGGGACGAGTGATCTCGCCGACTTCTTGCTGGCGATCCCCGCCAAGTTGGACACCGATCCCGCGCTGCTCAAGATGTCCGAGGCGATGCACAAGCTGAGTGCGAAGACGGCTGGCTCAAACCATCCGGCCATCTTCTCACTGCTGCCGCCGAAGGCCGATGAGAAGACTCCCGCGCTGACGCATGACAGCAGCAAGCACTTCTGGATTCTGAGTCTCACCGCCGACGGCAAAGCGGGCGACGCGGCGATCAAGATTCCGCTGCGAGTCGTGATCGTGGGTGTGTCGGAGGGGTGATGTCATCTGGGGCACTGCCAACCGTTTTCTATTAACCCTCAGTTTGATCCTGCCCTTGAAAGTCGCTAGCGATAGTAAGGCTGAGATCGACACCGAGTTCCGCTAGGTCGCGCAGCTCACGGTTCGACAACCAGAGAACCTCGCTGCCTGCCGCGAAGCAATTCAACTCAATGCGACAGCCCAGCTCTAGCAGTTCGTGGATTGCATCTCGTCGTTCGCGAAGTTCCGACAGCCAATACCGTATTTGGTCATCAAGCGGACGATCCGTCTCGGCCTCAGGAAGGAATCGCTTCCAGCCTCCCACTTGATGGGCACTTTCGAAGTGGAGGACTTTCCCATCAGGAAGTGTGCAAGACTGTTGTTCACCCCTAGTCCAAGACTTGTCCGCAGCCATAGACAGAGTTCTCGTCACCGTTTCTGGGTCGAGGTCTTCACCTGTGACGATGAGCGTGACCGAGCAACAGTGTTCGGCAGTGACATTCTTCATGTAACGGATGCGCCTGATTACGAGTACATCTTCGCCACGTATTCGCCGTAGCCGTTGAACTTCACTGTGGGATGGCGTTCTCGGGTGCCGAGCATCCATTCGCTCGATTGGCTCCAGCGGGGGTGAGCGACTGCGGGTTCGACGTTGGCTTCGAAACCGTACTCGCGCGGGTTGACGATGTTCCAGAACGTGCCGGGCTTCTTGCCGGTGAGCGTGATGCGGACGATCGACTTGCTACTCTTGAAGCCGTACTTCCACGGCAGGACAAGTCGCACCGGGGCACCGTGTTGTTTGGGGAGCGGTTCGCCGTAGATGCCGGTCGCGAGGAACGCCAGTTCGTTGGTGGCCTCGGCGAGGGTCAGTCCTTCCGAGTACGGCCACGGGAAGGAACTGTCGGCCATGCCGGGGGCTTCGGTCGGTCGCTCGAACGAGTCGAACTTCACGAACTGGGCCTCGGCGGTTGGCTCGACCATTTCGATCAGCTTCGCGAGCGGGAAGCCGGTCCACGGGACGCACATCGCCCACGTCTCGACGCAGCGGTGGCGGTAGGCTCGTTCTTCGAGATCGAACTTGGCGTGCAGGTCGTCGAGACTGAAGGTCGTTGGCTTGGCACAGAGTCCATCGACTGTGACCTCCCACGGCGTTGGCTTGAAGTCATCGACATAGAGGTACGTTTGCTTGCTCGTCGAGAACTCGTAGAAGTTCGTGTAGATCGCGGCGGCCTGCTGGTCGGTCTCGTCGCGACCGTACTCGAACGCCGGGTTCCGCTTCGCCGGGTAGTGGCTCTGCGCCGCCTTCGGGATGTCCACTTGAGCCGCCGCCTTGAGCTTTTGCTCGTCCGGTTTGTGTTGGCCGCAGCCGGGGAGCGATCCGCCGAGCAACAATCCCGCAGCACCGAGTCCCAGTGAGCTGCGGCCCATCTCTGCGAGGAACTCGCGCCGTTGCAGGCCACGGTTGCGGTAGACGCTTTCGTCCGTCAGCTTGTGGAGGGACGGGTCGAATGGTTTGCGGGAGATGAAGTTCATGGCGAAGCTCCTTCACTGAAGCGGGCGTTGGATTCGTTTCACCGCAAGCCAAAGGCGAGCGCGTTTGGCTTGCGGTGAAACAAGCATCGATGATGATGTTGAGCGGGCCGAAGTCTACTCGACTCCCGACGGAGTCTGCCAGAAAGGTTTTCTTATGAGTGATCCCACGCGATTGGAACGAGCGACGGAATTGATGAGGTCCGCGTATGGACGGGTTGCACTGCCCGAGGGCGATTCCACTTGGACGCTCTTCCTGCGCGTGTTGTTTGGAGTGGGGGGCGACCATCGTTCGAGCGACGCTTTGACGGAGATTTTGAAGTCGTCGCCGATCGCTTCGCCGCAGATGACGATGCAGACGGCGGCAGGTTCGTTGGTCGAGGTCCTCGCGCCAGTTCCGCGCGGGCCGCAGAAGGCGTCGCTGGTCCGAACAGTCGCCGCGTGGTGGATCGAACAGTTCGGCGAGGAACTGTCGCCCGCATGGTCGCGCGGCGCAACGTTCTATCGCGAGTCGTTGCGAGCCATCCGAGGACTCGGCCCCGCGACGGTCGATGAGCTGTTGCTGTTCGCCGCGCGACTGAAGGTCTTCCCCGTGGATCGCCCGACGCTGCGCATTGCCGTCCGTCATGGATGGCTCAGCCTGCCGATTGAGGATGAGGACGCGCAATCGTTCTTCGTGCGTGGGCTTGCTCAGGCCGAGATCGGTGGAGCAGCAATCGACCCGCGCGAGTTCTCGCGCCTGCTGGCTCAAGTCGGCGCGAGCCACTGCGGCCGAGAACCGAACTGTGACGGCTGCCCGCTTCAGTCGATGCTGCCGCCGGGCGGGCCGCTGTCTCCGGAGAGCTGCTGATTGCCACTCCGTCCCTGCGGTGAAACCACGCAGCCTCTCAGATGCAACCGAAGTCGCACAACCGGCACGACACGCACGGTCGCCGCCAGTCCGGCAAGTTTCGCCGATCGGCAAGGTCTTCGTTCACGGAGCAGCTTCGCGCTGGTCGATCCGATCTCTGACACACTGTAACGGTCAGGGAAGAAGGGGCGGCAGCCATGAACTACGAACTGCTGGTGATTGGAAATGGGCGTGAGGCAATCGACGGGGCGTTGGCGGCGGCGCGCCGTGCGGAGTTGGTAGCGCTGGTGCGGACGGTTGGAATCGATCACGGCGGCATCACGATCGACGCGCTGCGGCGGGCGGCGAGCAGCCATAGTGGCGCGGGGCCGTTTCGGATGAGCGCACTGCGTGGCGCGGCGACGCGGATGGCGGGCGAGCAGTGGCTGGCTGACCGCGCGAAATTAGGGAGTCTCAACGTCGATGTCTTTTGTGGAGGCGTTCGGTTTGCCGGTGAGCGGACTGTCGAAGTGATTGATCGCGCGACTGAAGTCGGTGATCGGATCGACTCGTCATCGTCGCGACAGACTCTCACTGCGCGACGCATCGTGCTGGCGTGTGGTACTCGTTCGGCGAGGCCCAGCCATGTGCGGTTCGATTCGCGCCGCATCTTGGATGTGGAGTCGTTGCTGATGTTGGATGAGTTGCCTCGTTCAATGATCGTTGTCGGGGCGGGCGAGACGGGTCTCGACTACGCGATGCTGGTGGGGTCGCTCGGAGTGGACGTGACGGTGATCGACGAGAAGGCGAACGTCTTCGATGTCTACGGCGGGTTGATGAACGATCAACGACTGTGTGAGATGCAGTCGCTCGACATCGCGTTCCGGCTGGGTGATGAGATGATCGGGGTCGAGACGCGCGGAGACGATTCGGTCGCGGTACGGCTAGCGAGCGGCAAGGTCTTCATCGCACAGACGGCGTTGGTTTGTGTCGGTCGCGTGGGCGAGACCGAGTCGCTCAACCTCGAAGCGGCGGGAGTGGGCGTTGATGAACGAGGCCGCGTCTGGTGCGATGCGAAGGGCGGAACGTGGGCCTCGCACATCACAGCGGTCGGCAACATCGTCGGCTTCCGCGCGGCGAGTTCGCTGGCGGGGTGAGGGAACAAAGCGTGAGAGATGCCTTGGTGAGCCGGGTGCCGTGAGGCCCCGGATTCTTCGTCGCGGAGTCCGGGGCCTTACGGCACCCGGCTCACCAAAAACGCTCTCTGTTCACAACGCTCGCACGGATTCAATCGCCTGAACTATGTCGGGGGGGAGCGATGCCTCGAACGTGCGCCATTCGTGGGTCATGGGGTGCGAGAACGAGATCGACGCGGCGTGGAGGGCTTGGCGGTTGATGAACGGCGAGCAGCGCGGGGCGTCTGGTGTGCGATCCGGTTTGAGTTCACCAAAGGCGGCGTAGAACTCATCGCCGACGACGGGATGGCCGAGTGTCGCGAAGTGGACTCGGATCTGATGCAGCCGTCCGGTGCGAGGCTTCGCGCGGACGAGCGTGTGTCGCGGGAGACGCTCGATCACCTCGTAATGTGTCTTCGACGCTTTGGCATCGAGTGCATCGGCACGACACGTCATCAGGGCACTCGAATCGCCGCGCGAACGCCCGATGGGGAGGTCGATGATCCCTTCGTCCTCTTTCATCACGCCATCAACCAGCGCGATGTAGGACTTTTGAATCCGCTCGCGCTGGAACTCGATGGAGAGCAGACGCAACGCCATGTGGTCCTTCGCGGTCGCGACGACTCCGCTCGTGTCGCGGTCCAGCCGGTGAACGATCCCCGGTTTCTTTTGGCCCGGATAGTCGGAGGTCTGGTCGAGATGAAACTGCAGCGCGTTGGTCAGCGTCCCCAACGGGTTCTTTCCCGTCGGATGGATGATCAGTCCCGCAGGCTTGTTCACGATGAGGAGCCACTGGTCCTCGAAGACGATCTCCAACGGAATCTCTTCCGACGGCATCAGGTTGTCGGGCGGTTCGAGCAGCCGGATCGAGACCTCTTCGCCCGTGAAGACTCGCTGGTTGGGAGTGGCCACGATTCCATTGACCGTCGCCTGGCCCGCTCGCACGAGTCGATGCAGCCGCCACGCGGTGTAGCTGCGCAGATGCCGGGCAAGAAACGTGTCGACCCGTGTTCCGGTGAGATAGTGCTCGACGATGGCGGTGGCGTGCATGAGGGGAGGAGGAGCCAGTGGACAGTGGATAGGGGTGTTCAGAAAAGGCCGGATGTTGCGAGTCTTTTGTTTCACCGCGTGGGCGTTGCCCACGCGGTGAAACAAAAGATCTCCTGAGGAACAGAGAGAAGAGGTGGACGGGGCATCCAGGCCATTCTGCCAATCGTTCCACCCTCACGAGTGTCCCCCACAGGAATGGAATAACTACTTTCGTCTCCTCTCTTGCTGATTAGTGATCACAGCCTCATTCCTCCCCCGTCTCTTTCAATGGGATGAACCACTTCGGCAGCGGGATGGCTTTGATTTGGGCAACCAGCATCAGGACGCCGATCACGATGACGCAGATGGGAATCTCAACGTCGATCGAGAGTACGTTTGCCTGACGCAGGATCGACAGCACGCTGCCGATGAGAAAGAACGGGCCGACGATGACGCTCACCTTGTCGATCCCGCCGCTGACGACGAACGCCAGCATCCCGATCATCCCGAGCGACAGCGTTAGCACCCAGTTGATTCCCGGTGCCACCGCCAGCGTGGTCAACAACCAGCCGATGCCGACCGTGATAATGAGCAACGCGAGGACAACCGTTCCCTTGGAACCTGATTGCATGACAACATTCCTTACAGAGACTGCCGACGACATTCGATTTGAAAAGCGGTACGGCATTCACTTGAGACTGTGATGGGGGCGGCATTCTCGGTGGGACCGTCGCAGAACGCCAGCGAGTGTTTTGGAGCAATGACGGTCCGGCGCGTCCAACAGCACGAATGGCAGGCTTCAACTCGGTGACCCTGATTCATGGGTATTGTCAGATGCATGAGGTCGATTAGACTCCCGGCCGGTTCCTATTGGAGGGTGTTGAAGATGCTTGAGCTACTCGGTCGAAATCGTTCGGTGTGCAGTGGAGTGTCGCGGCGTGAACTGCTTCAAGCAGGCGGCGCAGGGTTGTTTGGTCTCTCGCTGCCGAAGCTGCTTCAGGCGGAAGAGGCTCTTCAGAAGGCCGGGGCGGAACACGCGGCGATCAATCCTCGGGCCAAGTCGGTCATCTTCGTGATGCTCTTCGGCGGGCCGAGTCAGCTTGAGACATGGGATATGAAGCCGCTGGCTCCCGACAAGATTCGCGGGCCACTCTCGCCGATCGCCTGTCGCACGCCGGGCCTCGTCATGTGCGAGATGCTCCCGAAACTGGCGGCGATCTCGGACAAGTTCGCGATCCTGCGCACGCTGTCTCACGACTTCAACGACCACAGCGGCGGCGGCCACTTCGTCCAGACGGGCAAACGCTGGCACATCCCGATCGGCGCGGGGTTCAATGCGACGCCGCAAGACTGGCCGTCGATCGGATCGGTCGTCGAGTATCTGGCGTTGAACAAGGCTTCTTTGAGCGGCAAGGCGCTAGCCGCCGGTTCTTCTCAAATGCTGTTAGAGGATCGACCGGCGGCTAGCGCCTTGCCGCTCACAAAGCAGAATGCGTCGCCGAACCTTCCCAGCTATGTCGTCGTGCCGAACTATCTCGGTCGGCTGCAAAAATACACGTCGAAACTGATCCGGCCCGGCGAGTACGCCGGTTGGTTGGGGCGTGGCTATGACCCGATTACGACGATGGTCAATAAGAAGGATGACGACGACGACCCGTACATGCGGACGTGTTCGGACGCGGAGCTGACGTTTCAGATCGAGGGCCTTGTCGCGTCCGAGGCCCTGACGCTCGACCGGCTCAACTCGCGGCAATCGCTGCTCACGCAGTTCGAGCAGCAGTGGCGGCGACTCGACAACGGCAACGAAAAAGTGCTGTCCGCCTACGACCGCTTCCAACGGCGAGCACTCTCGCTCGTCGCGTCAGAGCGGACGCGGAAGGCGCTCGACATCAAACAGGAATCGCCCGAGCTGCGCGATCGCTACGGCCGTCACTTGTTCGGCCAATCGGCTCTGATGGCGCGGCGACTTGTCGAGGCGGGCGTCCGTTACACGACCGTTCATTTCGACTGCCCGAACGGCTACGGCTGGGACTCGCACATCAACAACAAAGAGGTCGAAGGTTATTTGTTACCCAGCCTCGATCAAACGCTCTCAGCGTTGTTGACCGACCTCGATGAGCGGGGCCTGCTCGACGAAACGCTCGTCGTCTGCCTCGGTGAGATGGGTCGCACGCCGCAACTCAACCGCAGTGGAGGCCGCGATCACTGGAGCATGCTCTTCCCCGCCCTCATCGCCGGAGCCGGCATCCGCGGCGGCAGCACCGTCGGCCAAAC
>CAMAYU010000195.1 GCA_945862235.1 Schlesneria paludicola DSM 18645
CGCAAAAGGCTTCCAGTCGCAGTCGCATGAGCTTCAAACCCAATCGTATGTGGAGTGACATCGCGTGAAAGTAGCAGGCTGCTGGAACACGGATTCTTCCGAAGTAGACCCGCAGAGAAAGTTATGCAGGTGAGCCGGGTGGCGTCAGCGAGGGAAAGTTTTGTGCGAAGGGAGCGATCATGGCAAGTGGTCCGGCGATTGTCTTGTGAATGGCAATGATCGTCCGCGTGAAGTTCACGCCAGAGTGAGTCGCGGCTACAGTACGCCGCCTCGCGTGAGACCCGTTCTGAATGCCCGAATGAGAGACCGCTGCCATGAAGTCGATGCCGATTGTATTTGCCCTGCTGACCGGATTGTTCTGGGGGACGTATGGCCCCACGTTGGCGAACGCCCGCTTTTTTGAGAAGAGTGCGTTCAAGCCGTACGTCATGATCGGAGTTGCCTACCTCGTGTGGGGCATCTTGGGCGGGCTGGTCGGCATGGCCTATACGCAGAAGCCGGGCGAAGCGTTTCTCACCTTCACCAAGAGCGGAACGTTCTGGGGATTCGCGGCCGGTTCGCTTGGAGCATGGGGCGCACTGACGCTGACTCTGGCGATGTTCACGGGAGGAACCGCGATGCCTCAAGTTGTAATGCCGATCGTCTTCGGAACGGCGGTCTCGGTGAGTGCCATCGTCTCGGTGCTAACCACCAAGTCCGAGGTCAACCCAATGCTGTGGGTCGGCATCGCGGGGATGGCCGTCTGCATCGTGATCGTCGCGTACTTCACGCCGCACGCCCATCCACCGAAACCTGCTGCTGACGCGACACCCGCTCAGACAAAGGCATGAAGACGCCTTGCACAGGGAACCGCTGATGTCGTCCGCTTCCGATCCACCGCCACCAGCGTGGTTCTCATCGGTACTCGCTCCGTGGCGCTGGCCGATGTATTTGCGAGTCCTCGTGGGCGTGTTGCTGGGTGCGGCGATCGGGTTCACGTTTGGAACGCAGCCGATCGTGTTCGGGGGGACGACGGCTGAGTTGGGAGAGATCGCGGGCCTGTATATCCAGCTTCTCACCACGCTGGCGACGCCGCTGATTTTCTTCGCAATCCTTGACGCCTTCGTGCGGACCAACATCACGGGGCGACAGGGGGCGAAGATGTTCGCCATCTGTGGCCTCAACGTGATCGTGGCGTTTGCGATTGGCCTGACGATCATCAACGTCTGGCAGCCGGGGCGAGCGTGGCAGGGGACGTTGGCGAGTCGTGCCGCGACGGTCGCATCAAACGAGATGCCGGCCGACGTGAAGGCGAAGGCAGAGCAAACGTCGCTGTCGCCGCTCAAGCTGCTCAAGTCTTACGTCCCCAAAAGTGTGGCTCAACCGTTTGCCGAGAACATGGTCCTGACGGTCGCCGCGATGGCGATCCTGATCGGCGCGGCGATGCGGTCGCTCAAGACGACGGCTTCCACGGGAGACGACGAGGGCGAAGTGATTGTCGCGTTGAAGACGTTCGAGCAGTGCGTCGTCGCGACGTACCAGATCGTGCTGAAGCTGCTCGGGTGGATCATTGAGATTGCTCCGTTAGCGATCTGTCTCGCCGTAGCTGGCGTTGTCGGATCGACTGGCGTGGACGTGTTCAAGCTGGTCGGCGTGTTTCTGGCGACAGTCGTCTCGGCGCTGGCGATCCATGCGCTCGGGTACTACTTGTTGTCGGCGTGGCTGATCGGCGGGAAATCGCCGCGCGTGTTTCTGCGCGAGGGACTGACGGCCATCCTGACCGGGTTCTCGATCAACAGCAGCTTGGCCACCGCGCCGCTGACTCTCGACGCCCTCAAGCGGATGCGCGTGAGTGAGTCCTCCGCCCGACTGTCCGCTTGCGTCGGAACGAACTTCAACAACGACGGCATCACGCTCTACGAGGCGATCACGGCATTGTTCATCGCACAGGCGGCGGGGATGTCACTCGGCCTCGGCCAACAGATCACGATCCTGCTGGCCGCGCTGACGGGAAGCATGGGGATCGCGGGAATCCCCAACTCGGGCCTCATCATCCTGGCCCTCGTCCTGAAGGCCGCTCAGCTTCCCGACGACATCGTGCAACTGGCCCTCCCCATCGTCTACAGCATCGACTTCATCAACGCCCGCCTCAGATCAGCCGTCAATGTCATGGGCGATATGCAAGTCGCAATCCTGCTCGACGCGGGCGCGGAGTTGTCTGACTGAGGATTTGCGGTTTCACTACATCGAGAACGCGGACTGACAACGAACACCGACACGAATCAACATCGGGGCCATTTCCACAAAGGCGACTTCCAATGACTCTCTTCAATCTCCGACTTTTTGCACCCACGGTGATCACAGTGGCGGCGACACTTCAGTCGTTCGCCGCCGACACGCTCGTCGTCCTGCCGCGCGAGATCACGTTGACCGGGCCGGAGGCTCGGCAGGCGTTGCTGGTGGAGATGGCTGAGGAGTCGCCCACGGCGGGGTTGCTGGTGACGGGGCCGGTGCGGGAGGGAGTTGTCTTTCAGACGGAGAACGAAGCGGTCGCGAAGGTCGTTGACGGGCGGGTCGTTCCGGTCGGGAATGGTTCGACGACGATCAAGGTTTCTGCTGGCGGGCAGGTGGCGACGGCGAAGGTGACTGTCGAGAAGTTTGAGGTCGCCCATCAGTGGTCGTTCCGGAATCACGTGCAGTCGGTGTTGTCGAAGACCGGCTGCAATGGCGGGGCGTGTCATGGAGCGGCGGCCGGGAAGAGCGGCTTCAAGCTGTCGCTGCGAGGCTACGATCCCGAAGCCGACTTCTTCGCAATCACGCGGCAAGCGCGTGGACGGCGCGTGGTTCCTCATGATCCGGGCCGAAGTCTGGTGCTGACCAAGCCGACGGGAGCGATCCCGCACAAGGGTGGCATCCGCTTCGCCGAGGACTCGCCCGAGTATCGCGTTGTTTCCGAGTGGATCGCGCAAGGACAGGTCTCACCGGCAGCGGACGATGCGCGGATCAACCGGCTCGAAATCCTGCCGGCCTCGTCGCGACTGAAGGCGGGGGTCGAGCAACCGATGGTTGTCCGTGCTCACTTCAGCGACGGGCGTGTCGAAGACGTGACGCGGTGGGCCAAGTACACGTCCACGAACGCGACGGTCTGTTCGGTCGATGACAAGGGCGTCGTGAAGGTCTCAGGGAGCGGTGAGGGTGCCATCGTCGCGTGGTATCTCGCCCAGAACACGACCGCGATTGTGACCGTACCGTACTCGCAGCCCCTCCCGCCCGAGACGTTTACTCAGGCGAAGCGGGCCAATTTCATTGATGATCTCGTGCTGGAGAAGCTCGCCGCGCTGAACATGGCTCCGTCGCCCAAGTCGGACGACAGCGAGTTCCTGCGTCGAGTCTTCCTCGACACGATTGGCCTCTTGCCGACAGTAGACGAAGCCAAATCCTTCCTCGCCGATGCCGATCCCGAAAAGCGAACCAAGCTGGTCGAGCAGCTTCTCGCGCGGCCCGAGTTCGTCGATTACTGGGCCTATCAGTGGAGCGACGTGCTGCTGCTCTCGGGGAGTCGGCTGCGGCCCGAGGCGATCAAGTCGTACTACAAATGGATTCGAGACCGCGTCGCCGAGAACACGCCGTGGGACGAGTTCGCTCGCGGCGTGATCCTTGCCAAGGGAAGCACGATCGAAAACGGAGCGGCCAATTTCTACGCCCTCCATCAAGACCCGCAAGACATGGTCGAGACGACTTCGATGGCGTTTCTCGGCATGTCGATCCAGTGCGCTCACTGCCACGATCACCCGAACGAGAAGTGGACGAACGACGATTACTACGGCATGGTCAGCCTGTTCGCTCGCGTGCGAGGCAAAGGTTGGGGAGGCGACTTCCGCAGCGGAGACGGCAACCGCACGATTTTTTTGGCTGATCGAGGTGAAGTCCTTCAACCACGAACAGCCAGACCTCAACCGCCAAAGCCGCTCGACGGCGATGCAATCTCGTTCGACGACCCCGCCGACCGCCGAGAGCACTTGGTGAAATGGCTTACCGCGCCGCAGAACCCGTACTTCGCGAAGGCCATCGTCAATCGAATCTGGGCCAACTACTTCGGCCGCGGTCTAGTTGAGGCAGTCGATGACATCCGGCTCACCAACCCCGCCAGCAACGACAAGCTGCTCGTTCGCCTGGCAGAAGAACTCGTGCGGAACAAGTACGACCTCAAGAGCCTGATGCGAACCATCGTGCAGTCGGAAACGTACCAACGGTCGCACGCCGTCCTCAAAGAAAACGAAGCCGATCAACGTTTTCTGGCTCGCAGTTATCCCAGACGCTTGAAGGCGGAAGTCCTGCTCGACGCTCTGTCCCAAGCGACCGCATCCCCGACCGTCTTCAAGGACCAACCCGCCGGCACGCGAGCCATCCAGCTCCCCGATGCCAACGTCGCCAGCTACTTCCTCGACACCTTCGGCCGCCCCGAGCGAATCCTCACCTGCACCTGTGAACGCTCGGACGAACCGAGCATGACGCAAGTCCTGCACCTCACCAACGGCAAGACGATTCAAGAGAAACTGGAAGCGAAAGACAACCGCATCACCAAGTTCCTCGACGCCAAAACCCCCGACGCCGAGATCATCGAAACGATCTTCCTCTCCACCCTCTCCCGCCTCCCCACCGACAGCGAGAGACAACGCCTCGCGACACTCCTCTCCGAAACCCCAGAAGGAGAAAAACGCCAATCGCTAGAAGACCTCTTCTGGAGCGTCTTCACCTCGAAAGAGTTCTTGTTCCAGCACTGAACCAAGTAGGGTGCGTTGAGTCTTCGAAACGCACCCTGCTCACATCACCAGACAGACCGGTGCGTTTCGAAGACTCAACGCACCCTACTTGCCCGCTCTCAAACAGGGTTCTGATTCATGCCCGACTATCGGCGATACTTCGTCTCGGGGGGAACATACTTCTTCACGGTGGTCACTGATCGCCGGCGACCATTTCTGGTGGAAGAGCCCGCACGAAAATGTCTTGGAGACGCGATTCGAAAAATTCAACGCGACTGGCCGTTTGAAATGCCTGCGATCGTTTTGCTTCCAGACCACCTCCACACCATTTGGTGTTTGCCCCCCGGAGACGCCGATTACGAAACGCGGTGGCGGTTGATCAAAAGCACGTTCACGCGAACGTATCTCGCAGCCGGTGGCCAAGAAGCCCGTAGATCGAGTTCAAGAGTTGCTCGAAAAGAGCGTGGGTTGTGGCAACGTCGCTTTTGGGAGCACACCATCAGAGATGAACACGACTTTGAACGGCACTTCGACTACATCCATTACAATCCCGTGAAACATAGACATGCCAAGTCACCTATCGAGTGGCCGCATTCGTCCTTCCATCGCTGGGTCGAATCCGGCGTTTATGACCGCCAATGGGGCCGAAGCGAAATGAAGTTCGACGACCTGTCAAATTCGGCAATGGAATGAAGAAGAAACCGTAGGGTGCGTTGAGTCCTCGAAACGCACCGAGATCATTTCGCTCGTCACGATCATGGTGCTTGGCTACGAGACCGAATGGCGACCGCGAAGACTTCACGCACGCTACGGCACCCGGTGCGTTTCGAGGACTCAACGCACCCTACTTGACTCAACGCACCCTACTTGACTGTGTTGGAGTGAGGAATTGCGTTGTGGCTGGGTCGGTTTGGTCTGTTACCGGCTGGAATTGTGTTGGGGGTGACTGGATTCGTGTTGTCGGTGGCTCAAGCTGTCTTGTTAGCGGCTCAAGTCGTCGTATTAGCGGCTGGGTGAGGGTTGTTGGTGGCTGGAATCGTGAAATTAGCGACTGGGTTGGGCTTATTAGCGGCTAATGAGTGCGTCCCAGTGACGGATGGCGTACGCCGGGCGAGCTGCGAGGCACGAGGTCTCAGGATTGGCCTGATTATTTTCTGGGCTACACGGAATACTCTCACAAAAGTGATTGATTCTGCATCTCTCGTCAGATGATGCAGTGGTGCTGTCTTGAGTTGGGCGTCGATGGTCGGCGTTCGACTTGGTCTCGGGCTTCGGTGAAGTCCGCCCACTGTTCCATCTTGCTTCGGGAGGTTCTCTCATGCCGATCAATGGTCCCTCGTCGTATGTGCCTACGTTGAATGAGTTCCTGCGGCACTGGCCGAATGTCAACACGGCTCTGGGTGCGCCGCTCGTGTTGCCGGGCGGGGCGACGTTGCTGTCAGCGACGGAGGTGCGGGATGAGTTGGAGGACTTCGTCGCACTGGTTCAGGGGAAGCTGAACGATGTCGAGATCGGTCGCGGGCAGATCGAGATTCTGAAGCTGGCGAGCCTCGAACGGATCGGCGAGTTCAATCGCAAGGTGCGGGGATTCCTCGGCCAGACTGCGTTCGTGTCGGCTCTGCCGGACGTGCCCAGCATCACGTCAGCAGCGGCTCGGTTTATCGAGCCACTGGAAGACATGGCGAACCTGTGGGGCAAGATCAACGCGGCGACGATCCCCGGATTTACGGGGCCGCTGTTGTTGCTGGGCGGATATTCGCTGGCGACCTTCAACACGGATCTGACCGCGATTAAGGCCGCCTACACCGGATTGCAGGATGCCAGCCAGAGCCTGTCGCTCGAACGGCTCCGTCGGAATGAGGTGCAGGATCAGGCGTATGCCATCATGCGCGACTACCGTGCGGCGGTGATCGGCAGTTTCGCTCCCGAGGCACCGCTGGTGCTGAGCCTGCCGCGTTTGACTCCCGTCGGTGGCAGCACGCCCGCTTCGGTAACGGCCACCGTCGTGTGGGATGCGGATGAAGATCAGGCGCGCATTACTTGGACCGAGAGCACCGCCGCCAGTCTCGCTCAATATGGAATTCGGTTCTGCCCCGGTCCCGACTATTCGACGGACGACGAAACGGTGGTCGGCAGTGTCGAGCCGACGGAACCACGCGTGATGCTGACGCTGGCGGGGCTGCCCAACCCCGGCTCGATCGCCAGCTACAAGGTCTACGTCATCACGACCGAAGGCAACGAAAGCGGCTCCAACGCCGTGTCGGTCACGCGGCCCGAGTGACTGATCGAGTGGAGCCGGTTCCACCGGTCTGCTGCCTCTAGTGGGGTGGCTGAAGTCTGCGCTGCCCGAGTAGTGTTGTGGAGCGGGGAAGGAATCCAGCGTCTCTGGCGGATAGTTTTCCGCGGATAGTTTTCAATCGTCGCCCCACCGACACGAGGTCGTGGGGCGTGAAACGGTACAGTTGAAGGAGCCGTTTCACGCCTGACAACACAAGGTTTAACCGATGTTTCCGTCCGACTTGAGCGATGCCGATTCACAGCGTGAGGCTGCTCTGCTCGATGAATTGCTGGGGGCGATTCAGACGGGAGACGATGCGCGGCGGGATGAGTTGTTGGCGCAGTGCCCTTGGATGTGCGAGCTGGTGGGATGTTTGAGTGCTCTGGATCGGCTGGTTCCCGCGCCAATCGCCTCCGAATTTGCATTAACTCGCGAGTTTACGCCGACGAGCGAAACGCCCTCGTCGGCGATCACCCCGCGACCGATGCCCGGTTCGGGCTGCTTCGGCAAGTACGAGTTGTTGGGCGAGGTCGGGCGCGGCGGGATGGGGGTTGTCTACAAGGCGCGAGAGCGCGGGCTGAACCGGGTTGTCGCGCTCAAGATGATCCTCGCCAGCGAATGGGCTTCGGCGGAAGAGGTCCGGCGGTTTCAGGCTGAGGCCCGCGCGACAGCTCGGCTGCGGCATCGCAACATCGTTGCGATTCATGAGATTGGCGAGGAGTCTGGGCGTCACTTCTTTGCGATGGACTTCGTCGAGGGTGAGAGTCTGTCGGCGATCCTCGTCGCGCGCGGGCCACTCGTGTCGGAGCAGGCGGCGCGGTGGATGGTCGCGATCGCCGAGGCCGTTCACCATCTGCACGAACAGGGGATCGTGCATCGCGACTTGAAGCCGTCCAACGTGGTGATTGACTCGGCGGGCGAGCCGGTCGTGATGGACTTCGGTCTCGCCAAAGTGTTTGACTCGGAACATGGGGCGACTCGCAGCGGCGCGATCCTCGGTACGCCGAGCTACATGTCGCCCGAGCAAGCGGCGGGACGGAACTCGCTGATCTCGGCCCGCAGCGATGTCTATGGGTTGGGAGCGATGTTGTACGAGATGCTCTCGGGCCGACCGCCGTTTCGCGAAGCGACACCGCTCGACACGCTGGTTCAAGTGATCGAAGGGGAGCCGACGTTGCTGCGTCAAGTGAGAAGCACGATCCCGCGCGAGTTGGAGTTGATCTGCTTCCGCTGCTTGGAGAAGAACCCCGCGCGGCGCTACGCCAGTGCGCGGGACTTGGCGGCGGACCTGACTCGGTTCTTGAAGGGGGAGCCGATTGAGGCTCATCGCGGAGGGTGGTCTCACGCGGTGGTGCGATGGGGCAGACGCCAACCGAGTCTCGCGGTCCATCTGGCGGCACTCTCGTGTGCGCTGGTTGTCGTGCAGATGCGATATTGGTTTCCCGAGACCGCAGACGCGACCGATCCGGTCGTGCATTCGCTCGTGATGTTTGTGCTGGGGACGTGGTGGCTGGCGTCGATCCTCTGGCAGCAGTTGTTGAGCGATGATCGTCGAGCGAACGCCTCGCGCGTCGGGACGATCATTACCGACGTGACGCTGTTCACGGCGGCGCTGGCTTGCTCGGGCTGGACCAATGGGACGCTGTTGGTCGTCTATCCGTTGTTGATCGCGGCATCAGGGCTGTGGTTTCGTGTGCCGCTGGTCTGGTTCATGACGCTCGCGTGCGAAGTGGCTTTCGGGGCGCTGCTGATCGTGCAACCGGCCCTGCGCGATCCGTGGCATCACGCGCTGCTCGTGGCCGTCGTGTTGGTGATGACCGGCGCGGCAACGGCCTTCCAAGTAAACCGCGTCCGCGCGCTGAGCCGCTGCTATGAGCGACGTGGCATCTGACCAACCCGCAGCGTGAACGAGGGCGAATCAACTGAAGTGTTGTTTGCCGCTGGCCGTGTTGAGACTTCGTTCTCGCTCACGCTTTTTGACGTTGCGCTGTTTTGATTCTGGAAAGGCTCCCCACCGACCTCGCGTCGGTGGGGGTGTGAAGAGTCGCAACGGGGCTTGGTTCGTAATTTGGCTCAAAGAGCGCAACTTCAAAAAGTGTGAACGCGGACGTCGATAGACGTTCGTCCTCGCTCATGCTGCGGGTTGGTGCCGCGTTGGCATCGCGTGCCAAGCGGCGAGAATCTTGAGTGGCGGGACAAACTTACAAACTCGAATTGCCACGCTGGGGGGCTTCTCCTAACATCCCGCCCGCGTTGGCCGAGACTGGGGGCTTGGAGGCTCTCACGTCGTCCGCGCGACACCGACAGGGAGGTCGGTTCATGCGATCAAGTCTTCATGGAACATTCGCGACGTTGTTGCTGCTGATCCCGGTCGGTGCCATTCCGGCGCTGGCGATTTTTGGGATTCCACAGTTCGCTCCCGTCGTGGCCTCACCGCTGCGTGAAGGTCACGAGGGTGATCGCGAGCGCCGCGAGGGCCGCTCTGCTCGCGGCCCCGCCGACGATCTGTTTCAAGACGAAGAGGACTTCGCGTCGCGCGGTGAAGATGAATTTCCAACACGCGGGACGGAAGCGGGATTGGGCCAACTTGGCGATGCCGTCGCGGTTCCTGTTCGACATGCTTCGCGAAATACCGCGTCAGCTCAGTTCGCAACGGGACAACCCGAATCGGGCGAACGATCAGTCAATGGTCTCGGCCGTGTTCCGAGTTGGGCCGATGATCTTCCAGTAGAGACTCGCCAAGCAGCATCGCGTCACAACAACGCGAAGTTCGAGCGGTTCGCCGACAACACGTCTGCTCCGAACAACGTTCCGTCGCAACACGAACCCGATTTCCGCGCATTCACCCGTGGCGCTGCTGATCGTGGCGATGCGGCTCCATCGCACAGGGCGAAGTCAGGCGAACAAGGTGACGGGCAAGTTCGCCCTGCGGGGCACGAGTCTATTGCCGCGGGCGTTCCCCCAAGCTTTCAACGACAGCGAGAGATGCCAATCGACGGAGCTGCAGCAGCACCGTCGATTGCGAGTCGAGAGGGGGATACTCCGGGCGCTTTGACGTGGAAGACCGCCGTTCACCAGTTGAACGCGCTCGAAATCCGCAACTTCCGCATCGAACCAGGACGGCAGTCGAGTCAGTTCATTTTCATTTGTTCGTACACGCCGACCGATTCGCCGCGCGTCTCGTACCGATTCGAGGCCGAAGCAGACGAACCGTTGAAGGCGGTGGAGAAGGTTCTCGCTCAGATTAGTGAATGGCAGCAACGACGATGAGATGAGCGGTGAGTGGTTTTGTGGCGAATTCGCTCCGCCATACATCGCAGAGAGTAAGTCGGCGTTGCTCAACTGCTGTCCGATTCAGCAAGGCGAGACTCATTTCGCTTGTTCTTGAGCGAGGATCGAAGTGTTCAACCAGATTCACTCACCGCTGCAACCGCAACACCCGTGGATGGCCTTGCCGGTGGATGGTCGGCGATGGGAGTTCTTCGCGCAGAACGACGCTCCGGCGATGCTCGTACTCTTGCCGGGAGTTGATCCCGTCTGTTTAAGAACGGCAAAGATGGCACGCATGGAGGCCGTCTTGCTTGTTTCGAACGGACCTCAGTCTGCGCGTCGGTTGATGAAGTTGGCGACGCTCGCAGACGTCTCCGAAGCGCGGCGACTGATAGATCGGCTCAACTTGTCCTACGACCGCGACGGATCCGCGTTTTGCATCGAGCGTGTTGCGAGTGGCTACCGGTTGTTGACGCGACCGCTGTTCGCCTTTTGGCTGGGAAAGATTCATCACAGACAGGCCGAACTGAAACTGTCGCCCCCCGCGTTGGAGACGCTGGCCATCGTCGCCTATCGCCAGCCGCTGACTCGCTCCGAAATCGAGTCCGTCCGGCGAGTCCAATGCTCCGATATGCTTAAGCATCTGATGGATCGCAATCTGATTCGCATTGCTGGCGAAGACGATTCGCTCGGCCGTCCATTTCTCTACGAGACAACCCGTCAGTTCCTTGAACTGTTTGGATTGACGGACCTCGACCGCCTGCCTCATGCGGACGTGCTGCGCAAACCTCGCGCGGCGTCCCTTGCTGATGCCGAATCTCGTGACGACGGCATGGACGAAACCAGCGCCGCCGCGTGACGTGAGTTGGCACTGCAGTTGTCACATCCCTTTCGGTGGCTTCGGTATGGACCGTTAGACCGGTTATGGCGTCTGGCATTTGAATAAGCATCTCAAGGGAACGCGAGCCATTTCGCCCTGGCCAAATTCTGATTGCAGTTTTGCGAGCCTTTCTTCCACTGGTCCGATCGTCCAGCATTCACTTTCATCTAGCTCCTCGATCGGAACCCCTTCGTCATTGAGTGGGCAGATGTCCCGCAATTCAACGAATTCAAAGTCAACCGTTTCATCGATCCACCGGAGTGGTAACCCTTGTGTTCGACAGACATAAGGCCGATCCGGGTAAATTCGGCACCCGCCTTCATTGTCGAGGAACGCACACCCGGCGACTGGATGTGGTGAATCGCTGGCAAGAAGCCGTGCGTGCTGACGTTGAATGTTTTCAGCCTCAACGGCAAACACCGTCAATCCATCGACGCAGCATTGGCTGCACCCTTTTCGACACTGAAGTCGCGCACCGTGTTCGGCGGCAACTCGCTGAGCCTCAGCATCGACTTCATCATAAAGCTCTTGAAGTCTCGCCATCGCGAGATGGTCTCTGAAAACGCGAGACTCCGAATGATTGTTCATTTCACAAAAGCTTTCGGTTGCGGCTGACAAATTGATGGAGAACGGGACGTCTTAAGGAAGCGGAGCCTGCAAGAGGCCAATTCCCAGTTTATCGTGAGCCACGTGGTCGTACTGAAAACACGCATT
>CAMAYU010000196.1 GCA_945862235.1 Schlesneria paludicola DSM 18645
CCGCGGCGTTTGCGTACATCGGCCACGCCGGTTCGGTGAAGAACCCGGACGAGAAAGTGGCGATCAAGCAAATCGAAATGGATGAGTGGGAACACCGAGAAACGGTTCTCTCCATCATGCGGCAATACGCAATTCCGCCGTCACGGTACTACGAAATCAAATATCACATCATCGGCAGAATCATCTCGGCGAGTTGTTACGTCATCGGCTGGTTCATGCCGTACTACTTCGCCGGACGACTGGAAAGCGGAAACGTCTGCGAGTATTTCATCATGATGCGGTACTTCAACGAAATCGGAATCACCGCACACGACAACGAGTTGTACGAAATGGGGATGAAGGAAAAGGAACACGAGGCCTATTTTCAGAAAGGTCTTCAGAACAACAGGCTGCTGCCGCTGTTCGAGAGAATCTTCGGGTGGGGCAGTAAGAGCAATTTCAACGACGTTGATTTGGCGACCAAAGCTCCCGTCGAAGAATCAAAGGGATATTGCAAACATCGAAAGTAGAATGGGGATGAGGTCCAGTCATGAGGCGGGTGAAGTGAGCGATGCCCAAGAAGTCAAAAGCTCCGAACCCGCTCGTTGGCCACTCAGGGCGTTGAAAACCACGAAACGTAGACAAGCCAGTGACACTTATCCCCGGCACTGCTCGACCATTCGATTGACCCATTCCATTTGCTGCCATTGCAATGAAGGCAGCGGATGAAGGAACTTGTTCGTCGTTCCTTCTTTGATCAGCCCCATGACGGTCTTGGTCTTGATGATCCTTGGTATGCAGCGGTCGATCAGTGGATCAAGGTGCGAACTCACGCCCCAGGCACGGATGACGGGAACGGCGTCGATGAGCTTCAAAGCAAGCTCGTCCTTTCTCCGATCAGAAAAGACGGAATGTGCGTCGAACGAGAGTTCTTCTTCCAGCCCCTTGAACTGCTTGAAGAACTCGCCGCTCTTGGAACACCGCAGGTCCGACAAGTTCAGAACCCGAACGTGCCGCCATTCGCAATAGTGCATGAGTCGCATCACTTGATACTGCGTCGTGTCAGGCTTGGTCGGGACCAGCGAGATAGGGAGTTCATGAATCGCCTTGGCATGGATGCGGTTGTTTACCTCGACCAGCGGTCGGGATGAGCCGGGATTCATCATGATGAAAACGGCGTCGGGCTTTCGATGAGAGAGGTCATCCATCTTCCTTGGAGACTGATCTGACTCCACGATTTCAAGAACGCTTCGGCACTCGATAACTCGCTTCGGGGCAACCTGGACCGAATAGAAGTGGCCAAACACACCGAACTTGCTTTTCAGTTCCTCCGCTGGAATAAACCGGACCATCAATTTCCCCTCGTTGGTTGGCTACTTCCCGGCAATCGCCAACCGGAACGCTTCGAGGAACGTATCCGGCTGCTGAGCACCGGACAACGTGATCTCGTTGTTGATGATGAAGAAGGGCACACCGCTCACTCCGTGTTGTCGAGACACTTCCCCGGCGTCCGTAAACACGTCCATTCCTTCGTCGCTGTTCAGCATGGCTTCGACAATCTGCCGCTCCAGTCCAGCTTCAGCAACCACGTCGATGAGCATCGTGCGATTACTGATGCGAGATTGTCCAAGCGTCAGGCCTGCACGGCCTCACGGCACTTTGGATAGTTTGCCCCCCCCCAGAACTCGCCCCCCTTCTGACTACCTTTCTTCGCAATGCGAAGCACCATCTGTGATCCGCACTTGCGGCACGTTGGAGTGCCATCCTGATGTGCGATCGCCTTCTCTGTGTCTCCACGACCTGCAACGGCCTGTCGAACAAGGTCGGCAAAGCCTGAGGGCTGTATCCAGCCGCCGTACGAACACGGTGCAACGGCAAGCCAGCAGCCTCGAAGACCTGATCGACGAATTCATCTCGATCCTGCCGGTCACGTCGAGCATGGCTCGCATCATCCAGTTCGACACCCATGATCGGCTTCATGGTCGCCGGATCACAGAGCAGAAAATCCACATGCTTCCGGTCGATTTTGTTTCGGTATGACTGCTTCTTGGGGGAGCCGGAGACGAAGAAGATGTCAGCCAGATTCACCTTGGGGCCCACGAGGTATGAGCCGTCGAGTCCCAACGTAAGCACCCGGTAGAATGAAAGCTCTGCGGCGGAAAGAAAATCGTCTCTCTGGCGGTAAGGCGGTTGATCCGCTGCCGATGATGGACCACGAAAGCGAATACCGAAAAGGCTCAGGATTGCCGCCAAACAGCCTTGAGGATTTGTGTCAGGCATCGTGAATCCGCTTGTGCATTTGTCGTGGCAGGGAACGCCAAACTCGGCCGAGCCTCATTACTACTGCTGAACGTGAAACGAAGGGACTACGGACGCCCGCTAAGTCATGTCCGTTTTGTGGCATCAACCGCCATCTTGCTGAACTCGGTCCAAGTGTAGACTTTGACTCCCGATTGGCTGTCCTTGTTGATGATTTGGGCGAGTCGATTCACAAGCGAAAAGAGTTCGTTGTCGTCTGAAGGTTCGCCCAGAGTTGCATCGTTGATCTGGACGGCACCGCCAGCTTTCAGATGACCTTGATCGTAGTTGTGAAAGCCAATCCCAGAATTGGTTTTTATCGCATGAATGAGACTCTCGTAGAGAAGACGTGCATCACTGGGGAGCAGTTGCAGGAAGTCGTCATCGAATACTTCGTCGTCCTCAAAATCTTCACCGTCGAATTCGTCATCCAAGTGCATTTTTCATCCTTTGACGAGAGCGGATAGTTCAAACCAATTGATGTAGTGCATACGGCCCCGGAGGCTGGCTACTGCCCGCCAATCGCCAACCGGAACGCTTCAAGAAACGTGTCCGGCTGCTGAGCACCGGATAGAGTGATTTCGTCGTTGATGATGAAGAATGGAACTCCGCTCACTCCGTGTTTTCGAGACACTTCCCCGGCGTCCGCAAACACGTCCATTCCATCGTCACTGTTCAGCAGGGCTTCGACAACTTGCCGCTCCAGACCAGCTTCGACGACCACGTCGATGAGCGTCGTGCGATTACTGATGTCACGGCCCTCGGTGAAGTAAGCCACGAACAGTGCCTCGACGACTGCGTCTTGGCAACCATGTTGGTCGGCCAGCCAGATGAGCCTGTGGGCATCGACTGTGTTTGGTGTTCGTTCGCTCTTGTCGAAAGCGAACTGGATGCCTTCCGTTTTCCCGACTGCAATCACCTTGGCGTCTAGCTCCTGCGATCGCTCCCAACTGCCAAACTTTTGGATGCGATACTCCCTGCGACTGACACCTTCAGTCGGCATCGTCGGATTGAGTTGAAATGGGAGCCATCGCACTTGAACATCATGCTGGCCTTCAAGGGCAGCGATGGCCGTTTCCAGCCGCCGTTTGCCAATGTAGCACCAAGGACAGATCACATCCGAGATCACGTCAACAACAAGGTTCATCGCAACTCCAGCCTGAAGACTTTCTGCGGCTCAACTCAACGATATTGCTTCACGATCTTCCTGAGCGTCACCAACCTGATTCCAGTCACCGTGAAAAGTACCTCAGAACCCACATGATTCCTGTCAGCACCAGACTGACGAGGATGCACGTCGTCACCGGGAAGTAAAACTGAAAGTTCTCCCGATCAATCACGATGTCGCCGGGCAGTTTGCCGAGCCAAGGGATCGAAGGTGCAAACAGCCACACCAGTCCGATGGCGGCAATCAGGACACCGATGATGACAAGACTCCACGCTGGATGTTGCATCACGGCGATTCTATCTGCCCGATGTTGAACCCGGTAGAATTCAACTCGTCGTGACAAACGAGCGATCACTCGCTGACGCTGATGTTTGTTCGGCAACCTGTTCGTAACCTTCAGGACAAGACATCAATGGAATCCGTGAACGTCGTGACAATCCGCAGCCTGCATTTGATCGGTGTGGATGAACTCCGCCAGCGGTGGGGCTGGATTGTGGGACTCGGCATCGTCCTCGTTGTCTTGGGGACGGTGGCCCTCGGCTCGGCGGTCTTCGTGACGCTGGCCACAATGGTCTTTTTCGGCTGGTTAATGGTGTTTGGAGGTCTGCTTCAATCCGCCCATGCCTTCGCTACCAGAGGATGGTCCGGTTTCTTCATCGACATGCTGGCCGGGTTGCTGTCCCTCGTTGTCGGCTTCCTGATCGTGACTCATCCAGCCGCCACTGCACTCACGATCACGCTCCTCATCGCTTCATTCCTGATCTTCAGCGGACTGTTCCGCATCACCATTGCTCTGACGATCCGATTTCACAATTGGATGTGGCTCCTGCTGCATGGCGTCGTCAACTTGGCGTTAGGGATCATGATCTGGCAGCAGTGGCCGCTGGACGGGCTTGTGGTGATCGGACTGTTCATCGGTATCGACATGATCTTCAACGGGTGGTCGCTCATCATGCTGGGACTCGCCGCCAAGACCTTGCCGACGACGCCATGAGGGCTGTTGTTTGGAAATCTCGTCAGCGAGAATCACTTCTTGCTGGCGAGATTTCCCAAGCGTCAGACCTGCGCGGTCTCACGGCACTTTGGATAGTTTCCACACCCCAGAACTCGTCCGCCTTCCGACTACCTTTCTTCGCAGTGCGTAGCACCATCTGCGATCCGCACTTTGCGGCAGATCGGAATGCCATCCTGAGGCTCCGCCTTCATCGCCCACGGCATTCTGCAACGCCAGCACGGCGTCTGCCATCTGTTGGTGGATCGCCTCGACGACCTGACCGACTTGCTGGGGGAGGTCACTACTCGCTCTCGTGACTTCCGGTGACGCACTCAAAACAAACTGCGTGGCAGCTTGACCGGAGTCAGGCACTCCGGCGATTCGTTCCGCACGCTGTTGACCAGCGAACTGACGGGCGTCTTCTCCAGCCAGTCGTCCGGACACGGCACGAGAAATTCGGTCAGGGCGGTAACTTCCTCCAACTCAGGGTCGAGCCACAGACTCCAGTGTTCCTCGGCCAGGATGACCGGCATCCGGTCGTGGATCTCGGCCAGGTTGTCGTTCGGATGCGTGGTGATGATCGCACACGACTCCAATACGGACCCGTCCTGGGCCTGCCAGCTCTCCCACAATCCCGCACAGGCGAGCACTCCGCCATCGGCGCGAAAGATGTGCCACGGCTGCTTGGTCTGGCTGTTGATGACCTGCCACTCGTAGTAGCCGGTGGCGGGGATCAAACATCGCCGCCTTTTGAACGCATCCCGAAACGAGGGCTTCGATGCAACCGTCTCTCCCCGCGCGTTGACCAACTGAGAGCCGGACTTCGGGTCTTTCACCCAACCCGGCACCAGCCCCCACTGCAACGGCTCGGCCAGTCGCACCCCTTCCGGCTTCAATCGCACGGCCAACGCCTGCTGCATCGGCCCCAGGTTGTATCGAGGAGACCAGTCCGGCTCGCGAAAGAGATCAAACGCCGATTGAAGTTCGACGGGAGACATCCGCAGGCTGATGCGTCCGCACATGTGTTGGCTCTGTTTGTCGGTTCAATTCTCGAAGGGTTCCGATCAAATGCCCTTCCGCTTTGATGTGTTCGTCTTTTGTCGTTCACGAGGCGATCGGCACCGAGCGCAAGGAACAACAGCAGACACTCGACTACGACGATTTGCTGCTGTTCTGGCACTACCTCATGACCGAGCCCGCCTGCGGCGACATGGTGCGGCAGAAGTTCAACTGCGTGCTGGTGGACGAGTATCAGGACACGAACACGCTGCAAGCTGAGATCGTCAATGGGCTGTGTCCGGAGGGAAAGGGGCTGACCGTCGTCGGTGACGATGCACAGTCGGTCTACTCGTTCCGGGCGGCCACGGTGCAGAACATCCTCGACTTCCCGACGCAGTTCCCCGATGAGCTGTTGCCGTGGTTCGAGCCGGTGACGATGAGGCGATCCACGCTGGAGTTCCCGCAGGGCGATACGGCGGGCGACGTGACGACGGCGGATGTCAGGAAGAGGATTGGCAGGAAGAGGATTGGTGGCAAGTGCTCGCGATCCATATGCGACCGGGGCGTGTTGTAGTAATCGACCCACTGGTTGACGATGTGATCCAAGTGCCGGTGGCCGAAGAGAATGAACTTGAAAAGACACTCGTATTTGATCGTCTGAATGAACCTCTCGACTCGTCCGTTCAGATTTGGGCAAGCGACCGGCAGGGCGTTGGTGCGAATGCCCTTCGCTTTCAGCTTCGCCACGAATTCCTTGTTGAACTTCGTGTCCCGGTTCGGAAGACCGCGTTGACTCGGAGTGAATCTGGCGGTCCAATGTCACGTCACGTCACGCATCGGCCACGGCCGATGACTGAGCTGCCTGCCTGTTTCCGCATGCTCTGCGCCCCGCCAACTTACTCGCCAAGAACGCCGCATGGTCTTGCCACGGTCCATATTAGCACGAATCGCTTTTGATCAAGGGCGTCGGCAGCTATTGAGGTTCGCGCTGGCAGGGGAAATGGTGTTTGGTTTGACCGACCGGCCAGATTTGGAATCGATGGCCAAGCTAAACAACTTGGCGCGGCAAAGTGGTTGATCGCCACTACACGTCGTATGACCACGCTATCACGATCGATCACAAACCCAGCATTGACACCAACCGACACCTACACAAAGCCAACGGCATGCTGGTTCCTTTCACCGATGACGGCGAACTTTGTTAGTACTTACAGGAAACAGCGATGCCACCGACCTTACGCGATCGTCGCCAGTTTCTCTCCCGCAGCGGACTGAGCGGCTTGGGACTGTTCTGGGCGAACTCGCTTGGTCAGAAAGTGGCGGCAGCGACCAACGGCAAAGCCAAGTCGGTCATCTTGATTTTCAACTGTGGAGCCCCAAGCCATCTTGATCTTTGGGACTTGAAGCCTCACGCCACCGACACTGTGCGTGGGCCGTACAAACCGATTGCCACCACTGCTCCCGGTATCGAGATCTCGGAACTACTCCCGCGTCTGGCGAAGCACGCTCATCGTTTTTCGATCGTGCGGAGCGTGCATCACTCTCATGGCGGTCACAACTCTGGAATGCATTGGTCCATCGTCGGTCGGCCGTATTCGATCGACAGCACGCTAATCAATCCCCGTCGCAGTGACATTCCAAGTTTCGGTACGCTGACGGGTTGGCTGGCGCGGCGAGATGGCTACAGCGGCGTGTTGCCACCGTATGTGATCACCCCCGCGCCGCACTGCGACAGTACGGTGTATCTGACACCTGGACAATTTGGTGGTTGCCTGGGTGCGAGTCATGATCCGTTCGTACTCAATGCCGATCCCAATGCGGCCAACTTCAGCGTGCCGAATATGGGAATGGTGGAGGGGATCACCGCGCAGCGCTATGAGGACCGTACATCACTGCTCGAACAGATCCAGCAACGGTGTCTGCCGATCACGGCGATTGGCGCGCAAGACCTTGAAATCAATCATGCAAAAGCCCTGTCGTTGGTCGGATCCACCGCCACGAGAGACGCTTTCGACCTCTCACGCGAGCCGGACGAACTTCGCGAACGCTACGGCCGTCATACCTGGGGCCAATCGCATCTGCTGGCGCGGCGCTTGATCGAGGCCGGCGTCCGCTTCGTCACGACGGTTAACGGACAGAGCATTATCTGGGACACACATAAGGACAATTTCAATCGCCTGGAAAAGGTACTCGTGCCGCCGATGGAGACGGCATTTGCAACTTTGCTCGACGACCTCGTTGATCGTGGGTTGCTTGATTCGACGCTGGTAATCTGGATGGGAGACTTCGGTCGGACGCCGATCATAAATGTGGATGCGGGGCGCGATCATTGGCCGCAGTGCTATTCGATGGTCCTCGCAGGTGGTGGCATTCGTGGTGGTCAAGTCATCGGTGAATCAGACAAGATCGGAGCCGTCCCGAAGACGCGGCCGATTACTCCTGCAGACATTCACGCCACTGTTTTCACAGCACTCGGTTACGATCCACACGGCATCACCTACCATATGGCGGACGGCCGCCCAATGATGCTCTCGGACGGACGGCCGATTCGGGAGTTGCTCTAGGGACCCATAACATGCAAAGCAGTATCGCTCACGAAAGTATTTCACGGCGAACAGCGATTCAAGCGGGAAGCATCGGCCTGCTTGGGCTGGGGATGAATCACGTCGCGGCGTTGCACGCGGCCGACGGGAAGTTGACAACACCGAGCGGTGGGAGCGCGAAGTCGGTCATCTTTGTGTTTCTCTCTGGTGGACTGGCTCAGCATGACAGCTTCGATCCGAAGCCGGATGCCCCCGCCGGTATTCGTGGCGAGTTCTCACCGATCCCCACACGCATGCCGGGCATGCAGATCTGTGAACACCTGCCGATGTTGGCCGTCCGCAGCGACAAGTGGAGCCTAATTCGTTCGCTGACGACGCCGTACAACGAGCACTCGCAAGGGCACACGTCGATTCTCACCGGACGCACACCGATGCCGGTGGGTTACAACGCCAGCAAGCCGCAATCGACCGATTGGCCGTCGATCGCTTCGGTGGTGGGCAACGCGCTGCCGCGACGCAATAACAATCTGCCGCCAGCGGTCGTGCTGCCGGAACGGCTGATTCATAACACGGGGAGAGTTCTCCCTGGCCAGTTCGGTGGCTTGATGGGAAGCCACCGCGATCCGTGGTTTATTGAAGCCTCGCCGTACAACGCGAAGTCCTACGGTGCATATCCGGAATACGAATTCCATTTCGTTCGAGGCCGCGAGCGAAATCCAAGTCTCACGTTTCAGTCACCCAACCTCAGCTTGCCTCAAGGGCTGAGCCGCTCTCGACTGTCGGATCGTGACAGCTTGCGAGGGTTGCTCGACCAGCAACGTCGCGAGTTGGATCAGGCCGCGTCGATCGAGTCGTTTGACCGACATCGCCAAGCCGCGATCTCACTGCTGACCGACGCCAGCGTGCAGCGCGCGTTCGATGTCCACAACGCCGATCCCCAGACGCTCGATCGTTACGGGCGCAATGCCTTCGGCTGGTCGCTGCTAATGGCTCGGCAACTGGTGCAAGCGGGAGTCAACCTGGTTCAAGTCAACCTTGGAAACAACGAGTCCTGGGACACGCACGAAAACAATTTTCCGTTGCTGCGCGACTGCCTGCTGCCTCCCACCGACCGCGGCATCTCGGCGTTGCTGGATGACCTTCAGGCATTCGGGTTGCTAGACGAGACGCTGATCGTGATGTGCGGCGAGATGGGTCGCACTCCAAAAATCAATGCCGGTGCCGGCGCGAGCAAAGTCTGCGGCCGCGATCATTGGGGAGCTGTCCAGACGGTCTTCCTTGCTGGCGGCGGCATCAAAGGGGGCGTCGTGGTGGGAACCTCAGACAAGCACGGTGCCTACCCGGCGACCGATGCTCAACTCCCCGAGAACCTGGCGGCCACGATTTATCACGCCCTGGGAATTCCCGACACCGCCACCTGGAAAGACGAACTGGATCGCCCCCACCACATTTACGATGGTGAGCCGATTCGATTCGCGTGAAAGGCCCGGGTACCGGAGCAAACATGTTTTCCATCCTTGACCGAACGATGCTGACCGATCGGGTTGCTCGCCGCGAATGGCTGCGCGTCGGGGGCTTGAGCGCTCTGGGAGTTTCGTTGCCGCAATTGTTGCGAGCGGCCGAGACTTCGACTGCGGGGCTCGGCGCGGCACCGAAGTTGGCGGGGGAACTCGGTTCGACGTTCGGCAAGGCGAAGAACGTGATCTTCCTCTGGCTTCAGGGAGGTCCGCCGCAGCATGAAACCTTCGACCCGAAGCCCGATGCGCCGACCGAGATTCGTGGTCCGTTCAAGCCGATCGCGACGAACGTCCCCGGAATTCAATTCTGCGAATTGCTGCCGCGGACCTCTTGCTACGCCGACAAGTTGGCGGTCGTTCGATCACTGTCCACGCGCGACGACAACCACGATGTCAGCGGCTATTGGTTGCTCACCGGTTATCCCTACGGCCCCGGCAGTGCGAGGCAGATCAAGCCGAACGATTGGCCCTACTTTGGCTCGGTCGTAAAAATGCTCAAGCCGAGCGAAAAACTGCCCGCTCTGACATCGGTCTGGATTCCAGACATGATGCGGCTCAACGACAACGTGACGCCGGCAGGACAGACGGCGGGGTTTCTCGGCAAGCTGTGGGAGCCAGAGCGGTTCGTCGGCGATCCCGCGTTGCCCGATTACGAGATCGAGGGACTGCGACTGATCGGCGATGTCACCAAGATCCGAGTCGATCGCCGCCGCGAGGTCTTGAAGCAACTGGAAGGACATTTCGATGGAGCGCTGCGCGGCGGATCGGTCGAGGCGTGGGACCGGCTCTCACAGCAGGCGTTTGACCTGGTGACCTCCGGCGGCGCGCGAGCGGCGTTTGACCTCAGCCGGGAATCGGACCAGACCCGCGATCGGTATGGCCGTTACACGTGGGGACAATCGGTGCTGCTGGCTCGGCGGCTGATCGAGGCGGGGGTGCGGCTGGTCCACGTCAACTGGGCTCGCGATCCGGGAGACAACGCCGTCGACAATCCATTGTGGGACACGCACGCCCTGAACGCCGACCGGATGCAGGACAACCTCTGCCCGCAGTTCGACGTGACGTTCGCCGCACTGATGGATGACCTGACCGAACGAGGTTTGCTCGAGGAAACGCTGGTCGTCGTGATCGGTGAGTTCGGGCGGACTCCCAAGATCAACGCCAACGGTGGCCGCGACCACTGGGGCCACGTCTTCAGCTTCGCGATGGCCGGAGCCGGCATTCGCGGCGGACAAGTGATCGGAGCGAGCGACGAAAATGGTGCGTATCCGGCAACCGCTCCTTTCACTGGCGGCGACCTGACAGCCACGATGTTTCATCTGCTCGGCATCGACCCGAATGGTTTCTTCCTCGACAACCTGAACCGTCCACATCCGATCACGAAGGGCGAACCGATCGCGGCCATGCTGGCCAACTCACCAGCCAGGATTGAACTGTGCAAGTCTGAGGGCGACCCGGCCCTCGTGCCTCCGTTCGATGCCAGCCTGCTGCTAGATACGGACTTCAAGTCCCCTCTTCCATTGGTCGCCCCCGCGCCCCCGTCACGCGATAAAGGTTGGCGAGCGTTCCCCATCTGGACCAAAGAGATCGCTGCGGGATTCGCCGTTCGCAAAGAAACCGCTGCGGTCGGAACGAAGTCCCAACCTACCGTCTGCATAGGCTACGGTCTGGGAAATGACGCGGCGGGATCGGTCATCGAGCAAGGTTCGCGAGCACTGCTCGCGCAAGAGATCCGCAGCGCTCGCGGTGGTCATTATTCGTTGACCATCAAAGCCACCGGCATCGGTTCGTCTGCCGACGAGTTCGACAAGACATTCCTCGCGAACATGACCTGTCGTCTCGTCCTATTCCGGTTTCAGAACATCGACAAAGACTCCCGCATTGTCAGCGAACTTGCCTCCGCGGAATTTCGGCCGTCGTTCAGCAAGACCGAAATATTCAAGTTGGATCGTTTCCTTGGCTCGACGACACCGGGTGCGAACTTCGCCATCGGTAATGGTCTGGGTATCGCCGTTGCCATTGAGAAGAAGGTTCATCGGGGAGATGCGTGCTGAGGGTTGAGAGAGTGTGGACCTGCCGTTGTGATTTGGGGTTAGGAAACAATCCACCAGATCACAGGAGTCGGCATGTCCACGAGTTTGTTGTATCACACGTTTGGGGTTCGGGGGTATGAGTATCGATCGAAGACGTATGGCGGTGGCGGGATGACGATGACGATCGAGCAGCCGCGTCAGGCGTTGTGCTGTTCGCAGTGCGGCGGCAAGAAGGTGCATGCGAAGGGGGGCGTGGTGCGCGAGTTTCGGTCGTTGCCGATTGGCGGGAAGCCGGTGCGGTTG
>CAMAYU010000197.1 GCA_945862235.1 Schlesneria paludicola DSM 18645
AGCCAAGCTCGCCGAACGACTCTCGCAAGCAGATGGGGCAGCCCTCACACTCTCGAACCACCCACATGGGCCACGCCACTCGACAAACGCCGAGTGCGCGGATGCTCGGATAGAAGAATGGGATCCCCGCGGCGACCACCCACGTTGAACGATTCTCAGACATCCCTCACTCGACAACCCAAACCCATCACAACCGACAACCGCGCACACTCTCCAACAGCCTGCCACCCGGGCCTAACACAGCAGTGCCCGCTCAAAGTCCGAAAACAATTAGATTCCGCCACTTGACGAGCAACAGTTTTTCATAGAAGTGGCATGACGCGCGCTGTCAGGCTCACCAACGCCAAACCGACGTACTCCGACCGCTGTTGATGTGCCCGTCCTGATTTTGGTTCATCCGAGGTTTTGGAGGGGGTTGCAGATTGCAGTCGGAGGTATGAAGTCTTCCGTTTTCATCCCTTCAGGATGAAGAATCGCGCCGACTTCTGTTTTTCTCCAAGCTGCAATCCTCCCCCCCAAAAAAACGAGGATGAACTGAGCTTGTCCAAGAATTGCAACGTGTTTTGAACGACACCAATCCGAAGCGTGAGCGAGGACGGATGCCGCTCGACTCTCGGCCTCGCTCACGCTTCGGGTTGGTGTCGTTCTTGGACAAGTTCATAAGGCGCGATCACCGGTGCGAGGCTGGGGGTGCTCGAAGGGGAACGGCCCGCAAAACAGAGCAGGTTTGCTGAATCTTGCCGCACTCGCCGTTAGTCAGCACTGACGAGGTTCGGCTTGCTCGCCAAGCCGTAACTCGTTTCGTGAAATCGCGTTGCCAATCACTTTGCCGCCACTCAACACTTCGGGAACAGCGATTGCGTGAGAAGTCACGGGGTGTTGCGGCGCTGCATTAAATCCAATCCTTCATCGCTCTCAGAATCGCCGCAGTTCCCTTCCTGTTTGCTGGGGCGACCGCCAGCATTTTTGTGGTCGCAAAGGAGTGAGTCCGGACTTGGCGGACAGAGGAGTTGTCGAAATGCAGACCGTTTCTGAATTGCAGGTCTATGAGGCGGGCGAGTTGACAGTGATCGGATTCGCTGGGGCTGAAATTCTCGATGACGTCAACCTCGCTCAATGCCGTGACGAGATTGCAGGGCTGATTCAAACCCACCGTTGCACGACGCTGGCATTTGACCTGACGGGTGTCCGATTCATTCCGAGCGGACTGCTCGGAGTCCTCGCGTCGATCAAACGACAAGGAGTCGAGGTCCACCTCTACAACGCCTCGGACGACATCCGCGAAGTGATGGAGATTACGAAGCTCGACAAGGTGTTTCAGTTACACGAAGTCGCTGTGTAACGACGCGAGATCACTTTCGAGACCGTCGTCGATCAGAAGAAGCTCCGGGATGACCGGGGCTTTTTTGTTGGGGTTGCTTGTCTGGGATTCGACCAGTGGGGAAGCTTCTTCTTCGCGACGCCGAACAACATCCCTCCACCCCACGAGTGTCACAATGCGTAGTCGAGCCGACTCCCCAAGCAGGATTTTGCACAGTGTTCGTTGGCGTGCGGCGGTGAATTTGGCGGACGAGATGTGCCGCTCAAATGCTCTGACCTCTGTCGCGTTGGCTTCGGGGACAGTCAACTCCACAGAAGGTCCGGTCCACCTCGGATGGCAGTCGTCTGGCGAGACAGCTCCGTTGCGAGACGACTCGGTGTTTCTCGTCGCGTCGATCACGAAGCCGATCGTCTCCACAGGCGTGTTGTTGCTGATCGAACGCGGCCAACTGACGCTCGCCGATCGCGTGACCGACTTCATTCCGGAGTTCGGTCGGAATGGAAAGCATGGCGTCGAGATTCGTCATCTGTTGACGCACACCTCCGGTTTGCCGGACATGCTGCCCGACAACATCGGGCTGCGGCAGGCGAATGCGCCGTTGAGCCGCTTCGTCGAACGAACGTGCGAGGAACCGCTTACCTTTCCGCCAGGACGCGGTGTGCAGTACCAAAGCATGGGCTTCACGATTTTGGGTGAGATCATTGCTCGCGTGACGGGGCGATCGTGCGCCGAGTTTCTCCAACAAGAGCTGTTCGCGCCACTCGGCATGAACGACACGGTGCTCGGTGCGCCCGACGAGTGGTTCGACGGCGAGTCGCCGCAGGCCGCTCGCATCCCGACTGTTCACGTCCCCGCCGATCACGCAGGCGGCTCAGCGTGGAATTGGAACAGCCGCTATTGGCGGCAACTCGGTGCCCCGTGGGGCGGACTGCTGACGACCGCTCGTGATCTGGCTACGTTCGCACAATTCATGCTTCGTGGAGGAACGACGCGTGCCGGAAGGCGACTGCTTAGTCCCGCTGCCATTGCGGCTGCGACTCGCAATCAACTGGAGGCGATGCGCGACGTGCCCGGCGACGAACGTCGCTGCCGACCGTGGGGATTGGGTTGGCGGCTGAACTGGCCCGCGCACAGCGCCAACTTCGGCGATCTGCTCGGACCAAACACGTTCGGTCACTGGGGCGCGACGGGGACCGTCCTGTGGATCGACCCGGATCAACAGCTCTTCGCCGTGATCCTCACGACAACTCCGCAGGAACCGGCAGGCCACAGCTTGTCGCGACTTTCAAACTCCATCGCCGCTGCGTGGTGTTAAGCGTTGATGTACCTCGCGCGGCGGGCGATGAGACCACTGAGCGGGGCGGCGTCAGCCCAATGGCACTCACTTTGTCATTCACTCCGTGAGCGGCACGGCGCTAGCCGCCGGTTCTTTGCTTGGAAACACAACTCCGTTTACCGGCGGCTAGCGCCGTGCCGCTCAAAGTGAGTGCCATTGGGCGTAAGCCCCGCTCGGAAACCACTCACGTTATGCCGCGTGAGGTATAACGTGACGGTTTCAATGTGGTCCTTGACACGCCCGAGTAGCTCCAGTGTGATCCGCCGCCGCTGCTTAACCGTCCCGCGAGAAGGTAGCCCTTGTTTCAGCGGCCGTTCGACAATCTGTTTCTCAATGAGATCGCTTCGTGAATCTTCATTCTTGGATTGCCCGTGTCTTGTGGAGTGGAGCCGTTGCTTTGGGCATCGGTTTCATTGCGGGGATGCTCGCGCTGATCCTGCGATCGGTGGGAGACGCATCGGGAGCGATGGCCGTTCGCGGCGTGATGCTGGTGTCAGTCGCCGTGTTCACGTTGTCGCTGGTGTCACTCGTGGTTTTATTGGCGGTGACCGAACTGACTCGCTCGAATCAACCTCCACAAGACACCTGACACGGTCGCCATTGCACTGCTCTGTCTGGATGCCCGCCCGATTTTCCCTTCGAGACTCTCTCCGGATGCCGATCAAGTTTCGCTGCAATTTCTGCCGTCAGTTCCTCGGTATCTCGCGTGCGCAGGCGGGAGGCGTGGTCGATTGCCCGACGTGCGGTCGGTCCATTCGAGTCCCGTTGCTCGATGGGACCGTCCAGCCGCTTCCAACGCCCGAGTTGAATCTGCAAGACGCGCATCTGGCTCGGGCCTTGGATGAACTCGCACAGCTCGGCGACTTGCTCGATCAGCCGTTGCCGGTCGCCAAATCGGCGGCGATGGGCTTTGAGCGCGAGAGGAATGAGAACGGTGATGACGGCGATGAAGCGAACCAGATTCCGCAACCCATTCCCGAGCCGATTCCGATCGAAATGCCGATCGCGCCGACGCCGATTAAGCTGGATCGGCCGGTTCAAGTTTTGGAGCCGCCTCCCAACGCCGCCTCTGTTGTTTCGGGACAATCCGTCTCGCTAGGACAAGGGGCGTCGAATGTTCCCACCGCTCGCGAGAACGAGCAAAGTCTGATGGCGGAACTGCTGTCACTCGCCCAGCCTCCTGTCGATCAACGGTTGCCAGCGGCGCAGCAGAGTCACGTCGATGAGTTGCCGCGTTCTGAAAGTCATTCTGCTGTTTTGGCGAGTGGCTCCAGACCGATGCCGCGACCCGCCGTTTCCTTACGCAGTGCGTTCGCAGTTCTCGGCTTGTTCCTCAGCGGGATGTTTGTCGAACGATTCGTCCGCATCTTGGAGTCCCTTTCGCCCGCAACCTCACCAGCAATGACAGCCCCCGTCGCGGCACCCGTTGTTCCGAGCGAACTGTCGGGACGCATCACGTACAAGTCGGCGGAAGGCGAGAGCCAACCGGATCGCGGTGCGCGGCTGATCGTCTTTCCCGATGAGCGGCCGGGCGAGGTGAAGTTGCCAGTCGTGGGGTTCCGTCCAGCGGACAGCGAGGCCGATGCGCGCGTCGCAGTAGCGGCGATCAAGGCGCTCGGCGGCACTCTGGCGACGGTCGATGAAGCGGGGCGTTTTCAACTCGATCTTCCTGCCGGAAGCTATCGCGTTCTAGTCCTCTCCCGTTTCCAGTCTCGTGCTGAAGCGCAGGCGGTGGACCCCGCATTGCTCAAGCAATTGGCCGCCTACTTCGAGAATCCCACCGAGTTGCTGGGCCGAGCCGAACACCATTTCGCGCCGCTGCGAGTCAAAGGAACGGGCGAAATCTGGGACCACTCGTTTTGAAACGAGAATCGCGGAATGGCATCAACTCCATTGCATCGCGACTCGGGCTGTTTCGCGCAGGTCGAGCCAGACCAAATGGCAGTGGCCACACGAGTCAATCACGATGTTGCCGGGACCGTAGTTCGGGTGGACGTTCATCGTGTGGCGACACGCGGGACAAGGTCGTTCGTGGCTGAGTTGTTCCGGATCGAGTGCCGTCGAACGCGAGGCGGCTCCGCGGTATTCGGCCCGTCGATTGCGGACGAGCATCGCGAAGAGTTCCTCCTGGATCAGAACACCGTTGCAAGGTTCGCAAAATTCGACCACCAATCCGTCCATCGCCGCTTTCACCATGCGCTCATGGCAGCATGGACACTTTCTCCGACCGGGATTGCCAAGCGAGACGACTCGGTCTACCGAATCATCCGGAGTTCCGTGTGATCGGTAAGTGCGACAGGACTCGCAGACCACGATTTGTTGCGTTCCGTCCCATTCCAGCGGCATACCGCAGTTGTGACAGTTCATCGGTGGGTGGCTCGTGTTCGGAGAGAAAGAGGGGTTCTCCTGCAACCTAGCTCGGAAGTGGGACTCACGTCGGAAGTCCGGACAGAAAAGAGAGTGACTTCAAGACGGCAGTCGAGAGGAGGGACGGCAGATGAGGCGGAACGTCAACGCCCCCGCAAAATCGCTACGAGCGGCATTCCTATGATCGAGAGAGGTTCGAGTGAGGAGCGAGGGACGGACACGTCCTACGCAAAATGCCGTCTCTGGAGGCGAACCCCGCCATCGTGTCCGCCGTCAATCGGTCGCATTCGAGTTTCCCGTGGCTTCACTGGTAGCGTGACTCTTTTGCGAGTTGGCCGAACTCGTAGTAGACTCCCCCCGCACTTGCCGCGTCGGCGCGCGAGCTTTCAGCCCCATGAGAAGGTTGTATGTCCGAAGGACGTGTCCAGTTCCGCAATCACGAGGATGTTCGCAGCCTGTTCGGCGTGCGTGACAAGAACCTCCGCCGCCTGCGGGACGTGTTGCACATTGAGGTCGTTCTGCGTGGCGACGAACTCCACCTGCATGGCGAGCAGGCTCAGGTCGATCTCGGCACGGAGATCGTTTCCGATTTGCGGGCAATCATCGAGCGGAGCGGTCAACTCGGCGAGGACGATCTCGACCGAGCCATTCACCGTTCGATGTTCCCCGCCCCCAGCGGCTCCGACGAATCGATCGATGTCTTTCACAAGGCTCGCAAAATTCGTCCGATGGGCGACGGGCAACGTGACTACGTGAGGGCGATCCGCGATCACGACATGGTCGTCTGTTCTGGCCCTGCGGGTTCCGGCAAGACGTACCTCGCGGTGGCGATGGCCGTGAATGCACTCCGCTTGGAGCAGGTTCGTAAAATCGTCCTCGTGCGTCCGGCACTGGAAGCGGGCGAGAAGCTCGGCTTCCTGCCGGGTGACATGTTGGCGAAGGTCAACCCGTTTCTACGGCCGCTGCTTGATGCTCTCGGCGACATTCTCGACTTCGAGCAAGTGCAACGTTATCTCGACCGTGAAGTGATCGAGATCATTCCGCTCGCCTTCATGCGCGGCCGGACACTCAACAACACGTTCATGATTCTCGACGAGGCTCAGAACACCACGATCACCCAGATGAAGATGTTTCTCACGCGAATGGGGCATCACTCGAAGATCGTCGTCACGGGCGATGCCACACAGACCGACCTGCCGGACAGAGTCGAGAGTGGACTGATCGACGCTTGGCACCGGTTGCGTGACGTCGAGGGAATCGCGACGGTCGAGTTGTCCGGCGAGGATATCGTGCGTCACCCGTTGGTGAGGCGGATCGTCGCGGCCTACGACACGGATCGAAATGGCTCAGACGGCAAGCACGGATTCGACAGGAAAGATCGGGCCGATCGCGGCCATTTGATGACGGCCGCCACCGCCTCGTCAGCGAGTGGTGTTGCGATGACGAACGGCTTCGATTCCACCACCAGCTCGAAGGCGGAAAACGACTCAGGATCAGGGACGCACGATGCGGAACTCGATCCCGGCGTGGTCCCGTCATACGGTCGAACGCTCACAGAAATGTAGTAGTCGAGACGATGCGGTTTCACGCCGCGTCGAACACAACCCACCATGCGTATTTTCCAAGCTCGCAAGCATCGACCTTCCCGTGTCTCCGGCATGAAGGTCGGTTCGTGGACCGACAAATTGAGCGGCCACCTCAGCCACGGAGACGTGTTGCTGCGATTGGCTGTTTGCCTGCTGTTTTTGCTGCTGTTGGTCATTGGGATGGGAAGTTGGAACGCACCGTTCCCGCATCGCTTGGGTGACGACGCTCCCAATGGACTGCTGGCGCGGATCGACTTCGATCGGATCAATCTCCGTAAGACGGACCTCGCCCAACTCGAACGTGAGAATCGTGTCCCACCCGTGTTTCGCCATTCGGCGGCAGAGTCAGAGCGACTGAGAAACCTTTCCGACGAACTGCGAAAGCATCTGGTGGAAGTCGCGTCGGTCAACCAGCTCACGGAACTGTCAGCGGAAGCCCGCGCGGCGTTCGGATGGGTCTCGGGCGGACCGGGTGCGGCGTTCGAGCCACCGTCCCCCGCATTCATTGCTGACTGGCAACAACTCCGGTCAGCGATTGATCCCTCGCAATCGGCCGAGCGGCGGATCGATGAATTCATCGGTGAATTCAGTCAGTTCACCGTGCCACTCCGCCAATCGGGCGTGCTCGATCCGCAAGAAGTCGCGCGGCAGGAGTTGCGTCTCGAAGCCGAAATCGCGGTCATTTCTCGCGATGACGACCGCAACTCGCAGACCTTTCGCGTTTCTGATGTGCTGCTGATCGAGATGCTCAAAAGTACGGGGACCTTGGGATCGCAGTGGAATTCGTTCACGGCGCTCAAACCGCACCAAGTGGTGTTTGAGCGTTGGCTGTTGAACCGCGGGATTCCCACGCTGGAGTACGATCCCGCCGCGACCAACCGCAAACGCGAGCAAGAGAAACACAGTACGCCGCCTGTGATCGACTTCTATAAACGCGGTGCGTTGCTGGTCGCACCGGGGACGTTTCTCGACGAAGAGACGCTCGGAATTTTGAAGGCGCAGTACGACGCGGCTGAGGGACGTGTGTCGCTCGCGGAACGGGGCCTGCGCATTGTGACCGTGTTGTTGTTGCTGTTCGTGTTGGTCGGAATGATTGGCTACTACCTGACTCGCAATGAACCGCGGCTGGCGACGAGTGCCGGGCGACTGACCGTTTATCTGGCCACCGTTACTGCGGCGGTGATCCTCGCACGGTGGCTGTCCTTCGATCCCTGGCGAGCCGAAGCGGTGCCGCTCCTCTGCCTCGTGATGGTGTTGGCGATTGCCTACAACCAAGTTCTGGCCGCGTTGACGGGCTTCTCGATGACACTGGCACTGACGCTCGCGACCGGTCGCAGCGTGGGTGAGTTTGTCGTGTTGATGAGTGCCGTGGCGGCGTCAGTCGTGCCGCTGAATCAAGTTGCCAATCGTATGAAGCTAGTGACCGTCGGGTTCTGGGCGGCGGTTACGTATCTGCTCGTCACGTGGGGCGTCACCATTCTGGAGAGCCAAGCCCTCGAATCCCTCTGGACCGACCAGCGTCTGTTAAAAGCCAGCTTGCAAGGTGCGGGATGGTGTTTTCTGACGGGTTTCCTCGTGTCGGGTGGCCTGCCGTTCATCGAGCATCTATTCGGAGTCGTGACCGACATCAGCCTGCTCGAACTGAGTGATGTCTCGCACCCGCTGCTGCAAGAGTTGGTGCAGCGTGCTCCGGGAACTTACAGCCACTCCAATGGAGTCGCCGCAATTGCCGAGACGGCTGCTGACGCGATCGGTGCCAACGGGTTGCTCTGTCGTGTGGGAGCTTACTACCACGACATCGGCAAGATGCTGAAGCCGCACTACTTCGTCGAGAACACGACCGCCGGACAGATCAGTCGTCATGAGTCACTCAATCCGGCCATGAGCGCCCTCGTCATCATCGGCCACGTCAAAGACGGAGTGGAACTGGCACACCAGCACAACCTGCCCGAACCGTTGATCGACTTCATCGAACAGCACCACGGAACAACGCTCGTCGAATACTTCTTTCACGCGGCGACCAAACAGGCCGAAGCGACGCAGGACCATCGGTTCGACGTGGAAGAGTCGGCCTACCGCTATCCCGGCCCGAAGCCGCAGTCGCGAGAAGCGGCCGTAATGATGGTGGCCGATGCCTGCGAAAGTGCCTGTCGCACCGTGACCGAACCGACGCCGAAACGGATCGAAACGCTGGTGCATGAGATTGCGATGAAGAAGCTGCTCGATGGCCAGTTCGACGAAAGCTCGCTCACGCTGAGTGAACTCGCACAGGTCGAGGAATCGCTGACGAAATCGCTCGTCGGCATCCATCACGGCCGCATCAAGTACCCGGACGGCAGACCCGGAAACTCCAAACGAAGTGATGGTGAAATCGCCAGCGTGCGCCTTGCCGACACTTTGCCGCTCGCCGCGACGAAAGCCCAATGACCGACCTCGCTCTCGACATCACCGACCAGCAGTCGCTTCTCGCCGTCGATCACGACCGTCTGCGAGCAGCCATCGCGCGCGTGCTGACCGCCGAGCAAATCGTCTCCGCCGAAATCAGCCTCGCTCTCGTCGATGACGCTCAAATTCATCGCGTCAATCGCGAGTTCCTCGGCCACGATTATGCGACGGATGTCATCAGTTTTGTGCTGAATGACGAGGCTTCGCCGCTCGATGAAGAGCATTCAAGCCGTTTAGCCGAAAGCGCACCGCGGCGTCTCGAAGGGGAACTGATCGTCAGCACCGAGACCGCGCTGCGCGAGGCGGCGGCCCACGGTTGGACTCCCGCCGACGAACTGTTGTTGTACGTCGTGCATGGACTGCTGCATCTGTGTGGATACGACGATCTCACCGACGAAGCCCGTCCGGTGATGCGGGCGCGCGAACGCGAAGTCCTTGCCGGTTGGCAACTTGTTCCCACCGGATTGGAAGCGTGACCGAATGATCTTCCTTCCCGCATTCCTCATCGTGTTGTGGCTACTCGCATTCTGGAGTGCCCTTGGGTGCGACTCGCTGCGCGACTTCTCGTACAGCCGTCTCGAAGTCCTCTGCCAACAGAAGGGCGTGCCGGATCGGTTCGGCCGCATTTTGAAGGAGCAGGGGCAAGCACTGCTCGCGTTGGAGTTTCTGCTGACGAGCGTGACGCTGGTGCTGGCCGCGATGCTGTGTGTCTGGATCGGCTGGCCCAAGGTCGCGGAGGGGACGGCACCGCACCAGATCGTGTTGCAGTTCGTGGTCGAGTACGCGGGCTTCGCCCTGCTGACGTTCCTCGCCGCCGACGTGCTGCCGTGGGCCATCGCGCGCGTCATGGCCGAGTCATTCCTTTGCCACTGGTGGCCTGCGATCGAAGTCCTGCAAGCAAGCCTGCATCCGTTGCTCTGGATCGCCGATCAACTCGACCGTTACGTTCATCACCTCGCCGGCCGTGCCGAACCGCAAACAGACGATGCCTCGGTCTTGGAAGAGGATATTCGCTCGGTCGTCGAAGAGGGCGAGCGCGAGGGTGTGTTGGAGTCGGGGTCGACAGCCATGATCTCGCGCGTGATGCAACTTCAGGACGAAGACGTGGCCGCGATCATGACGCCGCGCACCGAGATGCACTGCGTCCCGGTCGATTGCACGCTGGAAGAGGCCCGAGTTCGGCTGATCGAATCGGGGCACTCGCGGATGCCGGTCATTGGCGATTCAACCGACGATATCGTCGGATTGCTCTACGCGAAGGATTTACTGAAGGCCCTCGAACCGCATCGCACCGGAGAACCGTTCGCCGTCCTGCGCGACATCCTGCGCGAGCCGGTCTATGTGCCGCTGACGACACGCATCCCATCGCTGCTCGAACTGATGAAGCGCCAGAAGGTCCACCTCACCATCGTCAACGATGAATACGGCGGCGTCGCGGGCCTCGTCACGATGGAAGACATCCTCGAAGAGATTGTCGGTGAGATTGCCGACGAATACGACGAGGGAGATCAACCGGACGAAGACACACGCATGGTGTCGGAGTCCGTCGTCGAAGCGGATGCGCGCGTGCGGCTCGACGAACTCAATCGCCGCTACGACTACGGCCTCCCGCTCAGCGACGACTTCGACACGATTGGCGGCTTCACGTTCTCCCAAATGGGCTGTATGCCCACGGCGGGGCAGGCTCTCGATTGGGAACGCCTGCGGATCACAATTCTGGAAGCCGACGCCCGGCGCATTCTGCGCGTCCGCATCGAACTGCTGAATGGAATCACCGCCGCCAGCGATCCGGTGTGAGACGTGTGACCGGTGCAAAGCGTAGGCGTGTGGAAACGGATTTCTCCGCTGTTTCGGACGGGATTCAAGCGAGACGGGTGAATTCGTCGGTTTTCATCCCTTCAGGAAGAAGGATCGAGCCAACATCCGTTTCGATCCCCTTGAGGACGTTTCCGCTACAAAAGTAGCCTTCATCGCTCCGCGTGAAGTCAGTCGAGTCACCCGCGGACCCGGATCTGCGGGAAACAGCGTCATTCCGCGTTCAGCTCTCTTCACGCGGAGCGATGAAGGCTACTTTTGGCGGGCGCATCATTGAGGCGTCCCCCCAAAACAACGGAAGAGCCCTTACAAACACCAATCCGCCGCGTAAGCAAGGACCGACTCCACGCGGAAAACGAGGCCCACCGGCTTCCGATTCATCAGGGGTTGGTTCCCGACCCGAAGAGGCGCTGCAGCAGTTCGGGCAATGTGGCCGAGAACTTGCTGCGCGGCATCACGTCATCGCAGCCCGCCTCACGCGCGGCGCTCAACCGGACTTCATCGACGTGCGAACCAAACGCGATGACTTGAGGACGAGCTGCGATGGGCAGCGCAGAAATGACTTGAACCGGGTCCACGTCCGAGAGGCTCAGGTCGAGAAACACTGCCCGTGGCGCGGCCTCGGCCACGCGAAGGTTCAGTTGTTCGATAGTCCCGACGACCTCGATCCGCAGTCCCAGCGAAGCGGCGGTACTCGTGACCTTGCTCGTGAACATCAGATCGCGCGTCAGTAACAGTCCATCGAGGGAGGTCATGTCACGGTTCCAGTGAAAGCCGGGTGGCAATGGCTCGTTTAACCGCGTGGGCAACGCCCGGTGCGGCACAAAGTGAGAGGTTTCCGAGCGGGGCGGCGTAAGCCCCCCGGTTCTTTCCAAGAGGGCTGACGCCCAAGAACCGGGGGGCTTACG
>CAMAYU010000198.1 GCA_945862235.1 Schlesneria paludicola DSM 18645
TCCGCCGTCGCTCCGCGCACCAAGCGAGTCGCGCAGCAAGCCCGCTTCGAGCCGTAGGCACTCCACCAACTGCTGTGCATCGGGTCCGCAATCATTTCCCGTTCTTAACAGCGGCGGCAGGAACGATCAAAGCCTGACGCACAGGCGAATGCAGGCTTCGCTCGCGCTTCAGGCTTGAGGCCATCGACGTGTTGAACGCGTCACCGCAGCCCGCTTCTACTTCTCCACACTTACGGGAGCAGCAGGCTTGGGTTCGATCTTGGGCGTCGGTATTTCTTTCGGCTTCGGCGGGTTCAGTCGCGCGTGAGCTTGGTTGAGGGCCGAGAAGATTTCGTCGAGGCGTTCGTGGACTCGCGCGGGCTGTTTGACGGCGAGGCTGCGGCCCAGCTCCACGATGGAACCTTGCTTGGCATCCCAATCCGCGACGAGTGTTGGGAGTGCATCGATCAGGTCTTGGGTTGCCGTCTCATCGGCGACGGGGTAGAGCCGCAACTCAAGCTCGGGCGCAGCAAGCTCGTCGTTGATGACGGCTCCCTGACGAAGATCGTCCAACAACTCCGCCACTTCCCGATGGCACTTCTGAGTCTGCGTGATGACGAGCCACTCGGGCACCGCCTTCCACAGCGTCCCTCCTTCGCCATCTTCCAGTTCCCATTTTCCTGAAGTAGTGTCTTGAATGGTTGTCAGCAATTCAGACGCGGAACGTGCTTCAGGGATGTCGCCCGTGAAGCAGACTCGCATCGACTGCATCTCGTCAGCTCTCACGAACGTGGTGACGACCAGCGTTCCCTCTTCGATCACAAACTTCAACTCCAGCGGTTTGAGCAGCTTGTACAACACTGTGTCGAGTGACACCCCCGAGAGCTTCAAACTAACAGGGCTATCGAATTCGTTTCCATTGGCGACCAGGGTCTCCTTGTCGATCCACAGCCGATAGCCTCCGTTCTTCGCCAGTTGGGCAAGCGTCTCGTTAACCGGGGCGTCGGTGACATTGATGTCCTGCGTTTCGGCCAGTCGCTTGAAAATCGCGGCATCTTCTTCGTGCGGATAGCCGGGCCGAGCGATGAGAACCGACTTTGCCTTCGTCCCACGCACGACGAACTCTTCCACCGCCTGCAACAGCTCTCGAATTTGGAAGTGAGTCTGAAAATCCTGCCGCACGATCAACCGCCCGAGACCCGCACTGATCGTTCCCCCTTCGCCATCGATCTGCTCCCACTTTGCTCTGCCATCTCCTCGTGATCGACTCACGACGTGGTTCACGAGCAACTCGACGAGCAATTCCTCCCCACTCATGGACGGGTTGCGGATCAGAATGCCTGCTTCAATAGGGCTCGACCGGCCACCGTAGCCACCACTACTACCACCAAACTGAGGCAACACAAAAGTGGGGGCCGATTCCGATTCGGTACCGTCCGGCACACTAAAGAAGCCGCCCTCGCCAACACGACCAACACTTGCTTCACTCGAACCACGAGGACCACTGCCGCAGTAGCCACCGCCGCTACCACCCATGTTCGCGCGAAGCCGTGGCGGCAACTTCTTGAGTTGGGGTTCGAGTGCCGCGACGATCGCCTGCACGTCGTAGATCCGCGTGACGAGACTTTCATCCGCTTTGAGTTTGGTCGTGATCGCCAGCACTCCGTCGGAGCCATGCCATTCGAGTGCGTGTGGCTTCAAGAGAAAGTGCAGTGTCTGCCAGACGGTTGCCGTGCCGAGATTCAGCGTGACCTGTATCTCATCCGTTGAGATGCCGTCTGCCGTCAACGACTCGCGGTCGATCCAAAGGATGACTCCCGCCGTCTTGGCGAGCGTCGCGAGAACCTCTTCGAGCGGCATGTTCTCCCACTCGGCCTTCACTTGTTTGTGCAGGCCAGCCAGAAGTCGAGACTCCGCTTCGCGCGAGACGCGCCGCGCTGCGGTGAGGTCCGTCCCCGCGAGCGGTTCTGCCGCAGAGGCACGCTCGACTGCCGATTCACAGCCAATAATCAACGCACACAGACAGACCGCCAGACAAGAGTGAACGCGCGACATGATCGAATCTCCGAGACAGGAAACCGAACCGAGAGGACGGGAGAAGTGAGCTGCAACAGCGGCGGCGATTGTATCCAGCCCCAGACCGCTCGCCACAGATAGGAAATGGGCGAGCCACAGGCCGGTGTGCAGTCGTTCGTTAGTGGTCGCCCGGTCGCTCCGCGACAGGAAGCGTGAACGTCCGGGCGACGTTTGCTGTGGATTCAAGCGGGATCGAGAGCTGGAGATCCTTGGTTGATCTCGCCTCCTGTCGCGGAGCGACAGGGCGACCACCAAGAAACGACTGCACCCCACGGCTCGCCTCGAACATCTCACTCACCGCTCGTCGCTCACGGTGACCAGGCCGCTCGACAGCGACGCGGCATGGGCGGCGAAGCGTTCGTCAGCGTGAGGGATCGTCGTCCGCAGCCGGGTCGAGAGATAACCGGGCTTGCCGTTCGTTTGGAGTTCACGGAGGTAGCTCAGCAGCACTTCGCGTGAGTCATCGCTGTGGTGCAGCAGGAAGTGAACCCACGCCCACGACTCCAAATAGTCGGCCTTCTGCATGTCACCGACGGCTTCGAGCGATTCGAGTCGCTCCAAGTTGGGATGCCAGCCTTTGGCAAAGTCACTCGCCACGCGCGAGGCATAGTCGCGGTTCAAGCCCGCCGGGCGACTGGCAACCTCAAAGTACTCGGCCAACCCTTCGTCCAGCCACAGCGGAACATCTTGTAACGAGGCATGAAGCACGCCGTGCGTGTACTCGTGCCGCAGGTCTTCCTGAATCTTCTCACCCCAGAACGTGTAGACGGCCAGCTCCTTGGCGGTGCCGACAAAGTACGCGCGACGCGGTGGCAGCTTCGGGTAACGGACGTGCAGGTACTGCGCGTAACGGACTTCATCCGAGAAGAGGTAGACCGTGACCGGCTGCTTCTGAATGGGAAGTTGCAGTGTTTCAGCGATCTCGTCACGCAGGCCGTCGAGGTCGCGGAGCAGCTTGTGGTTCTTGGGGAGTTTGACATCGCTGCGGACGAGCAGGTGCTCGTTCTCCATCGCACGGCGCGTGGGCAAGGCAATCGGGTCTGGACGCTGAAGTGCCTGACAACCGATGGCGCCGAACAGGACGGCCAATGCGGACCATCGAGACCATGCCGCACGTAACGCGTTTGGTCGCTGGCTGTGGTTCGAATCGGGGTCGTTGCGGTGAGGTCCGGTCATCGTCGAGATTGCGTCCGAAAGACAGGAACACGGCGCAGGAATCACGTTTGTCGGCGGAGCGACTTCGCGCCGGGGCGAGGACGCCGCAACCACCACGCACGACATTAACGTCGCGACGCATCGTCACCCGCGCGGCGGGTCAGTCCGATCCCCTTGAGAGCTTCGTCCACAAGTCCCTCTTGAACGGCCACCTTGACACGCTCACCGTGTCCGGCCTTGAGCATGTCGCGCGTCAGAGTCGGATGCTTGCGCCAGTCGGAGAAGTTCCAGCTGCGGATGTCCACGTAGGCATCCTCTAACGCAACGCTGGTACGACCCACGACCAGATAGCCGTCGTTGGCTCGCACCAAGTGGAAGTTGAATCCGCCGTAGACCAGCACGCCGCCGAGCAGGATCCCGAAAAACAAAGCAGAAAGGCGACGCATGGCGGGAACATCCTTGTTCGGTCAGCGAAGAGTGGCGAGCCAATCCAGAAGGCTCAAACCTCGCCGAAGGGTCGGGATTCTTGCAGAAGCCGACAGACCCAACAAGACCGTTCCCGAGCCGCGCGAGTCCGGTGAAGTCGCCGCCAGAACGGTGACGGGGAGTGAACAATTCCTGCCTGGCGACCTGTCACACATGTCCCGGCCTTGACGTGTCGATATCATTCCGAGCCGACACCCGTGCGTCGTCCACACTCAGAATTGGAGTTGGCGTGGGTGGCCGGGGTTGGAACGCTTCGCGAAACCCCGCGGCCTCCTTCGTAAAGCCAGTCCAGCCCCGGCCACCTAACACCAAAACTGAGTGTGGATGACGCACCGAGCCGTTCGGCGGTGGTCATCACGTCACATCGAAAACTGCTCTCACTCACATCGAGACACTCATGGCGAAGACACTTCTCGAATACGCCGACTGGCTGACCGAACGACAACTGCGCTGGCCCGCGCCGCCGAAGTCGGAACCGGCAAAGGCGACGCCGTATCTGAAGCCGCTCACCGCCATCAAGGCGGTCTCGTGGAACGTGTACGGGACGCTGCTGCGGATCGCCGATGGCGAGCTGCTCTTTCAGCATCCGCAGGCGATCCGCATGGAGGTCGCCCTCGACAAGACGATCCAGGAATTCAACATGTGGAACAGCATGACCCGCAAGATGGGCAAGCCGTGGGAGTACATGTTGCAGAAGTACATTCACGCGCTGGAAGAGCAGCAGTTGGCGTCGTCCGGCCGCAAGGGGGACATGGTCGAGGTGGACGCGTCCAAGCTGTGGCTCAAGCTGATCGGGATGCTCGACAAGAAGGACTATCAGTACGACACGTCGATCTACGGAGACTTGGACGGACTGTCCGGGAAGGTCGCGTACTTCTTTCACAGCGCGTTGCAGGGAGTGGAAGCCGCGCCGAACGCGCACGCGGCGCTGTTGGCGGTGGCGGGAGGCGGCTTCCGTCAAGCGTTGTTTGCGGACGCGCAGCCCTTTACCGTGACGCAGCTCATCAAAGCCTTGCGCGAGCAGGGGCCGGTCGCCGCTCCCGACAGTTTGTTCCAGCCCGCGCTGCACACGTTGTCGTACCTGGAAGGGGTTAAGAAGCCCGCTCGAACCATGTTCCTGCGCGCGATGGACCGCTTCAACAAGCTGGGTCTCGAACCGGAGAACATCCTCTACATCAGCTCGCACGTCCGTGGCGACTTGGCCATCGCCAAGTCGATCGGCATCCGAACGGCCCTCTACGCGGCCGAGAAAATCGCCTTGCGGGCGGACCCCGAAGACCTGCGGGATCCGGCCATGAAGCCCGACCGCCTGATCACCGATCTCGCTCAAGTCCGCGATCTGATCGGCGTGTAGCGGGCGGAGTGTGCGTACCTCACGCGCCCGAAGTGAGAGATTTCTGAGCGGGACGGCGTCAGCCCCCCGGTTCCTCCAAAGCGGGCTTGCGCCCAAGAATCGGGGGGGCTGACGCCGTCCCGCTCAGATGTCTCATCGCTGACCGCGCGAGATGTAAACGAGGCACACGCTCCCACTCATGCCCGCACGAGGTCTCGCTTGGGGCGGCGTTCACAAACCGCCGAGGTCCGACTTGAGCGGCAACGATGGAATGGCGGGATCGACGGGGATGAATCGCGGCAGGACGAAGCCGCCGATCCGTAGTTTGACCGCTTCAAACGACGTGTTGCGGACGTTGACTTCCGTGGTGTCGCCCTTCAAATTGTCAGGGGCCTCTTGCGTGATATTGGCGGCCCACCACAGTCGAGCGTCCCCTTTGCGTTCGAGGACGATGCTGTAGACGTGCTTGGTCTCAACAACCTTCGTTCCCGGCTTGTCGAACGGTGAGCGAGGGAATCCCGGCGGTCGCGGGATCGGTGGTCCAAACCCGCGTCCCTCGGTGTACTCGATCGTCTGACCGGCGACCTCGGTGTAGACGACTTTCAGAATGACCGGCTGATTCTCGGCGACACTGATTCCCAACTTGGTCAGCCGTCCGGTCAGAGTCGTATGCAGTTGGTTGGTCACGTCCTGCCGCGAAGCGAATCGCGGTTCACCCACTTCGTAGACGATGCTGATCGGCGAGTAGGGGCCGATCACGCAGTCCACTTTGTCCGCGATCGCCTTCGTCGCTTTGGCCAGTTCGTCGCGCGGAATCTTGATCGCGGCAACCTGTCCGTTGTTCGGGCTGCCTCCCGAGACGATGACATGATCGGCATCGAGAACAACGACAGGGTGGTTGTAGTGCGGGGCCGAATGCAGCTCCCAGACGACCATCTTGGTGGCGCGATCAAACAGTTGGTGGCCGTGGACCAACCAACCCGATTTGTCGGGGAGGCCGGCCAATCCACCTCGCGAAAAAAGATGGGCCGCCGAAACCGAGTCGCCCCATTCTTCGAGCAGCTTGCCACGGTTGGACCAGACGAGCAGTCCCGTCGCGAGGACCGCCGCCAGCTCCTCGTTATCGGGTGAGAACGCCACGCCCGAGCAACTCTGGAACGCCTGCGGGCCATTCGCCGGAGCGGCCATCGTCGCCGCGCTGACGCCCTTCACTAAGTCGTACACCTTGAGCGACTGCGCTGACGCGACCGCCAAAAACTTACCGTCGTCGCTGATCGCTCCCGATCGGCTGTTACAGATTTCGGTCGTGAATTCCTTGGACGCTTTCTTGGGCTTCTCGATGTCGTAGGCTGCGACGCGCGCGCTGGCACCGGACGTGAATGCGGCCACCAATCGCTTGGTCTCCGAGAACTGAAGCATCGTCAGCTTTGAGGCTCCGTTGGGCGTGGGCAGATCGAACTTCGTCTCGCCTGCGACTTTCTCCTTGAAGTAGATCGTCAGCTTTTGCCCGGACTCATCCCCTTCTGCGAAGCAGGTCCCGTCCGAGTTGACCGCTTGCAGCGCGTTCTTGTCGCCACCGCCGAACCCGGCCGGTGCGGCCCAAAGCTCATCGCCCGAGGCCGTGTCGTGGATGCCTCGATCGATCGCGACGAACTTTCCGCCGGGCGCGATCGCGATCTTCGCGTCCTTCCCCGAGTGACCGACTTGAAACTTGGATTCGACCGTCTGCCAGCGCGTCTCCACCACCGCCGCCGCTGCGGGAGCGGTCGGCTTGATCGGGACCGTTGGCTGAGTTGGAACAGTCGGTGTGGTGTTCGTCGTTCCAGCGGGCGGCTTCGGCGATGGGTTCACCGGCGCGGGAACGACTGAGGGCGTCGTGTTCGTCGCGCCCGGAACAGTGTTCGTCACAGCCGGAACAGTTTGAGCAGTCTGAGGTGGCGCAGGGAGCGGCTGGTTCCCGCCGGATTGCGACAGCACCAGCCCGATCACGATCATGGCTACCAGCCCAACGCCGCCTCCGATCACGAGGCCGTTCATCGAACCCGCGCCCTTCGATTTTGGACGACGACCGGAACCGGATGGTCTCACCGGCGCGACTTCTTCGTAGTCCTCGCCGTCATCAGCGGGAACGCGCACCGGCGCACCGCACTTGCACCGAATCTTCTTTCCGGCGGAGGTCTCAGCGACTCGGAATTCGCGACCGCAGTCGTCGCAGGTGACTTCGATGCTCATGGTGTTTGGTTCTGGATGAGGGAAGTGAAGTGAGTCGTAGGGTGCGTGGAGTCTTCGGAGAACTAGCCCGACGCGCAAGCCAGGGCTGGGCATTCGATGGCAGCGAAGCCCTCGCTTGCGCGTCGGGCTAGTTTTGAAGTGCGTTCCAACCCTCGCTGTTTATCGCCCCAGCCCCGGCTTCGCGGCGGGAGGCTTCTCGGTGCCGTCGATGGTCAGCGAAGAAACGCCCAGTCCCTGAGCCGACGCTTTGTCGAAGATGTATCTCGGAAACGCCAGCGTTTGGAAGTAGGTCGAGGGGCCGGCCCACATTCCTTCGGCCAGTACCGCAGCAAGGCTCTTGTCGTTGCGGTATTCGACTGACCACATCGCGTTCGACGATTCCGTACTCACCTCCCAATGCTTCGTGCCGCCCGATTCGAGGTACGCCGCGCAGAGGACGAATTCTTTCTGGACCTGCTGCACTTCACCCGTGTTGCGCGAGCGATATTGCATTGACTGCCCCGTCTTCTTCTCCATGAATAATGTGAGCGTCAGCGGCTGGCCATCGGACACCGCGACGTTGTTGTTCGCCAAGGCCTTGAGGACTGCCAGTCGCACTTCATCGACGAAGCCGTTCTTATTTGGGGGCGGGATCAACTTAAACTGCACGCTGACAGACTTGCCGGGGGCAAGCAGATAATTCGGTTCGAGATTTCTGCCTGCAACCTCCTTCATCGCGAGTTTGTCGGGCATGGATTGAGCCACCAGAAACGGTGACCCGCTTCCTTTGATCGACTTCGTGGTGACGTACCAATGTCGTCCATCGGTGCTGTTGGAGATGTGTGCTCCAACGGGAAGCAGGTACTGCCAGACGATCAGCTTCTGCTTCACATCGAACAGCCGGTAGTTGTTGAGCAACACATGGTCGTCGCCGCACCAGTGCATCGGCATGGTGGCCGCTAGCGCGCGGTTGCCGCCGCGCCAGCCTCGCGCCAGCCGTTCGTTCTGCATCTTCATGCGGTTCAATGCGAACATGTAATCGGCCTGAGCGTCGGGATGAACCGGCCCAGTATCGGGTGGAACCGGGATCGGACTGGAAGCTTGTCCGGTCTTCAGATCGACATCCAACAGGAACAGACTCCCCGCATCATCGAGCAAAATCGCGAGTCGTTCGCCGTTGGGATGGAATGCCACGGATGAGATTCCCTGCCCGTCCTCGATCCGAATCTCACCGCACGACTTGCCGGTCAGTGCGTCGCGGAAGTCGTACGTCTTGGTGTCGGCGAACGTCAGATACTTCGTTCCCTGAGTCAGCGAGGGGAGGGCGGCGTTCTCAATGCCATAGATCGCCTTGCACTGCGGCAACTCCCACATCACGAGCTTGTTGCCCGCGTTCACCGTGGCAAGGTGGTTCGCGTCGATGAATGCGGCCCCGACAACCTCGCGCCGGTTCTCATTCGGTTCGTCTTGATAAGGTCGCCAGCCGCAGACGTGTTTCCCATCATCGGCATAGACATCGACGCGACCGACCGCCTCGTTCGTCTTCATCAGTACGCGCGTCCCTTCGGAGCTGACGCTGACAATTTCACACGGCTGCGGCATGGGGAACTTGTGAATCGGCTTTCGCGCGGCGAGGTCGTACACGTCGATCCACGTCTCTTTCGGCAGCGGCTCCTTCCAGCGACCCTGATCGACTGCGCCATCCGTCACGCGAGCAAACATGCGAGCCGAGTCGGCCCGTGCCACCATCACCTGTTGCACATCACCTTTTCCCTGTCGCAGCGGCATCCCGCGCATCAGCAATCGCTCGGCGGGAGCGGGAGCCGGATCGGGCGTGACCGTCCAGTTGCCATCGCGGTCGGCATACGTCACGTCTTCGATGGACGACCAGTCGGGCTGAGTGAGCGACGGCAGTTGCCCATCGACCGGCAGACCTCCCGCCTGAACGCTCTCTGAGGTCTTGGTGAGAACCTCTTCCTTCAGAACGTGTCCCAGCAGCGACGCATTGTTCCGCCCGCCATCCACGACCGAGACAATCGTGTCGGTCAACATCCGGCGTGAGCCTTCGACTTCCACTTCGCTGGTCGGAATGCGGTAGATGAACTGCTTCGCGGTGCGATCGACGACGCCGTGTCCCTTCACCAACCAACGCTGTCCGCTCGGGAACCAGACGAGCGGCGTGTAGTTCACCCAGCGAGACACGTTGAGGGCTTCGACCATCTTGGCGCTGAGCGGGATCGACACGACCTCACTCCCGTCCTGCATGTTCCAGACGATCAAGGTCAGGTCTTTGCTCCAGCCTTCTTCAAACAGCGCGGCCACTTCGTCTCCCTTGGGAGAGAACGCAATGTGCGCCAACTCGACCCGCGACTGTGGCGTCGCCCCTTCCGCCTTGATGTTGCCGACAATGTCGCCGGATTCGAGGTCTTTCAATTGGAGTTCGACCGAACCAAAACTGCCGCTGCTCTTGTATGCGATGTACCGTCCATTCGGACTGATGCCACTCTTGGCGGGTTCCGACTGCGCGCCGAGTTGGAAGTCCTGCTCGATCTCACCCGAGGGAATCTTCAGCAGTTTCGCCTCGCCTCCGCGTCCGATTCCCAACAGGCGATCGGTTCGAGTGAAGGCCAGAAACTGCACGCCCCACGCTCCCTTGCCAAGCGAAAACTGTCCGAGGGCCTTCTTCGCCTTCACGTCCCAAACATCGACGTTGCCTTGAAAGGCCGCCGCCAAATACATCCCGTCCGGTGACAGCGCCATCGTGTCAGACGAAAACGGCATCCCCTTCATCGAACCGATCTTCGTGTTCGTGGCTAAGTCCCAGATGTCGCGGCTCGCTTTGGCGCTCGCGTTGTCTCCCACCGACATCACCGTGCTTGGGACGTGAGGAAACAGCACCGAGGTCTTGCTGGGATTGTCACTGGGGAACTTCATCACGATCTTGCGTGACGCTTCCAACGTGATGGGATTCGCCTGCGGATCGGGCTGCGCCGTCCAATTGCTCGACGAGGCTTTCACCAACGTCTTGTTGTTGGCGTCGCTGGCCGCTTTGGGGCCGAAGCCGCTCTCGGGATCAGCCTTGCTCGGCAGCTTTAAGTCGCCGCCGCTCGACAGTCCTCCCGCAGCATTGGGGTTCACGTTCGAGTCGGCTTTGGGATCGGTCTTCTGACCCGGACCAAACTTCGGTTGATTCGCTTGCGCGGGCGAGCCATGCGGTGACGGAGCCACGGGAATGCTCTGCGCGGCGGCCGGAATCTGACCGGCATTCGGCGGCGGTGGCAACACGGCATTGCCTCCTCCGCTGAACATCACGTACCCGAGCAGGCCGACCACCACCACGCCACCGATCGCGCCGCCGACCACCAAGCCTTGATTGTCGGCTCGGCGCGGACGGCCTCTACGCCCCGACTTCGAGCCACCCGCGCGGCTGCTGCCACCACGAGCACCCGCTGGAACGTCGATGTCCTCACCGCAGTCCTTGCACGGCACGGTGTCGCCCGACTGGTCGTCTCGAAACTTGTACCTCTTCCCGCAACCGGGGCATTCGACGGCAATGGGCATGGCTGACCTGCTGGAAGCGAGGGAAGACGGCGTGGGGATGAACGTCGAGGATGCGGCCCATCCGGTGAAACAAGCCAGCCTATTCGGCTAGCGAATTCGTGGCGAGATATTGCCAAGAGACTCCGCTCGAATCAATCGCACTGGAGGAATCTCCAAGGCCATCGCCTTTTTCAATTCAGGGTGCCACGGTCACAGAGTTTCGACGTGGCCGTGAGAAGGTGAAACAGCCTTCACTTCCACCCACGGTCACGTCGAAACTCCGTGACCGTGGCACCCCATGATCCAAATGGAACAAGGCGATGGCCCTGATGAATCGCACGCCAGATATTCGACTCACATTGGCTGAGCTGGCGGAGCCGATTCCACCGCAGGTGTCGCCACGTTAGAGCGGTGTGCGTGGTGAGTTGGCTCCAAGTGAAAACGGTGCAGCGTGCGATGGACCACCGGCGCGAAGACCATGCCCGAAACCAAGATCACCACGAACCCGCTGTAGAGGGCATACAGTCCCGCGAACAACTTGCCGTTGTCGGTCAGTGGTGCGGTCAACGGTCCCATGCCGGACAACAACATCGCGGCATTCAAAAATGAATCGAGCCACGACAGGCTTTCAAATACGTGGTAACCGATCATGCCCGCTCCCAGCGACAGCACGATCACGCTCAACCCCGCCAAGATCGACAAAGCCAACCGGCGGAAGTAGCGATCTTGAGGTAGCAACGGGTGCGAGTGATGTTCAAACATGAGCGATCGGCCTTTCGAGCGTGAACGGCGAAACAGAAACGGTCAGTCGGCGGCGGATTCTATCGTGGCCTCACTGTCCGCTCGCCTCTGCGCATCAGCGTTCACTCCAAGGCCATCGCGTTGTTCACTTTGGGGTGCCACCGTCACGGAGCTTCGACGTGGCCGTGCGAGGAGGTGAAGGCTCTTTCTCTTTCCCACGGCCACGTCGAAGCTCCGTGACCGT
>CAMAYU010000199.1 GCA_945862235.1 Schlesneria paludicola DSM 18645
CGAAACTGTGATTGCGGGATCAAAAGCTTGGCCTCGATTCTGGCCTCACGCGCTCTTCGCAAAATCGGGATGATTTCATCGCGATGCAAGAGAAATGTCGCCTGCCGTCGGGCCATCTCAAAATACAGGTCACTTTGATGCACTAGCTCATCAAGTGTCTCGAATGCCACCTGAAGCTGTTGGCATTCCGCTGCCGCAACCGCCATCTCGTAACGTGCCAATTGATATTGCGGCGATAGCGTGACGGCTTGCCGCAAGCAGAGAAGTTCTCGGTCGTGTGATCCTTGGCAGTGATGAATGTGGGCAATGGTTCGTAATGAGTGGCTACGCCAGTCAGTAATTTCCCCTTCCGCGTTTCGCGGTGCATGTGGCAGCGATTGAGTCAGGATCGCTAATGCTTTGTCGCCCTGATCAAGCTGAATCAAGACTTCGGCATGCCCGACATACGTGCGATAATCGAGCGGGCTTTCTGCAAGCGACTTTTCATAGAATTCAACCGCCTCTTTCAGTGCGCCTCGCTCACGCAGCTTATCCGCCATCACCCGCCATTCATTGGCTCTTGTTTGCACTGGCGTTTTGAGTGTCTCGTCGATGCTGCGAATGACATCCGTTTGCTGTTTCAGATGCCAAATGAGCTGCTGACAACTCCAACGGACGGCTTGTTCGACACGCGCAATTGCTTTGGGAAGCGTTTGTGAAAGCTCCCGAAGCACGTTGAGCTGTGCAACTTCGATCAGAGTGTCAGCCATTGCAAACTGCCGCAGTTGACCAAGGCCATCTGAAACGTCGCCCAATTCTTCATTGGCGGACTTTGCCTCGCGGGCGAGTACCTTGAGTTGGCTATCGACCTGCCCTCCAACGAGCGTCACATGTTCGTCGAGTTGCCGAGTGAGCAGCAATTGTTCGCACTGAGAACATTTGTAGGTGAAACCGACGCAAGGAGAGCCGCAGGTCCAGCAAGTATTTGACATGCAAAGTGTCCTAAGCCGACGGAACGCCCCCCGCACCACGTTGCCCAACCATATTACATCCCGAGCGCATCGACCATCGTGTAGAGGCCGGCGGCTTGGGTGGCGAGGTACTTGGCGGCGGTGAGTGCTCCCGCCGCGTCGCTGTCGCGCGACTGGCCGTTGACGGTGACTTCGAGCGTTTCGCCGAGCAGGCCGAAGACGATCGTGTGCTCCCCGACGTTGTCGCCGACTCGCAGCGCTTGGTAGGCGAATTCGTTGGGCGGCCGCTGACCGATGCGGCCTTCGCGGCCGTGGTTCGTCTGGCCCATCTCTCGCGCAACGCCGGATACGCCAATGCTGTGGAGACTCCAGTAAGGCTTCGCCTCAGATCAAAGTAGCCATCATCGCTCCGCGTGATGAGCCTTTTGGAATCAGGTATTGATTTGTGAATGGCTCATCACGCGGAGCGATGATTGCGACTTTGAAGACCATGAGAAGCTGGTGGCTGTGGGCAATGGCCTGTCGATCTCAACCACATTCCGTTGACCCCAAGCGGCCGAGAATTCTTTGTCGAGTGGGGTTGCGTCGGCGACTGACCGCGGGCACAATGACAAAACGTCTGACGCAGTTTTATTGGCTCATTCGCATGTCACCTGCTCCAACGGCCGTTCTGGCGCGTGCGAGATGTGGGGCGAGTTGGCTCTCTGCAGTTCCCTTCGATTTTCTCTTCCGTCTCACTTTGAGTTCACGATGTCTGGCTCTTTTGCCACCGCTGTTCCGTCTGCGATCGCTGGCTCGGCAGGCGCGATATCACTGTTGTCGGACATAGCAAAAAACGGGCTGCGCGGTGAGTTGGCCAGCCGGTTGACTCGCGGCGATCAAGCTCAGCCGAACTATGTGAGCGATGTTGTCGCGACCGTGTTGGCAGGCGCGGGCGATGCACGGGCGAGTGACATCCACTTCACTCCCGGTGAGACCGAGCTGACGATTCTCTGGCGGATCGACGGCGTGTTGCAGCCGGTGGCCACGCTTCCTCGCAAGCTGGCGGCAAATGTCGCCGCGCGGCTAAAGGTGCTGGCCGACTTGCTCACGTATCGCACCGACATCCCGCAGGAAGGCCGGCTGCGTGAGGGATCGTCCGATGCCGAGATGCGGCTCAGCACGTTCCCGACTTTGTATGGCGAGAAAGCGGTCGTGCGGTTGTTCGCCGGGACCGGGCGGTATCAGTGGCCGAGTGATCTTGGCTTGCCGGACGACATTCAACACGGGTTGCTCGGACTGTTGCGTGAGACGGCCGGAGCGTTGCTCATCACGGGGCCGGCGGGAAGTGGCAAGACGACGACGGCGTATGCCTGCCTGCGCGAACTGCATCGCGAATCGGGAGCGGGGAAGAGTCTCGTCACGTTGGAAGACCCGATTGAAACCGTGCTGACGGGCGTGTCGCAATCGCAGGTGAATCGCTCCGCCGAGTTCAACTATGCGACCGGGCTGCGATCCCTGTTGCGGCAAGATCCGGATGCGATTCTGGTTGGCGAGATTCGCGATCGCGAGACGGCGGAGACGGTCTTTCAGGCGTGTCTCACCGGGCATCTGGTCCTCTCGACATTTCATGCGGGGAGCGCGGCGGAGGCAGTCAGCCGTCTCGGCGACATGGGGATCGAACCGTATCTGCTGCGCACCGGCTTGCTGGCGATTATCTGTCAGCGGCTGTTCCGTTCGCTGTGCGAGTGTGCGGTGTGGAGCGATGACGAGACGGCGAAGTTGGGGTTTGATGTTCCGCGCGTGCGAGTCTCCGTCGGGTGTGCGGCCTGCGACGGAACGGGCTATCGCGGACGGATGCTGCTGGCCGAGTTACTCGATCCGAACGCGAAGGATGTCGGTCGAGCGATCCTCGCCCGGAGTGATGCGACCGAACTGCACGCGCTGGCGGAACGAGCGGGAATGCTCAGCATGAATCAACGCGCGGCACAGGCTGTCGCGGCAGGAAGCTTGAGTCCCATTGAAGTCCGCCGCGTGCTGGGATTTCGCGGGAGTTGTTAGGAATTGATGTGAAGCCACGCCCCGCTTGCCGGGGTGGTTTTCAGGTTTTGGCACTACTCCAGATTGCAGTGACATCGAGTGCGGTGACATCGAGTAGTGCAAAAACCTGATTCCACCGGGGCCAGCCCGGTGGGGTGAGTCTCAAGACAGCGGATCGGTGAGCTACGGGGATTGATTGGCCCGTAGGACGGACGAGGCGTCCATCCTACGTCAGTTGTTCGGAACGCAGTGTCCCTCAGAACGAGTGTCTTCCATGAACAGTGCCGCACCTCCTCGACTGGATGATCTGCTCGCGCTCAACCGCGAGATCATTGCGTTGGTCAAGGCGGGGATTCCGCTCGAACTGGGGCTGCGCGGATTAGGCGGCAGCGTGGCGTCTCGATTGAGCGGTCTCACCGAGCGACTGGCTGATCGACTGTCGAACGGACTGTCTTTGGCTGACGCTTTAGAACAAGAAGGACCAGCCGTGTCGCCGGTCTACACGGCAGTCGTCGGTGCGGGACTGCAATCGGGTCGGTTGGGCGAGGCCCTCGAATCGCTGACGCTTTCGGCACAGGTCAATCAGGACGCGCGGCAGCGGATCGCGCTGGCACTCGTCTACCCGGCCATCGTCTTGGTGATCGGTCACGCGCTGTTCGTGCTGTTCGTGCTGACGGTCACGCCCGCGTATCTCTCCACCGCCGAGATGTTTCGTTTTCCGAACTGTCTCGCGTTCGATGTGCTGCGAATGTTGCACGGGTCCGTGCCGATCTGGGGAGTGTTGATTCCCGTCGCGCTGGTGGCGTCGTTGATCGTGATCCTGCTGGTGCGCGGCCCTCGGGCGGGAAGCCTGATGGCGTGGAGTTTGGTCCCCGGCGTGGCCTCCGTTCACCGCTACTTGAGCTGGTCGCAGTTCGTCGAGTTGTTGCGGTTACAGGTCTCACACGGACTGCCGCTGGAGGCCGCGTTCCGACGCGCGGGCGACGCGACCGATAACCGCCGCCTGCAAAAAGCGGCCGCGCGTGTGAGCGATGAACTGCAGCGCGGAGCCTCATTGGCGGAAGCCATTCCGCACGCGAAGGCGCTGCCACCACTGATGCGCTGGATGCTGGCCACGTCGGAACAAGAGGGAACGCTGATCCAGACCTTGGAACTGTTGTCCGCGTCGTATCGTCGCCGCGCCTTGCATCGGGCGGCGATGTTCAAGACGTGGCTTCCCGTGATCACGACGGTCTGTGTCTCGGGAGTCATCGTGCTGGTTTACAGCCTGCTGTTCTTCATTCCGATGACCGAGCTGTGGAGAGGTTTGATGCACGAGTGAGAGAGAGCGAAGGCCGGGGTCAGGTGGTCCAAAATCTGCTTTTGCCTCAAAAATAGCCCGACGCGCAAGCGAGGGCTGAACGGTCGATGACAGTGAAGCCCTCGCTCGCGCGTCGGGCTAGTTTTGAAATGCCCCCGAGTTGTCCGAATGTCCATCCCGTTGAGGATCATCCCCATCATGTCTTCGTCAGACCATGATCGCCCGGCGAACCGGCTGCGTGCTGCGGACGTGGAGCCGGTGTTGCAACAGCTCGACACGGCCGCGCGGGCGAAGTTGCCAATCATCCCGGCGCTGCGGGCGTTGGCGGAGGAGACTCCGTCGGGCCGGACGCGTCGAGTGCTGAGGCGGTTGGTCGAGCGATTGGAACAGGGGGAGTCGCTGTCCGATGCTCTGGCCACCACGGACCTGCGAGTCTCACCTGTCCTGCGGATGCTGTCGCAGCGCGGAGTCCAATTGGGCCGACTCGACGCGCTGCTGCATTGGACGGTCGAACAGACGCGACGCTCGAACGAACTCCGTCGGCAACTGTGGGCATCGATCGCGTACCCAGCGGTGTTGCTGGGGACTGCGATGAGCGTCACGGGATTCATCATGTTTACCATCGTGCCTCAGTTCGCAAAGATCTTCGAGGACTTCGGCACGGAGCTGCCGGGAATCACGCAGGTGGTTGTGAATGTGGCCCGCTTCGGGCAGGACTACGGAATCCTTTGCCTGGCGGGTCTCCCGGTGTTTTCGGCGATTGTGGGTTGGTTGTTCGCATGGCGTGGCCATTGGATGGTGACTCAACGCTGGTCGGGGGCGATCCCGCTGATCGGGCCATTGTTTCGGCTGGCCGCGTTGACTGAGTTCTGTCATCTGCTGGCGGTGTTTGTGGAGTCCGAACTGCCGCTCACGGAAGGAGTCCTCGTGGCGGGGGAGTCGAGTGAGGACGACTGGCTGCGGCAGACGAGCATTCAATTGGCGACGGACATCACTCGCGGAGTCGGAGCGGATATGGCGGCGCTCACCTGCGGCTTCCCCGCCACGTTGGCGCATGTGCTGCGCGAGACTTCGTCGCCACAGACACTGGCTGACGCACTGCGCGGGTTGGGAGACGTGTACGCCGCCCGCACCGATGTCGGTTCGCGTCTGTCGTCGTCGATCATCGAACCGTTCGTGATGGTCTTCACCGTCGTCGGGTTGGGAACCATTGTGATTGCCCTCTTCATGCCGCTCATCAAGCTGCTGAATGATTTGAGTTGAGTCGAACAAGTTGTCGTCCCACTAGCGCGAGGCTCTGGTTTGAAACTCGCCCCACTGGGCTTGCCCCGGTGGAATCGGGTCTTTGCACTAGAGGGCATTTCAAAATCTGTTTGTGCCTCGAAAAACTAGCCCGACGCGCAAGCGAGGGCTGGGCATTCGATGATGGTTAAGCCCTCGCTTGCGCGTCGGGCTAGTTTTGAAATGCCCACTACTCAACGTCGCTGCGGTGTGAAGTAGTGCAAAGACCTGAAAACCACCGGGACAAGCCCGGTGGGGTTTGAAATCCAAGTCGAACAATCGGACCACACTGAGAACGGAACCGCTGACATGGAACAGTTGATTGGAGCTTCGATCTTCCTGTTGCCGATCGTCATTTTTGGCGTGGCGCTGGTGTTGCGCATCTCGTCCGAAGTTCAGCCTGAAGCGTCGTGGTCGGGACGACTCCGGAAGCAGTTGTTCGTGTCGAGTTACGCCACGCTGGGGATCGGCCTGTTGATCTTGCTGGCCACGGCGCTGCTCGGGCGACCGATCGCCATGATCGTGTTCGTGCTGTTTCTCGCCGCCGCCACGCAGTTGATCGACATCGAATTGAAGATGGCCGCCACACGCCGACGTGGGCAGGAGGTCGAACTGCTCTGGATGTTGGCGACCTCGATCCGCTCCAGTCGCAATCTCGCCGAAGATGTCGAAGCCTACGCACGCGGGAGCTGGGGAGACCGGCACAAGCGGTTGCTCGAACTGGCAAACCGGATGCGTCAGGGGTTGCCGCACAGCGAACTCGCGGTGCCGCAGGGACTGCTCTCCCGCGCGGCGACGTTGGAGATTCAGGCCGGTTTGCAGGCGGGCAAGCTGGCGGAAGCGCTGCGTCATGCGGCGGTCAAGCGGACTCAACAATTGACCGACGCGACCGACAGCGTCGATGCGCACGCGGCGATCACGTACCCGCTGGCAGTGATGTCGGTGATGGTGCTGATGGTCGGCTTCGTCATGTACTACATCATCCCGAAGTTCAGGAAGATCTTCGACGACTTTGGGACCGAGCTGCCGCGTCTCACGATCATGTTGATCAACATCTCGGACATGGTGGTGAACTATTGGTATCTCGGTCTGCCGTTGCTCTATCCCGCGTTCATTGCGGCGGGCGTGATCTCGAAGGCGCACTTCGACGGCTGGCAGGTCTTGTGGCAGAAGTGGGGCGGTTGGTGGCACGTCCGGCCGCATACGTCCGACATCCTGCGTTCCTTGGCCAGCACCGTGGCGATGGGCGCTCCGCTCGAACGGGGTCTCGATCCGTTCGTGAGTTCTTCGGGACCGGTCCTGTTGCAGCGGCGGGCGGCGGCAATTCGATACGGTCTGGCGCAGGGCGATTCGTGCTGGGGATTACTCGAACGCGAAGGTTTTCTGGTGACGCGCGAAGTCGTGCTGATCGAGGCGGCTCAACGCGCGGGCAATCTGCCGTGGGCTTTGGAGTTGCTGGCGGAGAGCCTCGACCGGCGCTGGCTGTTCCGGTTGGCGGCCGCGATGGAATTGCTGCGACCGGTGGCCATCCTCGCCCTCGGTGTTGTGGTCGCCTTCGTCGTGATCGGCCTGTTCATGCCGCTCGTCAAACTGCTGAATGACCTCAGTTGAGGAGACTGATCTCGTGTGGAACTTTGTGAGAGATATGAGAAGTCGACGTCGCTTCACGGGGATTCGTCGTCCGCGCCGCAGTGGTTTCACGTTGGTTGAGTTGATCTCGACTTGCGTGTTGCTCGGCGTCGTGTTCTCCGTTTCGATCCCGCTACTAGTGACGGTGGCTCGCGAGCGGTTGTCGGCCGAACAGCGGCAGTTCGCGCTGCAGCACGCGACCAATTTGCTCGAACGAGCCGTCGTGAAAGACTGGTCCGAGTTGCCGCCCGGCGAACAAACACTCACCGACGCGCCGCCCGATGTGCTGGCGATGCTGCCCGGCTTGGAGCGGCAGCTCACCGTGACCGAGCGGGCCGATGGACCGCCTTCCAAACAACTGACGGTCTCGATCCGCTGGCAGGGCAAAGCGGGAAGAGCCGTCGCGCCGCTCGCGCTCTCGGCGTGGGTCTACCCCGTTCAGGAGGGCCAGCCATGAAGAGAGCGCACGTCACGAACAAACTTGCACAACAGAATCTCGCAACGAATCAGGTGAGCCGGACGGCGTCAGCCCCCGGAGGCTTCGATTCGTTGACCGCTCAGAGTTCGGGGGCTGACGCCACCCGGCTCACCAAGGGATTGCGGCGCGGGTTCACGCTGATCGAGCTGATGGTGGTGATCGCTATCATCAGCGTGATCTTCAGCCTCGTCGGTGCCGTGTTTCAACGCCTGTTCCTGTCCGAACAGTCGGCGATGCGTGCGGCGCTGGTCGAACAAACGGTCTCGCGCCTGGCCGATCAGTTTCGGCGTGACATTCACGCGGCGACTTTTGCAGAGATTGACACCCAGCGAGAGGGAGCGACCGGTTCGTTGGGGCTGTTTGAGGCCAATCGGGATCAGCCCGCCATCGTGTACGTGGTTCTGACCGACGAAGTCATTCGTGAACAGCGTGCTGCCGACGCGACGGTCTCGCACCGCGAGGTTTTTCGGTTGCCCGAGTGCCGCATCTCGTTCGCCACCCAAGTGGCTGAGGCGGAAGTCTCGTTCATCAGTCTCTCCATCGCGCGGCAGCACAGCACGATCACACCGCAACCGCAGGCCACCCGCCCTTACCGAACGCTCGCCGTAGAAGCGGCTCTCGGGCGAGACCGCGTCATCAGGAAGAACGTTAAGCCAATGCCGCCCACGGCAAAGCAGGAGGAGTCAAAGTGAAACGAACCGTTCGCCGCAGCGCATCGCTTCGACAATCGCCGCGCCGGGGATCGACTCTGATCTTCGCGTTCGTGGCGTTGCTGATCGTCTCGATGTTGGGGGCATCACTGATCCGCACGGTCACGTTGTCGAGGCAGCAGCTTCAGCGCGAGACACTTCGCACGCAGGCCGTGTTGCTCGCCGATTCGGGAGCCGCCCGAGCGATCGCACGCAGGAAGGCGTCACCTGATTACACCGGTGAAACGTGGTCAGTCCCGACAGAACAACTGACCGCCGGACGCACGGCCTCCGTTCTCATCACTGTCGCCCCCGACGCCGATCACCCCGAACAGACGCTGATCGCCGCCACGTCCGAGTACCCGCAAGGCTCACCGACCGCGATCCGCATCACGAAACGAATGACGATCACCACTCAACCGACTTCAGCAAAGTAGCCTTCATCGCTCCGCGTGAAGACAGCCGAATGCAAGAAGTCCGGCTTTTCCGAAAGCCGGGCTTCCAGTTTCCACATTTCAAAACTAGCCCGACGCGCGAGCGAGGGCTTCGTAATTCATCGAACGTCCAGCCCTCGCTTGCGCGTCGGGCTAGTTATCCGAAACACACCCAAACCCACCTCGTTCGCAGGAGAAGATCATGTCCACCGTTCGTGTTTCTTTATCGTCGCGTCACTCTCGCCGCCCCGGCTTCACGCTGATCGAGCTGCTCGTCGTGATCGCCATCATCGCCGTGCTGATCGCACTGCTGCTCCCTGCCGTTCAACAGGCGCGGGAAGCGGCACGGCGGACGCAGTGCAAGAACAACATGATGCAGATCGGACTCGCGCTCCAGAACTACACGATGGGGCACGAAGTCCTGCCGCCGGGAACTCAGAACGCCACCGGCCCGATCGTCAGCAAAGAGGACGCGACTCAGTACCACATGGGTTGGATTACTCAGATCCTGCCGTATGTCGAACAGCAAAACGTCTACAACCACATCGACTTCACGCAGAGCGTTTATGCTCCGGCGAACACCTCGGTGCGCGTCCGGCCGATCAACATGCTGCTCTGCCCGTCCGATCCGCACACGTGGGGCAAGCCGGTCGGCCTGACGAGTTATTGCGGCATCCACAACGACTATGAAGCGCCGATTGACGTGAACCAAAACGGCGTGCTGTTCCTCAACAGTTCGATCCGTTACGAGCAAGTGACTGACGGCAGCTCGAACACGATCTACGTGATGGAGTCTCGTGCCGAAGCGGGATCCGATCTCGGCTGGATGGCGGGCACGAATTCCTCGTTGCGGAACGGTGTGCTGTGGACCAATCGCAAAGAGGTAGAAGCTGCGGTGGCGGCGGCCCTGGCCAAAACGGCCGAACCCGTCCCACCGGTCGCAGCCGATGTAGCCGCTCCCGCCACGAATGCGTTGCCCGGCGCGCTGGGCGTTGCTCCCACAGGAGGACCGCCGGCGTTGCCCGAAGCCAGCTACCAATCGCACCTCAGTATGCGACGCAACGTGATCCCCATGCAGCAGCAACTCAACAACATCACCGCTGGCAAAAGCGGCCACGTGGGCGGCCCAAGCAGCCATCACACCGGCGGTTGGCACAACGTGATGGGCGACGGCTCCGTCCGGTTCATCAGCGAAAACATCAGCCTCCCGCTGTTCCGCAATCTCTGTCATCGCGCCGACGGTGAGATGCTCGGGGACTTCTGAGTGGTCGGTTCGTTCGTCTCGTCTCACTGCGTGCGGTCTTCGATGAGACATCTGAGCGGGGCCCACGCGGTTAAACGACTCAGCCTGTGGCCAGGCCACCCAGTGCTTTTCACTCGCAGGACCGATCATGCCCGATGCTTCGATCACTCCACGCTGCTCCGTCCGCCGCCCACGCGGCTTCACGATGATCGAACTGTTGATCGTGATCGCGATCATCGCCGTCCTGATCGCGCTGCTGTTGCCTGCCGTCCAACAGTCGCGCGAGCGGGCGCGGCGAGTCCAATGTCAGAACAATCTGTTTCAACTCGGGCTGGCCTTGCAGAACTACGCGATGGCTCACGAAGTCCTGCCGCCGGGAGTCGTCAACGCGAAGGGGCCGATCTCGGCGACATCTCGGGCCAAGCAATCACCGGGGAGTTGGCACTTTCAAGTCACTGAAGACGCCACCGACGCCGCCATTCAAGCGAACGCCACCGCGTACCACATGAGCTGGATCGTGCAGCTCCTGCCGTTCCTCGAAAAGGGGAACCAGTACAGGCACATCGACTTCATGAAGAGCGTCTACGCGCCCGAGAACGCCGACGTCCGACAGCAGGTCCTGCCGGGGTTGCGGTGCCCCAGCAGTCCGGCGGCAGCGGTGATCGGCACCGAGTACGTCGGCATTCACAACGACTACGAGACACCGATCGACGTGAATCAAAACGGGGTGCTCTTCCTCAACAGTTCGATCCGCCTGCGCGATGTGAAGGACGGCTGCTCTCACACGATGTTCGTCACTGAGGGCTTTCAGGGAACAGGCAGCGGGCTTGGCTGGATGTCGGGCACCTCGGCCACACTCCGCAATGCCGTGGTGTGGCAAAACCGCGACAAGCCGGATGAACCGCCCCGTTACCGAGTCCGCCCCATGAACGACCCGCGATCCATGCAGCAGCAACTGGCCGAGTCGGAACGAGGCACCATGTCCGTCGGCGGTCCCGGCAGCTATCACAGCCAAGGTTTTAATTGCGTGCTGGGCGACGGCTCGGTCCGGCTGGTCTCATCCAGCATCGACGCCTTCGTCCTCCGCAATCTCGCCCATCGCGCCGACGGCGAAATGCCTGATGAGTTTTGAAAGCACGATTCACCGCGTGGGCAACGCCCTGACCTTCATCATTTTGTGATCCATCATTCTGTCCGACACGCCTTCATCGCAGACAGATCAGACAGAATGATGGGTCACAAAATGATGAAGCAGACGCGGAAAGCACACGCAGGCGTGGAACTCAGCCCCCCGCCCTTTGAGAACTCAGGGCCTCCCACACCAATTCGCGGCTCCTTCGTCATTGATTGTGCCATCCAGTCTTCAGACTCACAGAACGGTATTGCGGTTAAACGAGACGAGACTGAATTCACGCTGTCCCTCACGGCAACCCAGGAGTGACGCCTGTTCCGCCCACCGGTATCCTGCCACCGGTGAATGCACAGGTCTCGGTCCGGGAGAGTCGTGATGTTGGAACAGCAACTTCGTGAGCAACTGTCGCGAGTCGGGCAGCGTCTCGGGCGACTCTGGTTGTGGCGGCAATTGACGTGGTGCTGGATCGGCTTCGCGGTGCTGGCCTTGGCGTGGCTCTGTCTCGGTCGGCCCTATGCCCTGAT
>CAMAYU010000200.1 GCA_945862235.1 Schlesneria paludicola DSM 18645
AACGAACGGCACGTCTTGGAAGATCTTCGGAGACCAGTCGGGGAAGATCAGCTTCTGTTCGTCGTGCTGGCCGTCGTGGAACATCTCTTTCGTGGTGACGATCGTCGCCGCTTTGGCAATGGGGATCGGCAGGTACTTCCCGCGCTGGGTGAGAAACTCCAGCAGATTGGCAATCTCGTCGGGCTTCACTTGTTTCTCGAAGCCTTCGGGCATGAGGGACTTGGTGGATGCGATCAACTCGTCGATGTCGTCGCGTTGGATCGCGTGCTTCTTGCCTTCAGTGTCAAAGATTTCAATCGCGGTCTTCGATTCCGACGCGAGCAGTCCGCTTATAGACCGCCCGTCCAGGAGCGCCACCGTGTAGACGCGGAAGTTCCCTTCGACACTGCGACTCGGGTCGATGATGTGCGTCAGGAGTTCTTTCTTCGGATGGACGGCCATGCCGGTCAGGTCGGGGCCGATCTTGGTTCCTTCACCGCTATGTGTGTGACACTTCGCGCACTGCTTCTTGAATATCTCTTTACCTCCAACGGCGTCGGCCGTGACCAGCGTGAGAGGCATCAGTTCCTCCAGCACCTTCTGGCGATTGGCGTCAGGCAGACCGCCACCGCGCGAAAGAATCTTCTTCGCGCGGTCAGCCAGCTTCTTACTCGGGTGAGCCGTCAGCGACTGCTTCTGATCGAGAGACAGTTCGCCGAACTGGATGGCTCCCTTGTCGAGGGCTGACACGAGCGACTCGCTCCAATCGGCGCGGCTGAGCAAGACGCGAATGGCCGACGGACGAATGGACGGCGTGAGGGCACCGAGTCCTTCGATCACACTCGCGCCGACATCGGGCGATTCGCTGCGACCGATCGCTTCGACGAGACCTCGACCCAACTCGGATGAGCTGCGGGGCGTGATGATTGCCAGCACGTCCTTCGCGGCGGCGGCATCGAGACGGCGGAAGTCGATCAACTGGCGAGCCGCATCAATCCGCGCGGCCTCGGTTTGTTTGTCGTCCTTCGCGACGACCAGGAACGACGCCGCGATCTCGGCTCCGTATTGCTCCAGCTTCTTGCTGCCGAGTCGCGTGGCGAACGTCGCCAGCGGTCCGCGTGTCGCGGGAGGCAGCTTCTTGAGCAACTCGGCCAGACCCTCTTCGGCCTTGTCGTCGAGCGTCGCGGTCTTCCCCTTCGGCCAGCCTTTGGCCAGTCCCGTGATGACGGCCATCGCCACGTCGTCCTTCGCACCACCAAGCAACGGTAGGAGCGAGGCGATCGTTTCGGTCGGTGCCCCGCGCGAGTAATGCTCGGCCACGATGAGCAGCACGTCGGCCGGAGGACTTTGGAGTTTCTCGTCCTTGTTCGTCAGGACGCCCTTCAGGAACGCGGCGTCCTGTTTGGCAGCGGCCGATGTCGCGGCATCCTTGAGCCACCGATCTTCCGCCACTTCGCGCGACGACAATGCTTCGCGCACGGCGGTCGCCGCTTCGAGTGACGGCGGCAGATCGGCCAGAGTCAGCAGCGCGGCGAGCCTCACCTGCGGGTTCTTGTCGCGCAAGACAGAGCTCTGAACGATCGGCAGGATGACCTCTTCGTTACGCGGCAGGACGAGCAGCGCGTTGCGACGGACTCCCGCCGACGGATGCCGCAGCGCACCGATGACTGCCTTCAGCGCATCGCGGTTCTGTCCGTCGAGTGCCCCGCGCCCATGAAGTGCCCACAGCGCGTGCATGATGTCGGTGGCGAGACCGATCTCGTCCATCGACTGTTCCTTCACCATCTCGATCAGGGATTGGACGACATCGGCCTGACGACGTTCGAGCATCAACCGCTGCGCATGGCGACGCCAGAAGAAGTTCGAGTCATGCAGCGCGGCGAGGAGTTGCTCTCCACTGGCCTTGGACAGATCGAGCGACTTGCCAGCCATCATTGCGCCTTCGGCGGGTTGAGGGTTGAGGGCTGAGGGTTGAAGGGCAGAAGAAGATGGAGAATCGACACCCTTACCGGTGTAGACCAGTCGGTAGATACGGCCGTGCTTTTTGTCGCGCAGTTCCGATTCGTAGGCGTTCCCTTTGCCGGTCTTGTAGCCGACGGGAGTTGGGTTGTGCTGGATGATGAAGTTGTACCAGTCGATGACCCAAACGTTCCCGTCGGGTCCGACTTCGGCCATGATCGGCCCGGACCATTCGTCGTTGCTGGCGAGCAAATTCCACGAGTTCTTCGAGCGAAAGCCCGCTCCGTCTTCGCGAATGACGAACGTGGCGATCAGGTGACCGGTCGCCTCGGTGACGAAGGCGGTTCGGTTCCAATATTCCTTCGGGTAGTTGCGGGCCGTGTACAGAGCATGTCCCGCAGCGGCCGTGAAGCCACCGTGATGATCGACCTGACGGACCTTCGCCTCGTCGAACGGTTCAAACTTGTTGCTGTCGGCGATTCCACCCAGCACGCTCGATGACCAGCCTCGCACCGACTCGTAGTAGCGATTCGGAATCGGCATGAACTCGGACGGGTTCCCGTTGGCGGTTGAGCCGAACACGAGGCCCTCTTCGCTGAGTCCCAATCCCCACGTGTTGTTGTTCGTCGAACGAAGGAACTCGATTTCAGTGATCGCGGTTTGATCCCCTTCGCCCGTGACCTTGAAACGGAAGAAGCCTTGTCGGAACGGCGTCGCTTCCTTGCCGTCGGTCAAGACGGGGCGCGAGTCGTTGTAGCCCTGCATCGCGTAGTACCAGTTGTCGAGACCGTACTGGAAGTTGCTGACTTCGCCGTGCGTGTCCCTCATATTCCAACCGGTTACGAGCACCTTCTTGAGATCGGCCTTGCCGTCTCCATCGGTGTCCTTGAGATAGATCGTCTCGGTCCCATCCTGCACGATCGCGCCGCCACGATAGAACGTGATGGCGGTCGGGATACTGAGCTTGTCCGCGAAGACGGTGAACTTGTCGGCGACCCAATCTCCGTTGGTGTCTTCACAGATGCGAATGCGGTCGCGGCCTTCGCCCTTCGGTTGGAGTTCGTTCGGGTAATCCAGCGTCTCGCAAATCCAAAGGCGGCCTCGCTCGTCCCAGTTCATGGCGATCGGCTTGCCCTCGAAGTCCTTCTCGGACGCGAACAGCTTCACTTCAAAACCGACCGGCGTGACGAAGTGCTTCATCGACTCTTCGGGCGTCGCGGGGAGCTGCATCTTCCGCTTGCCATGCTCCATCGTCCCCCAGTTCTTGCCGGGGGGATAGAACGGGACGCCATCGGTCTCGACGTACTCGAACGGCTTGAGGTCTTTGGCGAGCTTCGTGATTTCAGGCTTATCCGAGAATGAACCGGCGGCACTCGGGTCTTGCCCGCAGGCGTAACGGATGCCGCGTTCGACGAGGTTGTGAAAGCCGGGGTTGGCGAACGTCCGGGCATCGTGCCCCCAAGCCGTGTAAAAGACGCGGCCCTTGCCGTGAGTCCTCACCCACGTCCACGGTTCGTGTCCGTCCCCTTCGGCCCGCGTCTCCAGCACCGTGCGGTTTTGCTCGTTGTGCTTGGTGTGAACATACGTCTCGTCCCAGCTCTCAAAGCCCTTGAAGCCCTGCATCACGGGATGCTCTGGCAAAGTGATCGTCGTCCGAAACGTCCCCGTCCCGTGACGCAGGAACTGCGCCCCGATCAGCGCCACCACGTCATCGTTGTTGCGGAAGCAGTACGACGCGCAGTGCAGCGGGACGAACCCCTTGCCCGACGCCACGAAGTCGAGCAGCGCCTTCGCCTGCTCCGGTTCGATGGCGTCGATGTTCGCGTAGACGACCACGCCGTCATACGACTTGAGCGTCGCGGAATTCAGGTCGCCGATCACGTCCGAATAGACGAGGTCAATCCCCCGCTTCTTCAGCACGGGCTGAAGCTGCTTGAACCGCACCGCCGGTTGATGATGCCCGCCGTCTCCCAGATAGAGCAGCTTCAACTTCGCAGGCATCTCCGCCGCCGAGACACTCGCGATCAATGAGCAGGACAACAGCAGGGCGAACAAGACTCGAAGGCATACGGGCATGGCGTGCTTTCAACAGACAAGGGCAGCAGAAGTTAGCTATCGAGAGGCCGAATTGCGGAGAGCCGCCTCCGCGAACGGTGGCTCTCATCGCTGCGGTTTCATCACTCATTCGGAGCGAGAATCAGGTCTCCATCCACCGCGTCGCAGAGTGTGGCCGAGAAAGCCAGTCGCGTCTACAAAGTGCGGCTGAACTCCCGGCATCTTTTGTTCAGTCTCTCGCATCATTGCCCAAGGATTGATTGTGGAGCTTGGTGTCCGAAAGCCTGTTGTCTCACCCACCGGTTCCCGGCCGATGCTGGTCGTGATTCATGACTTCGCGCCGGTGTTTGTGCGGGAGTTGAGCACGATTGTCGAGACGCTGATGCCGATCGTGGGACATCAACTTTCGGCGGCGGTCGTGCCGCGTTGGCGGGGGAGTTCGAGTGGTCGCACGGGCGAGGGTTATCGGGAACTCATGGGCATCGCGCGGGAGCGGCTGCTGCACGGGTGGACTCATCAGAGCCGTGATTGGTGGCAACCGATCTCGTTGCTGACGGGACGGGCGGACGAGTTTCGTGGGCTGGGGGCCGCGATCATCCGTCAGCGGATCGAGGCCGCGCAGGCCGAGTTCACCGAGTTGACGGGTGAGGCGGCTCAAGGACTGCTCCCCCCCGCGTGGCAGTTGCCGATTCGCGCGACCGAACTAGAGTCGCTGCGATTCGTGATGAGGTTTCGTTGGCTCGAATGTTGCCGAGACCCGCAGCGCGTGCTTCCGCTGGTGACGTGGTCGTGGGATTGGGGACGGCTCGGCTGGTTGTCTTGTGGTGGCGAGTTGATCGGCAGTCTGTTGAGTTGGCGTGATCCGACGGCGATCCCGTGCATCGCGATTCATCCGGCCGACGTGTCGCGCGGTTGCCTGCCTCACGCGGTCAGAGTGATTCGTCAGTTGATTGACTCGGGGCATGAACCGACGACGGCGACGGAGTTGATGTTGGACTCGGGACCGATGTCGGCGGGGGAAGGTTCCGCATGAAGTGGCTGGCTGACCGGATCATGGTTCATCGGGCGATAGCGTTGTTCGACCGAGTCGGCAGGCATCTGCCCGGTTCGGGGACCATCGCCGACATCGGTTCGGGAACCGGCCACAACGCGGAGGAGATTCGTCGCAACACGACGCTCTCGGTGCGCGAGTTCGATGTCGCCGATCTGCATTGGATGGGTCCGGGTCCGGTAATCTTCGCTGGAGGACGAGTTCCCGTTGACGACGGCGCGTTCGACGGGCTGTTGCTACTGTTCGTGTTGCAGTACGTGGACTCACCGCACGCATTGCTTTCGGAAGTGCGTCGCGTTTCACGCGGACCGGTCATCGTGGTGCAATCGATCTATCGCGGCTGGTGGGGGCGGACGGTGCTGGGTCTGCGTGAGTTCGTGTGGGGACGGTTGGCTCTGCGCGTGGCCGTTGGCTTGGGTGTTCTTCCGCCAGTGGAATGTCCGCTGTCACCACGTCGCTACTTCACTCGCCTAGAACTGCATCGGTTGTTTGAAGCCGCGGGGCTGGTGATCGTGAAGAGTGAGCCTGCCGAATGGTTTGGTTTGTGTGTCAGCCGCGACCTATTCGTGCTGGAGTCGAAGGCCAATTTATTTTGATCCGAACAGGATGTAGGTTGGGACCAGCGGCGCTCGAAGCGAGCTGGTCCCAACCTCCTGAGGAACAGACCTCTGCTTGCCTTCTCTGTGCCTCTGCGACTCTGTGGTTCAATCCTCTTCCTGGAACGTCATCGAAGAAGGTTTACCGCAGAGACACAGAGACGGCGAACTGAGAGAAGAGGTGGATGGGGCATCCAAGCCAATCTGCCACCGTTCCTCACTCACGAGTGTCCCCCACGGGAACGGAATAACGACATTGAAAACGGCGATGTGCCTGGAGTCGAAGAAGTTATGAGCCTGTGTCTCGTCTCCGTCATTATCCCCGCCCGGAACGAACACCGGTTGATTGGCTCGACGCTGGATTGTGTCTTGCAGGCGATGCGACATCTCGCTCCGAATACTTCTGAGGTGATCGTCGTCGATAACGACAGCGGGGATGGGACGTGGGACATCCTCCAGTGTTATGCGGCCGATCACGGTGTCTCGGTCTTGCGACTGGATCGGCTTGGAGCGGCTCGCGCTCGCAATCATGGCCGGAGACATGCCACGGGTCGCATCTTGGTGTTCATCGACGCCGACACGCACGTCTCGCCCGACTGCTTGCAACGCATCGTGACTCATTGCGAGCAGGGTGGCATCGAAGCGGGGATCACACGGTTGGCGGGACTCGACGGCGGGTTGCGGGCACGTCTGTGGTGGCTGTTTTGGGAACACGTTCGACGATTGCCTCTCTCACATGCGAAGGCGATGCCCGCGCTGATGTTCTGCACGGCGGCGGTCTTCGATGAGTTCGGGCCGTTCGACGAAACGGTCGCGATCGGCGAGGAATGGCCGATCCTCGCCAGCCTCTATCGCCACCGCCCGCATCGTTTCGTGTACGACCGCTCGATCACGGCTCTCAGTTCCAGTCGTCGCCTGGAGGCTCAGTTCTTTGGATACGCGCGAACGTTCTTCAAGTACGTCTGGGCCATCCTCCATCGGAGCGGCAGAGTGAACTATTCGGATCGGGTCCGCTGATGATCGCCTCTTACATTGATCGCCTGCGGTACGAAGCACGACGCCTGGTGGGCCGCATCTTGGCGAGCGGTCGGTTACACCGGATTCGGTACGAACGAGTCGAGGGTGTCGAGATCGTGTTGAAGTCGCGGAGACTCGGCAGCCGTCTCGCGATCGCGGTCGGCAACCTGTACCTGCGTTGGCAACGGAGCGATGTCGTCGTGCTGTCCGACCACGCATGGCTTGAATGGGAGTTCGCCGTCGAAGCAGCCACGCGACACGGCGTGGTCCTGCAAACTCCGCCCTCGCCCCACGAGAACTTCCGTGGTCTGATCAGCCGCGTCTGCCCCGGCCGTTCGCTAAGAAGCATCCTCACCGATCCCGCCCGCTCGCGCGACGAACAGTTTGCCGCGATCCGCTCGTCGCTGGTCGCGCTTCATCAACTGCATCGTCATCAAGCCGACTGGGGCCACGGGATTCGGCAGTCGATTAGCCACGGAGACGCGACGGTCAACAATGTCATCGTCAACAAGCAGCCTCAATCCGCGACGTGGATCGACTTCGACACCCGGCACCATCCCCAACTGTCCGCCATAGACCGACACGCAGATGACTTGCGAGCGTTGATCTTCTCGGTCGCCTCCTGCCTGCCACAGTCCTGCTATCCCCGTCTCGCCTCCGAGTTCATCGTCTCTCAACCAGACGCATCCATTCTGAATCGTTTTCGCCAACGCCTGATGACCGACTGGAGCAAGCCCAACACATTCCAGTTGGCTCAAGCCCCGTTAACTTGGGCGAGAAAAATGGCGTTGTCTGACGCTATGCTGCAAACACTGTCCGTCGTAGGAGAACTCGCTCCAGCGCTCGTTCGTTGTGCTGCCGCGTTGGAATGAAGGCTGTTGCGCTCGTCCTCAAACAAGCGAACCCCACCGGGCTTGCCCCGGTGGAAACACCGTTTCTGCACTACTTATTATTGCTCATTCAGTTGTTGCTCATTCAGCCGAATCGGCGCAGCGAGTAGTGCAAAAACCCGCGAGCCACCGGGGCAAGCCGGGTGGGGTTCGCTTGTTTGAGGGTTAGTTCACAGAAAGCCCCCTTTCCGGCGAGGGGTGTGATGGCTACGATCCTGCCCGACTGAGTCCGCAGCCTGACGCTTGAACGGGCGGGTTGGATTCGATGGCCTCCTGATGGTGGATGTCTCATGTACGGCGCGATCCTCTCACAGAAGCTGTTGACGGTGCTGCTGGCGGCACTGCTGGCATGTCCTTCGTGGGCGTTGCGTGACTGCTGCTGTACTCGCGCTGTTTCGCGGGTTGAAGCGGCGTCCTGCTGTTCGACGCGCAAGGTGGAGACGAAACGGAACGTTTCGCCCTGCTGTGCGGCTCGGCTGAAGTCGGCTTCGAGCAAGACCATCGCGACCTCATCAAAGGTCGATCCGCGAACGTTGGGTTGCCGACCAGTCTCGACGTGCCGCTGCCATCAAGCGACGACAGTCGCGACGCTGACGAAACCGGTCCTCAAGGAGTCCATTGGCAACGTGGAGCGTGTGAGCGTCGCGAGGCCTCCCCTTTGGACCGTCCAAGCCCGCAATGCCGCTGCGCGGATATTGCCGGGTGCGACCGCCGACGTGTCTGGATTCGACGGCCCTGCGGGGCGGTGCGTCCGCCTCTGTCGCTGGCTGACGTGATGCGTCCCGTTGCTCACTCCCGTGTCAGAGGACTCGGTTGGACTGAGCGACCGACCGTCATTACAGTCGTGCCAATTCCAGTGTGTCACCGTCAGTACGCGAATTACCGGGCCGCTTCAGTGTGAGGCGCCTCGATTCAAAATGTGATTCGCCTGTCAATGTTTTCTTCGAAACGAAAGAGATTCTGCTATGTCGATCCGAAATTTGAGTGTCATGTTCACCGCCGTGTTGGCCGTCGGTCTCGTCGCTTATGCCGCTGACGAGAAGGCCAAGGCTTTCAAGGCCACCTGCCCGATCGCCAACAAGCCCGCCTTGGAAGACAAGACGGCCGACTACAAGGGTGCCAAGGTCTACTTCTGCTGCGGCAACTGCCCCAAGGCGTTTGAGAAGGACACCGCCAAGTACGCCACCAAGGCCAATCAGCAGTTGGTCGCTACCGGCCAGGCGACTCAGGCCAAGTGCCCGATTTCGGGTGGCCCATTGAACGCCGAGAAGACCGTCGAAGTCGGCGGCGTCAAAGTCACGTTCTGCTGCGAAAAGTGCCAAGGCAAGGTTGCCGAAGCCAAGGGTGATGCTCAGGCCGAACTGGTCTTCAGTGACGCCGCTTTCGCCAAGGCATTTGAAGTGAAGAAGGCCTCCGCGAAGTAGTCTTCGCCCGGTAAGGTACTCGCCAAGGCGCGATCAGGACTCGGACGCTCAACACGTCCGAGTCTTTTCGTTGGTGAGGTGCCGCGTCAGTCGCTGCGGTGCTTCGACAACCGGCCGTGCAGCACGAGGGCCAGCAACAAGACGATCCCGAGCAGGAAGGGTCGCAGCAGGTCGAACTGCGTGACCCAACTCATTTGCTGCCAGCTCTGCTTCCACGCGAGCGGCAGTGGCGAGGCCTTGATGAGTTTCACGACATCGGTCAGATCGAGACCGACTTTCAAAGTGGTGAAGGTCAGCACGCCGATCAGCGTCCGGCCGATACCGCCTTCTCCGCCGAACAGGCTCGTCCCGCCGAGGACCACGCACGCGACCGCGTCGAGCAGTAGATCGGCATTCTGGTCGAGACTCACGCTTTGCAAACGCCCCGCGTTGACGAGTCCGCCACACGCGGCCGACAGCGCCCCGATTGCTAGGCACGCGACGACGATGCGCTCGGTCCTCACACCGGCCAGTCGCGCGGCTTGGCGGTTGCCGCCGGTCATGTAGACGTAGCGACCGAAGCGCGTGTGTCGCAGCACAAGATGCGCGACTAGCATCACCACAGCCGCCAGCGCCGCGCTGTTGGGAAAGCCGAGCCGACCGACCCGGAAGAGCGCGTCGTTGCCGATTTGCGACAGCACCGGCGGGACGTTGAACTTCTGGCTGAGCGTCATGAACTTGGCCAGCCCCACGGCGATGTTCATCATCGCCAACGTGATGATGAAGCTCGGCAGCCCCGACGTGACCGTCAGCCAACCCGAGACCAAACCCAGTGCGAGCGTCACGACAAACGGCACGGCCAACACGACGAAGAGGCTGCTCGTGCTGGCGACTCCCATTCCCTTCGGTCCCGCCGCGAACGGCTGTTCCCACAGCACGCCGCAAAGACACGCCGCCAACAGCGCCAGCATCCCGACCGACAAGTCGATCTCGGCACAGAGCAACACAAACGTCAGGCCGGTCGCGACGATCGCCAACACGGCACCGCGCTTCAAGACCAGCGTTACCGTTCCCAAACTGAGAAAGTCTTCCACCAGCAGCGCAAAGATAAAGATCAATGCGGCGAGGCTAATCAGCGGCGCAAAGTCGGCCAGCACGAAGCGCCGCGAAGGGAGTGAGGACTCGGGCGATAACGCCGGGGAAGCGGAGTTCGGTGAGGCGGGATTCATTGTCATTCCGTGGTGTGCTGGCTGATCAACGGTCGCTCAATCGCGCGGCCGGAGTTTCCTCGTCGAGGCTTCGCCCGATGATGCAACGGCTGCACCGGTCGAGCAAGCGCGACGGGATTGGTTCATCGTAGGCCGGCCCCCTTGGTCCGGCCGGACCAAGGGGGCCGGCCATACGACACGCGAGGGCCGACAGCACGTTGAGCAAACCTGTTCGAAGCTGGGTGCTGCCGCCGCTGCCTGGATTTGGCGGTGCGAATCAATATCAAAACCTGCTCAGCTCGGTGACGTTCTGGCAGGATAAGTTCGTCTATGTGATCTATCGCACTCACAACCCTGTCGGTGGCATATTCGATTGGAAATTCGATGCGATTGATCCCGAGACCGGGGAAACCTCCAGCCCTGACCTGTCCCGCTCGGGGATCAGCGGCTTTCAAATGATGTCCTATGGAGACCGACTTTGGCTGATTGGCAACGGGCCGAATGCCTCCTATGAAATGGTCGATGGTGTCGCTCAGCCCGCGCAGTTCGTCATGCCCAGATCTTGGCCGCACGAGAGTCAGCGGTTCCTGCTGAACGGGGAAGCAGCGTTCGTCGAGAAGAAGGGGCAAGGCTTCACGGTTCAACACTCAAAGCGGGCGCGTGGGTGACTGCCGGTGATGTCGTGTTGCCCAGCAGCCAACGTGAATGGACGTTCGGGGAGACTCGCGTGAATTTCGGGCGGGCGGCGTTCCTGACGTGCCTCAATCAAGGAGACCGCCTGCACGTCTTTCTGTATGTGGGTGGCTCTGTGCTGTATCGCGAAGGGCTGGAATTGCAGCCTTCCGAACAGGACCTCAACTCGCTGGTGAAGTCGTTGGTCAAACGGCCCGTCGATGCGCGTATCGCGGATAGCATGATCGCCAGCTTGCCCTCGTCCTCGGCGGATCCCCAGCACTTGGTAGATGAGAAAGTGCGAACGGTCGTCACGTTCCATCCCCGCACGCGCGTTACCGAAGCCGAAATAGACCAGCAGGTACTCGCCATTTTCGACAAGATGCGGATCGAGAACGAAGACATCCGCGAGTGGGGCCTGGCCGTATTGCGTTCACAGACCAAGGACACTCAAGCAGACTCGCTCGCCCAACGAGCAGAACTCAATCGACAGTTGACGCTGACGGTCAGCCAGCAGAACCGTCATGCTGACATGCGAATCAGCCAAGAGATTGACGCGGATCTCTTCGCCGCGAAGCAGACTGGCCTGCGCGACAGAATCGCCGGTCTGAAACTCCAACTGGATGTTGTGGACCGCTCGCACGAAGAAATGTGCGACCTGGCAGTGAAAGTTTTTGAACTTTCGCAATCGCTTCGCCAGAAATGGCTTACCGCCGACTGCGCCACAAAACGTCGAATCCTCGAAATCGTGTTTTGAACTGCCGACTCGACGACACAACTCTCGTTCCCAAAATGAGAAAGCCCTTCGACGTGTTCGTCGAAGGGCTTCTTGTCTCATCAAATCG
>CAMAYU010000201.1 GCA_945862235.1 Schlesneria paludicola DSM 18645
GACGTGGCCGTGCGAGAGAGTGGCGGCGGTTTCTCATTCTCACGGCCACGTCGAAGCTCCGTGACCGTGGCACCCACAATATCACGGCTTCAACACGGCGAAGTCCCCTGTGCATCGTTCCACCTGCTTGACAGTCCTTGGCTCTGCCAGAAGAATCAGCCGCTCTTCAAGAGAGTTTGTGTCGAGCATTCACTTGAACCTGCCACGCTGGACCCTCGTCACGAGACAACAGCTTTACCCTGACTACGATTTCGACAGAGGAATGACCACATGAGCGGACCGATCGTGCGAACGGGAACGACCCCGGAATTCTGGAAAAACTACGACGCCATCTTCGGCGACAAGAAGAAGGCTGCCGCTCCGAAGAAAGCCGCCGCAGCCAAGCCAACCGCGAAGGCCGCAGCCAAGCCCGTGGTCGCTGCCAAACCGGCCGCTGCCAAGCCTGTGAAGAAGGCCACGAAGAAGAAGTAATCCCGCAAAGCCATTTGCTCGAAGAGAAGCCCCCGTTCCTGCGGGGGTTTTTCGTTGAGTGGGTTGGGGCTGCGGTTCGTCTGATGTTTTGAGGGAATTGTTGATTCGAGTGAGACGGATGAAGTCGTTCGTTTTCATCCCTTCAGGATCAAGAAACAGTCCCCAGTACCGGCGCATCAATCACAATCGAAATTCGCCTGTTTGGTTTTGCTGAGCCGGGTGCCGTAAGGCCCCGGACTTTTCGTCGGGGAAATCCGGGGCCTTACGGCACCCGGCTCACCAACTTCCGACAGTTGTTGGTTCACTGGCCCCCAGTACAGTCTCCACTCGAATTGGTGATCCCTCCAACAACATCGGATGTACTCTCCAACGGGCATTCGCGGAGCGAATGCACCACAGAAGAAACGCTTGGGGACTGAGATGCCCGCCGCCGAAGTCAACGCCGAGTCCATCCGAACCCCGGCGTGGGACTGGCCGCTCATCATCGCTGTCTGGTTGAGCCTGCTCGTGTATGGAGCGATCGCCGCTCCGATCCCGGCCGTGAACGAACCGCACTATCTCACCAAGGCACACCACTACTGGCAGCCCGAGTGGTGTGCGAACGACTTCTTTCTCGCGTCGCCCAACGCGCACACCGTGTTCTTCGCGACGACGGGTGGGCTGACGCAATGGCTGTCGTTCGAGCAGACCGCGTGGGTCGGACGCACCGTGACGATGCTCGTGCTGGCGGTCGGTTGGATCGGCTTGGTCTCAACATTGTTGCCGCGGCGCGAGTCTCCGCTGCTCGTCTGTTGGATCTTTCTGGTCTTGCAATCGTGCGGCAACTTGTCGGGGGAATGGCTCGTCGGCGGGATCGAAGGGAAGGTCGTCGCTTACGGTTTGTTGTTCGCGGCTCTCGGACAGTTGTTGCGAAGCGATTCCCGCGCACCAACCCGCAGCGTGAGCGAGGACGTGAGCGATAATCATTCCACGCAATGGGGGACGGCGTCCTCGCTGACGCCTCGAGTTGGTGTGGAAGATCGCTCTTCCGCGCGGGTCGTTCTGGCGGGAGCGTTGGCAGGGCTAGCGATCGCCTTTCATCCCGTTGTCGGTGCGTGGGGAGTGCTGGCGTTCGCGGGAGCAAAGCTTGCAGAGTTTCGATTTACGAGTTCCGATTTTCGAGTGGGGACGACGAAAGTCCGGCCGCTCCTTCAATCGAAAATCGGAACTCACAAATCCAAACTTCTCGCGCTGCTGCTCCTCGCGCTGCTCGCGTTACCCGGCCTCATCCCCGTCGTGCGATTGTTGCTGGAAGAGGCTCCGGACGCGACGAAGCGTGCCGCCACATACATTCAGGTTTACTACCGACTCGCCCATCATCTCGACCCGATGCTGTTCCCGTTGCGAGCGTATGCGGGCTATGCGGTCCTGCTGTTGGTGTGGGGAATTGCCTGGAAGTCCCAGTCTCGTTCGGATGCACGGAAGTTGTTTGATCGAGTCGTCATAGGATCGGTGGTGTTTGCGTTGGCGGGACTACTCGTGGGGGCAGGCTCGCGCCCGGCCGCGACGATGCCGTGGTTCATGGAGCGCGCTGGGCTGCTCAAGTTCTATCCGTTTCGATTGGCCGATGTACTCGTGCCGTTGGCGGTGAGCATGGTGCTTGTCGGAGCGTTGGAGCGACGAACGCGGCCGATGACGAAGTGGTGTCTCGGCGCAGTGCTGTTCGCGCTGGCACTCGCGCGAGCACACTCGGTCGTTGAGACCAACCGGTACTCGGGTGAGCTGCGGGCCGACTGGATCGCGGCCTGTCAGTGGATCGACGGACATCTTCCCCACGCTGCGGTCGTGCAGGCACCTCACAACGGCTGGGCCTTCAAGTGGTTTGCCCATCGAGCCGAATACGTCACGTTCAAGGACTGCCCACAGGACGCCGCCGGGATCGTCGAATGGAACCGCCGACTGGTCTTCTTGAAGAAGTGGTACGAGGACCAGTACGTCGATCAGTTCTATTCGGCGGACGAACTGCGCGGCTTTCGTCGCGCGACGGGGATCACGCACCTGCTGACCGACCGACTGGGACCGCTGGAACTTGAACCGGTCTATCGCAACACGACGTTCCAAGTCTACGACCTCTCGTCGCTCGATTGAGTCCCCGCTGTTTGCGAACCGCCGATTCAAACCACTCTTTCGGAACGGGGGACGTGAGTCCCCTGAATTCGCGCTGTTTCCGTTGCCGGCCGTGTTCAGGGGACTCACGTCTCCCGCTTCGAAAGAGTCGCAACATTTTCGCGATAGGTTTTCGCGCGGCCACCGTAGCTCTCTCAGAGGCACTTCATGGACAGCGTTCCACTGACACGACCGACGTTACTCGTTCGCATTCGCGATGCTCGCGATCAAGAAGCGTGGGGGCGGTTCGTCGATCTGTATGGACCACTGGTCTATGGGTTTCTCCACAAGCGCGGACTGCAAGATGCCGACGCGGCCGATTTGACTCAGGACGTGATGCGACAAGTCGCGACGGCGGTTCACAGTTTGGAGTACGACTCGGCGCGAGGCTCTTTCCGAGGCTGGCTGTTCACCGTCGTGCAGAACCGACTGACCGATCACTGGCGGCGCGAGGGCCGTCGCGAACGAGGGGCCGGTGACACGGATGCTCAACAACAATTGAATGAAGTCCCGCAGCCGGGCGGTCTCGACGCGAGCGCACAGTGGGACGCGGACTATGAACGACAGCTCTTTCAGTACGCAGCCAACATCGTGAAGCAGGACTTCACGGACTCAACCTGGCAGGCGTTTTGGAAGACAGCCGTGGACGAACGACCCGGTAAAGAGGTCGCCGACGAATTGGGAATGACTGTCGCGGCCGTGTACCTCGCCAAGGGGCGCGTCATGACGCGGTTGAAGGAGCAGGTGAAGTTGTTGGTCGGTGAAGAGTGAGGGAAGACGTGCCGTTTCAGCCTCGAAGAGGCGGCAGACAAACGACTGCGAGTTGAACAGGACGGGCAAGCGAGACGCTTACCCTACGAAAGACGATCAACATGACCGAATCATCCAACGACTGTCTGACACCTGACCAACTGAAGACGCTGCTCGATGGATCGCTCACTGCACCGGAACAGACCGCGATGCAGGGGCATGTGGATGGATGTCTCGCGTGTCAGGCGGCGCTCGAACGGCTGGTGGCTGGGAGCGAGTCGTGGGATGCGGCGGTCGGACATTTGCGAGACGAGACGCCTCAGCCGGACGGGCCGGTTCTCGCCGAGGCGCTTCAGCAAATGAAAAAGGATGAGTTCGTCGAGGCCGCGTGGCAGGGAGCCGCTGCGGCCGCGAACTCGTCCACGAAGCCGCTCGATTTCCTGGAGCCTTCCGACCAACCCGGTTCGATCGGGCGGCTCGGTGTGTATGAGGTCTCGGAAGTCGTCGGACGAGGCGGCATGGGCGTCGTGCTGAAGGCATTCGATCCGTCGCTGCATCGCGTGGTCGCGGTGAAGGTCCTCGCGCCGTATCTGGCTCACAACCCGCAGGCTCGCAAACGATTCATTCGCGAGGCACAGGCCATCGCCGCCGTCTGTCACGATCACGTCATCACGATTCATGCCATCGACGAATCGGCCGAGCAGCCCAAGATCGTGATGCAGTTCATCGCGGGACGGTCGTTGCAGGAGAAGCTCGACGCGGACGGATCGCTCGACTTGAAAGAGATTCTGCGGATCGGGATGCAGACCGCGTCGGGGTTAGCTGCCGCTCATGCTCAAGGTCTTGTCCATCGCGATGTGAAGCCGTCCAACATCCTGCTTGAGAACGGCATTCAGCGTGTGAAGCTGACCGACTTCGGCCTCGCCCGCGCCGTCGATGACGCCAGCCTGACACAGAGCGGCGTGATCGCCGGGACGCCGCAGTACATGGCTCCCGAACAGGCCAACGGTGACGCGGTCGATCACCGCGCCGACCTGTTCAGCCTGGGAAGCGTGATGTACGCAATGTGCGTCGGCCACTCGCCGTTCCGAGCCAGCACGACGATGGGAGTCCTCAAACGCGTCTGCCACGACCCCGCGCGGCCGATTCAAGAACTGAACCCCGACATCCCCGACTGGCTCTGCGCGATCATCATGAAGCTGCTGTCGAAGGAGCGTGAGGCTCGCTTCCCAACCGCGAAGTCGGTCGCCGAGGTTCTGGAGAAATGGCTGGCTCACGTCCAACAGCCATCGGTCGTCCCGAGGCCGATCACCGTCGATCAGTCCTCCAGTCAGCAGTCGGATCGTAGCGCGTCGGCTCGAACTGAGTCTTCCTCAACCACCACGTCCTATGTGTGTCCGGCATCGCGATCCTCGAACGATGTCTTCGCCTCGACCATCTTCTTTCAGCCGATCTCGGCCCGTTGGCTGTTGTTCATCCTGTTGGCGGGAATGACGGGCGTGTTCGCGATGGCGCGCGCCAACCGCGTTGGGATCGAAGAGGCTCTGCTGACGAGTGTTTTTGGTGGGATGCTCGTCTGCTTCTGGGGACTGCTCCTCGCGGCGCTGGTTCGTTTCATTTGGGCCAACGTCTACAGGTCGCCTCAATCAACAGCGAGTTCCGCGGGGGATGGCGTTCAATCGACTAATCGCGGTCAAGATGGTCGCACTCATCCGATCTGGCGTCTTCCCCCTGAGAGCCTCGCGATGCTGGCTGCATTCGCCGCACTGCTGTTCGTGAACAACTTCCTAGTCGCCGTGATTGTCGCGATCGTCGTGTGGCGAGTTGTGACGTACTACATCCGCCGAGGCGAACTTCAGCCAGACACTCTGGTAGAGGGCGAGACAACGCGCGTTGATGCGGCGGCCGGAACCGAACGTCCGACGTTGGCCGCGCGAGTGAGCTCCGTTCTTCAATCGTCGGCCGCAACCTTGGGACACTTGGGGAAATGGATCGGCAGCTTCTACGAGTTGGAACTGGCCGAACGTCGACGGCTCGTGTTTGCCGCCGAGTGGTTCGTCATCGGTGGCATCGATTTGGTGGGCGCAGTCTTGATGGGGACGATCGCACTCGGCGGTGGGAGCAATGTTGTCGGGACGATGCTTCTGGCCGTGGTGTGGCTCGGCATGAGTTTGTTCTCGTTCGCGGTGGCACAGTGCATCGTCGCGCGACAGAACTTTGACCACGTGCGAGGTGCGTCGTTCCTCGGCTTGCTGCCGATCTCTCCGGGTTGCTTTTTACGAATTCCGATCAGCCTGATGACGATGTGCTGGCTGCACCTCCCGACAGTAAAAGAATCCTTCGCAACGACTCCGTGGCCCGAGACCGATCTCGGCCGGATGCTGGTCCGGTTGCCCGTCGGACACTTGAGCCAGACCGTTCGGCGATGGTTGGCGACGATCTGCCGACTCACGCTGTGGTCCGTGTTGTGCTTCGTGCTGTTTCTGCTGACGCTCGCTCTGTACGTGATCCCGTTCGGGCCGTCGGACTATCACGTCTACGATGCCTCGGCACAGACCGTCATGTCGAAAGGGGATGGACCTCAATTCGGCTTCTCGATGATGGCCACGGGGACGGGTCGCACCTGCGGCCTGCTGCCCCCCAGTCACGTCTATCTGCGTGACACGATCCTGCTGACCGCCAAACCGGACCATCTCCGCGTCATTCCGAACCGCTCGCAGGTAATACCCGGCTTCCAAATTCGTCTTGGCTATCCCGCCACGACGAACAAGGGGGGCCGCGGTACACGCCCGTTCACCAAGGAACATTGCCAAGAGCTGTTCCAAGAAATCTCCGGTCAGCCACATCCTCAACATGCCGAGAGCCTGTTTCAGACGATCCAGTGGATCAACGCGGCGCGCGATCAAGTTCCGACTGCGATGATGACTCCCGCCGAACGATTTTCATCCGCACCGTCGTTCTCTGTGGAGGACGGGATGAACCAACTTCGTCGGACGTTTCTGCACGCGGAGCCACTGTACGCCAATCGCCCGCTCCCCGGATTCGTCGCCGCCTCGACACTGCTCAACAAGGAACTGTTCGAGGTGCAACCTGGTGCCGCACAGCATGTCTCCAATTCCTGCATGACCACGCCGTGGCTGCTCATCTCGCTCTTCATCGGCTTCCCGCTGCTGTGGCTGATGGGCGTTTGGCGGATCGTGCGGCGGCGGCATGGGACACGAGTAGTGAAGCTGGCCGAGGCGAGTTGATCGTGACTCCGGATTGCGTGTTGAGGGGTTTCAGTCCGGAGGGCGGCAGGCCGTAGTGCAACGACCCGAGCCGTGGCGAGTCTGACAAATATGTCTTTAGACGAGCGGCTGAAAATACCCGTAGGACGGATGCCTCGCCCGCTTTTTTCGGCAAGCGGTGGCGTTCGCGATCCTCAAAAGAGCGTGTAGATGAACGGGGCCAGCACGGAACCCTGTACGAAGAAGAGGAGCAGGCCCAGACCGAGCAGCACGATCAGGATCGGCAGCATCAGGTAATGGCCGCGTTCATAGAAGAAGCCGAGTGTCGCGAGCAGCAGCCTCGGCAATGAGCGACGATCGGAACGCGCGCTGTTGTGAGTCGGGACGAGACTCGCCGGTGAGCCATCCACTGACGGAATGTTGTCTCGCTGTGGGAGTGGTTCCCAACCGAGTGCTTCCGTGGGGGGCGAGCCGGTCCAAGCGTGGAAGGGGTGCGTCCCCTTGCGTCGGCGCAGCAGTCCACCGACGGGAACGATCAGCGTGAAATAGACGATCGTCAGCACCACGGTCATCACGATGCGGCCCTGCCAATGCGCGAGTGTCATCCACCAACGACACGGCCGTTCGAGCGATTCGGGAAGGGATGTCCCCAGCACGATCAAGAGTGTTCCCGTGAGCAACAGCGTTACCCACAGGACATCGAGCGAACTGACGACGCACAGCCAGCAGAATCCTCCCGTGAGCGCGAACACCCAGCCGACCGCCAACCCAAACTGAGCCAACTGCTCGACGCGCGCAAGCTGCCGCCGTTCGGCCAAGTCGTGCGCATAGCGGTGCGGTGTGGGAGAGCAGAGGGTGGGTCGGGTACTCATTTCAGAACCTGTTTTGCCTCGAAATGAACAGCGTTGTTTTGAGAGTGCCGTGGTCACGGCTGTGCTTTTGTTCTCGAGAAGCCACGGCCACGCAAAGCCGTGACCGTGGCACTCAAGGCAATACTTCGACACCTGCAATCCGGTCGGGCCAGCAGCGTTCAATGTCACACAGGTACTCGGCCAAAGGTTGCCGTGCGAGCGATATACCTCACGCGGCTCACGCTTACTCACCCGTGAGCGATCTCAACGCCACATCATCGTGGCAGCCGATGCCGATTCCTGTGCTGCGGCAGAGAAGATACCGAAGCATCTCGAATTACAAGGCGACTGTCGCGCGGTGGCCTCGTGTGCAGTGGCGGGTTGCGGGCCAAAACGGCTGATCGGGGCTCAAACACGCGTGCCGAACGGCCATTAACTTTGTGGAGGCCCCCGCAGCAACGTCCTGTTTTACAATCTTTTGAAACGGACGTGAGAACACGTTGACACATTCTGCCGGTTGCGAATAAACCCCGCCCGTCGATCTCCCCTTCACAATTTGTTCGATCTGATTGGCCGAGCCAGCGTGTTCGCCGATCGCATTTTCAACTGTTTCGCCTCCCGCGAACGGTCTGGATGTGTGACTCGTCGTCCCTTGGTTTCGGAACGCCGCGCACTCGCGCTGTCCACGTCTCCCTGCCTTCCCGTCTCTCTGTTTGTGCGGCGTTTTCGCCGCTGTCACCGAAGAACTCGCGTTCGGCGGAGCGTCCGCCGTACGCGCCCTTCACTCCGTCGTTCCTCCAGATCACGGTGACTCTATGTCGTTCGCCCATCCCGATGTGATCCCGTTTCCTCAGCGCCCGGCTGCCGCCGGCGTTCCGTCTGTGGAGACACCGCCCAACATCCTGATCGTCTCGTGCGATCCCGATGAGGCTCAGCGGCTGGAGCGTGATGTTCACGCCTCCGGTCAAAGTTGTCGCGTGGTGGCTTCGCATGAAGCAGCCGCTCACGCCCTAACCGCACACCCCAGCGATGCCTGTTTGATCGGTTCGCTCCCTCAGGGAGAAACGGCAGGTGCGCTGGCCGGACTGATCCAACAGAAGGGCTTGGCGACTCAACCCATCTGTGTGATCGGCTCGCCGTCCGGCGACGGACCGCAGTTGTTCCCCGCGACCAACGGGATCGACTTGCTGCATCAACCGTACACACCCGAGTACTTCGCGCTGGCGATCTCGACCGCCGTACAAAAGTCCAAGTTGCAGGGAGAGAACCGCCGCCTCAAGCGACAGCTCAACAACCGCAACTTGCGTGAGATGGTCGGACACAGTTCCGCCATGCACACGCTCCGTCAGAAGGTGCAGTCAGCCGCTGAACAGACGAGCAGCGTGTTGCTGCACGGTGAACCGGGTTCGGGGATCGACCTTGTGGCGCAGGCCATTCATGATTCCAGTCCCCGCGCCCATCGGCCGTTCGTCAAACTCGATTGCAGCGTGCTGTCGGCCGAAACACTCGAACAAGAACTGTTCGGTGAAAGTGTCGCGACTCAGTTCGGCCAAACTGGTCAACCACAACGCCAGCCCGGTCGGTTGGAGTTGGCTGACGGCGGAACACTGTTGCTCGAACAAGTGCAGTTCATGGCACTCCCGGTTCAGAAGGTGCTGGTCGGGTTGATCCGCGATCAACGGTTTGAACACCCGCAGTCGGGCGAGCGAATCCGCTTCGATGTCCGCTTCGTGTTTGGATCGCACTCGGACCTGTCGGCCCTCGTCGTGAAAGGTCTCTTCCGTCGCGATCTGCATGAAGCGATCACGCAATGTTCGCTCGAACTGCCGACGCTCCGGTCCCGCAAAGATGACATCGCACCACTGACCGAACACTTCCTGCGTCGCGTCTCCGGGCGCGAAGGGAAGCCGGCTCGGTCTCTAACGGTTGATGCTCTGCATCTGCTGCAAAAGCACGACTGGCCCGGCAATGTGCGCGAGTTGGAAAATGTCGTCGAACGCGCTTGTGCCCTCGACTGGGGAACCAAGCTGAACGGCTCGATGATCGAAGCGTGGCTCACGCCGCGCGATCTGACCGAAGAAGAGGCCGATGGCCTGCCCGGTCTCACGTTGGCCGAGATGGAACGCAAACTGATCGAAGCGACGTTCAACCGCTTCGCGGGCAACCGCGAGAAAACGGCGAAAGCATTGCAGATCGGCATCCGCACCCTGTCAGGCAAACTCCGGGAATACGGCTACCCACCGCGGGGCGGACCGGGATCGAACCTCAAGGGTTGGACCCCGACGATCTTCACTCCCGCTGCCGCCACTGAGACCGCTCAACCCGAGTCCGAACAACGCGCCGCCTGATCGACGACGAGTTCTCAACTCACGGCCCCTGCCATCACAACCCGGCTGCTTCACGGCAGCCGGGTTGTGTCGTTTCACCGCGTGGTAGCCCTGTCGCTCCGCGACAGGAGGCGCAATAAACCAAGAGTGTCGATTCGTCGAATCACGTCAAACCAACGCCATACGCCGGCTTGCGATCTCGCTTCCTGTCGCTAAGCGACAGGGCTACCACTCAGAGGCTATCCGGAACGAAAAGGCTTGTTTTCAGGAGCCACGGTCAATACCTGCGTAACTGTTATGGGCACGCTAATTCTCGGATAGCCTCTAAAGAACGGGGCCGCAATCACTTCCCGAGTGTAGCTGGGGTCGGCGAAGTGGATAGGCTGGCTGTGTGTGGGCGGTGCTGATGGTGCGGTCGCTGGCGGCGCAAGAGGCTCCGGCGGCGAATGCTCCTAGCGAGAAAGCGACGCGCGATGTGACCGGTTCGGACGACGAGGCGCGTGAGGCGGCGGTCCTCGCGCGGTTTGTGGCCGTGTTGGAGAAGAACCCGCGACGCGGGACGGCGTCGACAAGGTCTATGCCTTTCGGGTCGAACAGAGTTCACTCGACAAGTTCAATCCGTCGTTTCGGACAAAAGCCACAGCGACCTCGGAACCGCGCGCGGCTTCGGCGGCGAGGATCGTCGGGTTGCTGGACTCGCTGCGTGGGGAAGAGGCTGCCGCGGCGAAGGCGTTTGAGACTGCCGAGCGACTCGCCCCGGAGAACGCGCTGGCGTCGTATTACTTGGGCCAGACGCTCGTGTTGCAGGGCCAGTCGAACAGCAGTTCCCGAACGATGAACGCGTGCAGGAACAGATCGCGACGACACTGCTCGAAGAAAAAGCGTTTGACGCCGCGCTGCCTCGCTTCGACAAGCTGGCTCAATCGGTGAAAGACCGCGGGCGGCAACTCGCCTTTCGGATGGAGGCGGCGGACATCCGCGTGCGGCTCGGCCAGACCGAAGCCGCGCTCAACGAGTTCGAGTCGCTGCTCCGTCAGCTCAATCCTGATCACGGGATCTACCGCGAAGTCCGTCGGCGGATCGAGGCGATCTATCTGCGAACCGAGGACCGGGCGGGACCGGCCACGTACTACGAAGCGTGGCTCGTGAAGCATCCCGACGACTTAGATGCGATCATGCGCGTGGCGCAGACTTACGCGGCGTTCGGTCGCGATGAGTCTGCGAGTACGTGGCTTGAGCGCGGTGTAAAGCTCGCCCCGTCGCGGAAGGAACGGCGTCGCGCGTTGATCGACCGGCTGCTGGAAGCACGCCAAGTTTCCGAAGCCCTCGCGCACTGCGAGCAATTCGACCGGGATGAGCCAAACAATTCGGACACCCTGCGCGACTGGGGCCGCGCGATTCTGAAGGACTCGTCGCGCGATGGGACCGCGCGGCGGCAAGCGGCGGCGGCCGTGTGGCGCAAGCGCAGCGAGGCGCGACCGAAGAATGCCCTCGTCGCGTCGCAGGTCGGGGATTCGTTGAGGCAGGCGGAAATGATCGACGAGGCGGTCGACCAGTATCGCCGCGCGATCACGCTTGCCCCCGAGGCGACTCAGTACCGCGAGTACCTCGGCGAATATTTTCATTCGCTGAAACGATCCGATGACGCACTGGCGACCCATCGCCGAGGGAGATCAACGCACGGCCGCTTGGCGGAGGTCCTCGCGGGGTTCGGATACGTCGAGGAGGCGATCACAAACTACGCGGATGCCTGCCGCGATTGCGATCGGAACACAGATGCCACTCGTCGATCGAATGGCAAAGAT
>CAMAYU010000202.1 GCA_945862235.1 Schlesneria paludicola DSM 18645
TCATCAACTCCCGCAGGCAGAAGTTGGGGGTGATTTTATCGCTCGTAGAGCGACAGCTTTCCAGGGCTTCAGTACCCAATCACATGCACGGTTCAGGCCGTTCGGGCGCGGATGGAATCACCGCTGGAGCAGCGTCCGTCCCGTGATGATTCCCGAGCGGCTGGACTGCTTCTCACGGAGCAGGTTGCCTCGTTTCGGTGAGTACGATTCGCAGAGCTTCTGGATTTCGTTCTTCACAACGAAGAAGGCGTCAATGACGCGCGGGTCCCACTGCTCGTTGGCACCGCGACGGAAGATGTCTTCGAGTTTTTCGAGTGGCATTCCCTTGCGATAGGGACGATCACTGACCATCGCGTCGTAGCTGTCGGCGACCGCGATGATGCGGGCCATCAACGGAATTTCGTCCCCCTTCAACTTGTCGGGGTAGCCCTTGCCGTTGAAGGCTTCGTGGTGATGTCGCACTCCCGGCAGGATCGCTTGCAGACTCTTGAGCTGCTGCAAAATCTGGAAGCCGATCATCGGATGCTGCTGAACTTGGAGGAACTCTTCCTCGGTCAGTTGGCCCGGCTTGGCGAGGATGCGGTCGTCCACGCCCACCTTGCCGATGTCGTGGAGCAGCCCCGAGAGATAGATGTCGTCCAAGTCGTTGGTGTCGATCTGCATCTGCCGACCGAGGCAGCGGGCGACGAGGGCGACTCGTTCACTGTGACCGCGTGTGTACGGATCCTTCGCATCGAGCGTCGAGACCAACGACCGCACGAAGCCGACCAGCAGGTCATCATGTTCGTCATACAGCTCGATGTTGCGAGCATGAGTTCCCAGGATCGTGGCGATCGACGCGATGAGGTTGGCTTCGATTGTGCCGAAGTCGCGACCACCGCGCAGATTCGTGCTGATGATCCAGCCGCGCCGATGTTGCGGCTCGCCAATCGGCACGATGACGATGTTCTTGAGGCCGGGGAAGTCTGCGCCGAGCAACGTGTGTTGCAGCTTGTTCTTCACCAGCGGCTTGTTCCAGTCGTGCTGCTCGAACCGGGCGAGCAATCTTGCCAAGCCGGACTGATCGAACGGCATGCGGCCCTGGGTCAGAAAGTGCATCTCGTTGGATGAGTCTTGAATGCAGATGACTGTCCCCACGCATTCGATCAGCGAGTAGAGACCGCGCACGCACATGTCGGCCAGCTCCTTGCTGGGCCGCGACAATTGAAGGTTGCGGGTGAGTCGATGCAGGAGGCTGATCTCCTCGTACGTGTAGTCGATCTGCTGGCTGAGCGAGTTCAGTTCCAATTGCAACTCGCCTTCGCGGCGCTGCTGATGAAACTCGCGACCAACGCTGTCGAGCAAGCGTTGCAGGATCTTGGCGTCACAGACGGGAATGGAACTGAGCCACGAATTCAGTCGCGTCTCACCCCAATCGGCTTCCACCGCGGAGAACAACAACTCAGCCGGTCGCGCACCGCGCGTCGAGAGGACGTAGCCCGTGATGATGAGGCGATCGTTGGCCCGAGCTGGGATCGCGAAGGTTGTGAGTTGCTCGGTGACGCGCCGGACTTCGAGGCTCTCAATTTCGTCCAACCGTTGCAGCAACTCTGTTGAAACAAACGGCAGCATCTCAGGATGCGATTGCCCCACAATACAGCCCAGATCGCGGTCGAGACACAGGCACGGCAACCCGGTCGCGACCGAGAACTCGCGCAGCCATGACTCGGGCGACTTCCCCTTCGTCTCTGTCGAGGCCTCGTCCAAGACGGCCATCGTGCCGTTTGAGGAGGCGGTCGGGTTCTCGAACAGCCAATCGGCCATCGCAAAATTCCGGTGCTTTACTGGGGGGAGTTTAATTACTAGACGAGCCGCAGGCTGGCCCCGCTTGGGGTTCGAGCATGGCAACCACCACTTCGGCAGCATGTCCTGCCAAGGCGGTCGTGCATCCAGCCAAACTGCGATTCAAACCTAGGTCATGTCCGACGACTCGCACGGTGTTGTTTGTTTGCAACATCCGAACGTAAGCGATTTTCTCACACGCTGTGCGACACAACAGATTCACTCGTTACAACCGGTTCGGCGGGTGGATGCCAACTCCGCCACGTTCTCTCGGTCCTCCGCCCCTGCGAGAGATGAGTAGAAAACACTGAGTTGCGGCTTCTTCAGGAGTGACATCGCCTTTGTCAATTTAGGGTGCCACGGTCACGGAGCTTCGACGTGGCCGTGCGTGAAAGTGAAGGCTATTTCTCATTCTCACGGCCACGTCGAGGCTTCGTGACCGTGGCACCCTCTCGCCCAGACTCAACAAGGCGATGGCCCTGGCGCTTCAGCGTCGTCAGTTGACATTCATTTCTAGCCGTCCTACTGTCTTAAACCACTACGTTTTCAGGGTTCAGAGCGTGTTCGCGGACTTCTGAAATCAAGGTTTGGGTAGTTTTCATTACGTCTTCGGAAAGGGTCATCGCGATGGGGCGACCGGTAACGCTGTTCACAGGCCAATGGGCCGACCTCAAGCTGGAAGAGCTGTGCAAAAAAGCCAAGGACTTCGGCTATGACGGGTTGGAATTGGCCTGCTGGGGCGACCACTTCGAGGTCGATAAGGCTCTCTCTGACGACACCTACTGCGCCCGCAAGCGCGAGCTGCTCGAGAAGTACGACCTGCAGGTCTTCGCGATCTCGAACCATCTCGTCGGCCAAGCGGTCCTCGACAACATCGACATCCGCCACAAGAGCATTCTCTCGCCCGCGATCTGGGGTGATGGCAATCCGGCCGGCGTGACTCAGCGTGCGATCGAAGAGATGAAGAACACCGCGCGGGCCGCTCAGAAGTTGGGCGTCGGCGTGGTGAACGGCTTCACCGGATCGAGTGTCTGGCACCTGATCTACGATTTCCCGCCGACCCCCAAGGCGATGTACGACGCGGGCTTTCAACTGCTGGCTGATCGCTGGAACCCGATCCTCGACGTGTTCCAAGAGTGCGGAGTGAAGTTCGCGCTGGAAGTCCATCCGACCGAGATCGCCTTCGATCTCTACTCGGCCGAACGAGCCGTGGCGGCTCTCGACGGACGGGCCGAGTTCGGCTTCAACTTCGACCCCAGCCACTTGATTTGGCAAGGTGTCGATCCCGCCGAGTTCATCCGCTACTTCCCGAACCGCATCTATCACGTCCACATGAAGGACGCGAAAGTGACGCTCAACGGACGCTCGGGCATCCTCGCCAGCCACTTGTCATTCGGCGACCCGCGCCGAGGCTGGGACTTCCGCAGCATGGGCCGCGGCGGTGTGAACTTTGAAGAAGTCATCCGCGCCCTCAACGCCGCCAAGTACCAAGGCCCGTTGTCGGTCGAGTGGGAAGACATGGGCATGGACCGCGAACACGGTGCTCGCGAATCGTGCCAGTACGTCAAGAACATCGACTTCGCTCCGTCGGCCCGTGCCTTCGACGCCGCCTTCGCCGAGTGATCGACTCCGTCATTCCGCTCACACAATGACAACAGCCGACGAGGCCCCTCCTCGTCGGCTGTTTCGTTTCCCCTCCGTCTGGCGGAGAGGTTCAACCACGGATTTCACGGAAGGCACGGATAGGAACAAGAGGCGGAAGAGAGAGTAGGCGAGCCACTTCCGAGTCTTCATTCGCCCGTTCGGATCTGTGCTATCCGTGAAATCTGTGGTCAGGATTTCGCATCCAGAGTTAAATTACTCCTCAACAGAGGTATTGGTTGCTGGCGGGATATCGGCCGACGAGTGCTCGAGTACCGGTGCGTCCTTCCTCACGCAGAAGACCGCCGCGACGATCAGCAAGAACGCGACCGCGTGGTTCCAGCCGAGCTTCGTGTCGAGATACAGCACGGCGAAGATGCTGAACACGACCAGCGTGATGATCTCCTGCATCACCTTCAGTTGGACGGGCGAGAACTGAGCCGAACCCCAGCGGTTCGCCGGGACTTGAAAACAGTACTCGACGAAGGCAATCAGCCAGCTCACCAAGATGGCGACCGCCAGTGGAGATTCCTTGAATTTCAAATGCCCGTACCACGCGAAGGTCATGAAGACGTTCGAGACGATCAGCAGCAGAATCGTGAGCATTTGAGGCCGTTTCTAGTGGGGAGCAGGTTGCATTGAGCCGGTCGAACCGTAGCCCCGCTTGGCTCAGTGGGTCAACGGCGGTTTGCGGCTCTCGCCGCATGAACCTCTCGCGAATTTTTTCACAAAACTTTAACCCCGTGAGGCACGACCACTTGTGCGAGCGGAGCTGTGTTTGTCGGTCGATTCGGCCAATTCGGACGGTTGACTTCCGGCACTGGCGGCTTTATTTTGCTCCCCGTTCGCTCACCAGATGTAGGGCTTCAGTCGTACCTCGACCCCTACCGATAGTTGTTCTTGTGGCAAACGTTCTCCGGTTTCTCTGACCGTTTTCTTTCTCCCCCTCTTGGTTTTCCCCGTCGTCGGCTGCTGCGCTGACGGTTTTTTTGCGCCCTGTGATCCTTGGAGTAGAGGAGTGCATGATGCACGAGTCAAAAGGAATGTCGATGTCTGCTGGTTCGTCTGTGGCGGTGGCTCCGATGGGAGTGAGTTCAAACGCGGGACCCGCCCCCCGCAACCTGCCTGAGATGCGTCCGATGTCGGTCGCCCCCCGCTTCTGTCCCCCCGATACCGATCCGTTCACGACCGTCGAGTGGGATTACCGCACGGCTGCGATCAAAGATGAGAACGGCAAGGTTCTCTTCGAGCAGACCAACTGCGAAATCCCCGCGTCGTGGAGTCCGCTCGCCACGAATGTCGTCGTGTCGAAGTACTTCTATGGCGAGCCGAACACGCCCGAACGTGAGACCAGCGTCAAGCAGGTGATTCATCGCGTCGCCCGGACGATCGCCGACTGGGGTATCGCCGATGGCTACTTCGCCAGCCGCGAAGACGGTGAGAATTTCTACCGCGATCTGGCCTGGATGTGCCTCCACCAGTACGGCTCGTTCAATTCGCCGGTCTGGTTCAACGTCGGTCTCTTCCAGCAGTACGGCGTGAAGGGCTGCAAGGGGAACTACCACTTCAATCCCGCTACGCAGCAGATCGAGCGACCCGCCACGTCGTATGAGTTGCCACAAGCATCGGCGTGCTTCATCCAGTCGGTCGATGACAACATGGAAGACATCATGCGGCTCGCGACGAGCGAGGCGATGCTGTTCAAGTTTGGATCGGGCACGGGAACCGACCTCTCGACAATCCGCAGTGCTAAGGAAAAACTGTCGGGTGGCGGAACTCCGTCGGGTCCGCTGTCGTTCATGCGGGTCTACGATCAGATCGCGGCGGTCGTGAAGTCGGGCGGCAAGACGCGCCGCGCGGCCAAGATGCAGTCGCTGAAGGACTGGCATCCCGACATCCTCGATTTCATCCAGTGCAAGAACAAAGAAGAGAAGAAGGCTCGCACGCTGATCAACAGCGGCGAGTACGACGCCAACTTCAACGGCGAGGCTTACTCGTCGATCATGTTCCAGAACGCCAACCTTTCCGTCCGCTTGAGCGATGAGTTCATGCGCGCCGTGGACGAAGGCAAGAAGTGGAAGACGCGCTGGGTGACGGACGCTACCAAGTCCGGTCCCGAATACGAGGCGAAGTACGTCTTGCGACAGATGGCCGAAGGGGCGTGGGCTTGCGGCGATCCCGGTGTGCAGTACGACACGACCATTAACAAGTGGCACACCTGCCCGAACTCGGGTCGCATCAATGCGTCGAACCCTTGCTCGGAATACATGTTCCTCGACGACACCGCTTGCAACTTGTCGAGCCTCAATCTCCGCAAGTTCCAGCGCCCCGAAGGGAACTTCGACGTGGATCGCTTCCGCGCCGCCGCTTCAGTCTTCATCACGGCTCAGGAAATTCTGGTCGATCACGCCAGCTATCCGACGCCGGATATCGCCAAGAACAGCCATCTCTACCGACCGCTCGGTTTGGGATACGCCAACCTCGGCAGCCTGCTCATGTCGATGGGGATCCCCTACGACAGCGATGCCGGTCGCGGGATTGCCGGTTCGCTGACGGCTTTGCTCACCGGGCAGGGCTATCTCACGTCGAGCCGGATCGCCAGCTATCTCGGCCCGTTCGCGGGCTACAAAGAGAACGCCGAGCCGATGCTCCGCGTGATGCGGATGCACCGCGATGCCGTGGATCGGATCGACTCGACCTGCCCCGACTACCTGCGAGCCGCCGCCGGCAAGGTGTGGGACGAGTGCGTCGATTCGGGGCGGCAGCACGGCTACCGGAACGCTCAGGCGACGGTGCTCGCTCCGACCGGAACGATCGCGTTCATGATGGACTGCGATACGACCGGCATTGAGCCGGACATCGCGCTCGTCAAGTACAAGCAGCTCGCGGGCGGAGGCATGATGAAGATCGCCAACCGCACCGTGCCGGTGGCCCTCAAGACACTCGGCTACGATTCGGCCGAAGTCGAACGGCTCGTGAAGTACATCGAGGAACACGAGACGATCGAGAACTGCCCCGATCTCAAGTCCGAACACGTCGCGGTCTTCGACTGTGCGTTTAAGGCGGCGAACGGGACGAGGACCATCCACTGGAAGGCTCACGTCAAGATGATGGCCGCCGCCCAGCCGTTCCTGTCCGGTGCGATCTCAAAGACCGTCAATATGCCGAAGGAATCGACCGTCGATGACATCGAGCAGGCGTACTTTGAAGGCTGGCGTCTGGGACTGAAGGCTCTTGCGATTTATCGCGACGGCTCGAAGCAAAGCCAGCCGCTCTCGACGACAAAGGAAGGGGATCGCAAGAAGGGGGCCGATGGCCGTCCCGCTCGCCGTCGCCTCCCCGCCACACGCCACTCACTGACCCACAAGTTCTCGGTCGGCGGGCACGAGGGTTACATCACGGTCGGCCTGTTTGAAGACGGCACGCCGGGCGAGCTGTTCATCAGCATGGCTAAAGAAGGTTCGACCATCGGCGGTCTGATGGACGTGATCGGCACCGAGACCTCGATGGGTCTGCAATACGGTGTCCCGCTGGAAGTCCTCGTTGAGAAATTCTCGCACTCGCGCTTCGAGCCAAGCGGCTGGACTCCCAACCCGGATATCCCGGTGGCGAAGAGCGTTGTCGATTACATCTTCCGCTGGCTCGGCATCCAGTTCCTGCCCGGTTTCCGCGAAGCGAATACGCCACGCCGCGAGACCTCGACCGAGGGAGGCGAGGACTCCGCGGAAAGTCATCACATGGCCGAAGTCGTCGTGAAGGCCCTGCCAGCGACTTCGGCCCCGCATGTGAATGGCAACGGCAGTTCGACAAATGGCAGCGGAAAAACTTCGTCCAGCAATGGCAAGCTCCCCGCCGCAATCGCCCAGCGAATTGCCTCACCGCAACTCGCCCTCGCCAGTGCCTCTTATCCGTCAGGTCACAGTTCAAGCGGCCACAGTTTGGAATCCACCGCGAACCGCAACCAGCAGTTCGCCCGCTTCCAATCCGACGCCCCCGCCTGCTCCGGCTGCGGAGCCATCACGGTGAGAAACGGCAACTGCTACCTCTGCCACAACTGCGGCACGAGTCACGGTTGCAGTTGAATGAGCGAAGCAGCCTCTTGTCCCCTCTCCCCGGCCTTGCGGGGAGAGGGCTAGGGTGAGGGGCCTTCTGAGCTTTTGAATGGAACAGAAAATCCGCCCGCGCCGTTGGCTGAAGGAGTGGCACACAACGCGGTGTTCGGGACGCCCCGGCTCATTGGAGAATGAGCCGGGGCGTTTTCGTGTATTTAAGGAGGCGAGCAAAATGCCCAGTGCAGAAATCCAGATTCTGCGGTGCTCCCGTGGAAGACCCGCAGTTGCTGGTGCTCGTCGTCGTCAACCAGTCCTCGGTCGGAGGAGAAACCTTCGGCGGCAAGGTCGCCGCTCCAGCCGCCGCCAGCATCCTGAAGCAGTCCCTTGTCTACCTCCGCATCTCCCCCGACGAGCATCTCTTGAAAGCCGCGACGAATTGGAAGGACGAGGACATCGAATAGAGTTTCGTCCGGTGGGTCAGTTGATGTAGGGTGCGTGGAGTCTTCGGAACGCACCGGATTTGAGAGTGCCGCGACGATCATGGTGCGTTCCGAAGATTCCACGCACCCTACAAGACTGGCGAGACAATCTTCTAACACAGCAGTCCCCGTTTCCCTTGGGAATCGTTTCGATCGGGAGCAAAGCTCGCCGAACAACTCTCGCAAGCAGATGGGGCAGCCCTCACACTCTCGAACCACCCACATGGGCCACGCCACGCGACAAACGCCGAGTGAGCCGATGCTCGGATAGAAGACTGGGATCCCCGCGGCGACCACTCACGTTGAACGATTCTCCAGACGCGCCGGATGGTCTTTCAACTGTGCCGGCAGCCTTCTCAGTCGCGCCGGACGGCTCCCGACGAGAAACGGATGCGTCACCGGTCACTTGTGACGCTCTCACAGTCACCGGGTCGGAGAAAACTCGTCGAGAAACGCTTGAGGCGTCACGATGGCGACGCCTCGAAACGGATGCAGAACCAGCAGGTCGTCGTCTCCCGTGACGAGATGCGTCGCGTCCCCCGAGACCGCCAGTTCCAGAACACTTGTTGTCCTTGGGGGTCGCGACAGTCGTCGATGGACTCGATGATTTCGACCAGCATGGCATCGTCGAGGACTCGTCCCAAGAATCGAGCCCGCTCGTCCGACCGCACATAGCGGTCGAATTTGGTTCGCATCAGAACTCGACGCAGTTCCTCTGCGGTTTCGTCAGATACCAGCAGTCTTCCCACAGCTTGACCCAACTCTAACGCCCGCGCGGGGACGGACGACAGGAACAGGACCGCGCTCACCACGACGTTGGTGTCGAACACGAGTCGAGGGTCACTCATCGTCAGGCTCGTCGAGGATTGACTGAAGAATCTCGGGAGTCAGCCCATTCGCCTGAGCCTGCATACCGATGTCGTGCATGATCTCGACCAGCGTTCGCGTATCGCGGTCAAACACGCCTGCCAGCCCCCAGCGAACGAGGATCGCCAACTTGGCCCGCCGCTGTTGATCGGCTTCGCGATAGGCGAGAGCCGTTTCGGAATCGACTTCGATCGAGATCGTTTCGGTGGTCATGGTTGGTCTCCTTCGATTACATCGACAACTGCTGCCGTCCGCTGGTTCGGTAGCACTGCTTCGGAGTCTTCGGAGAAGCAGTGCTCTTCGAGAGGTCGCCCGCGCATCGGCACTGCTTCTCCAAAGACTCCGAAACAGCGGCACGTCCCACGTTGCTGTCATCGCTCAAGCCGGGCCACCCCGCCCCGGCATTTGGATCACGTTGTAATGAACGGCCCTTTGACTTCAATCGCCAAAGTCGTCAACGCCAGCTTTGCCTCTTCTGCAGGAGTCGAACCACGGCTCTGCGCAGTCAATGCAGGAAGTTCTGCATGACCGGGATCGTAATCTGGATTTTCGGGGTCATCCGGGTGAATGGGCCGAGGCACAACTTCAATCCCGCGCAGGCGCAGATCGTGGGCACGGAAGACGGCAACAAAATAGCCCTTCCGCCCAGGGCCTTTGGCCGCGTCTTCAAGGGTCTTGTGCTTGGAGCGACTCACCGAAATCCCAGTGATGTCACGCTGGGGGTGAGGGTCGAACGCTTCAGGTGAAAGATGGCCATTGGAATACCAAGGCATCGAAACCGGGATTCGACGGTAAATCAGTTCGTCGTCATCAATCGGTTCCGTCCCGGCTGGTTCCGCCATGACATTCGCGCATCACTTCGAGGAACGAGATCAACGCCAATTCTGACAGTCGACAAGCCGTCCACTGCGAAAGCAGCAGTATTCGATGTGCCCGTCCGCTTGAACTCGAATGGATTCAAATGCGTCGTTGCTTCTCAGTTCGAAAACGATCCCGCCATTTGCATCAGGAACAACGTGCGACGGCGGCATGTGCCCTTGGGCCTGGAATGGTTTCAGAACGTGCTTGAACGCCAATTGGATCGTGTCATGCGACGGCGGCACGAGCCCTTCCTCGATGAAGTCTTCGGGGTGATTAGCCCATTCGATCAACTGCTCGTCGAGCACTTTTCCCCACTGATCGCCGAGCTTCGCAGTATCGTTCTGCGAAAGCTCTGAGGGCCGAGTTGCCGACGATTCACCGCATTCCGTGTACGCAACCGTTTCGGCAGTCATAGAACTCGATGCACTCTCAGTTGGCATGGTCGATCCCCCAAAATGCATTCGCTTCGTCGGACATGATTCTCACAAACGTTTGCACGATCGTCTTGCGACCCAAATCTATGCCGGCAAGGATTTCATCGACTCCAGCGCCCTCCGGCTTGAGTGGTCCCCGGGCAGTCAAATTGAGCACCACAATTTCTTGTCGATCTGACACGGATCTTCGGGCATGTTTCCATTCAATATGCAGACGGCCGCGTTGATTCGGAATCACGAAATGCCAATCGCCCCTGAAGTTCTCCGCCTCAATCAAGTCCGGATATGTCGGGATGTTGCCTATCAAGCCGCAAAAATGCCAGTCATCAACCCGGTTCCAGACGGTCCCTTTGGGAATGTGGTTCACATACGTGACTTCCCATTGATTCGGGCGAATGACACCGAGTCCCTCATCCTCCAGAAATCGCTGAAACTGCTGAAGAGTGTCACGGAAGCCATCGCGGAGCGCGGGATACCGCACGTAGGTTCCGCCGTCGAGCCCCAACCAATTGAAATGAATCCGTTCATTCTGGACTTGGATCATTCGATCCGCACTGGAATTTTTGATTTGCAGTCGGCTGGAGGGGTCTTGAGTCAAACGAAGGTTCAACCCGAAACCTCCCCACTGTCCCTGTTCCACAAACTTCTCAAGCGCAGGTTCCAAAGGAGGGACATCTTGGATGTCGCCAGACCAGACGTTTGAATCCAGTGTTTTCCAAAAAGCACCAAGATGAGCGTTCGTCAACTTTGGCACAGAATCAAATTGTAAGCCCAAGATCGTCTCGACGACCGGCGGACTCTTGTAGTTTGGGGGCTCATTCATTCCAGAGTCGCTGATTTTTAGGTGACCTGTCGAAGGCATTTGTAGCTAACCCCTATCGACGGTGAAATGCGAGCTTTCTTTGCCCGCCGCCATTTAATCTGCACCTGTGGACCGACGGCTCCCGCCGGTAGCCAAGGCGGCACGATACCTGATTCGATCCACGATTTCATCATGAGCCACCTCCCGTGGCGGGGTATGGGCAGTCTGAGCCTCTCCCAAGACACAAACTAATTCCACCTCGTTACACAGCTCCCGCTTAGGAACGAGGTAATGTCCATATGAGCGGCCAATCGCCGACCACAGACACACTGTGTTCACTCAAGTTCTCTCATGCGGTCTTGAAGACCTTCGGCAGGACGCGGCTGACCGTGCCGTCGGGGGGGATGAGTTCGATCAGCTTCTTGACGATGTCGTCCGGGCGGACGCCCTCGGCTTCGGCGTTGAAGTTGGTCAGGATGCGATGCCGCAGGACGGGGGCGGC